>CAZJNX010000143.1:0-12362 GCA_964547415.1 uncultured Hyphomicrobiales bacterium
GGACGCGCCCTACCTCGCGCCCGCGCCCCACCGCGGCAAGCGCAACGAGCCGGCCTTCACCGTGAAGACCGCCGAGGTGCTGGCACAGGTGAAGGGCGTCAGCTACGCGGAGATCGCGGCGGCGACGACCACCAACTTCTACCGCCTGTTCGACCGGGTGCCGCGGCCAGGCACGCCATGACGGGCGGGCTCGTCTTCACCATTCTCGGCTGCGGCTCGTCCGGCGGCGTGCCGCGGATCGGCGGCGAATGGGGCGCGTGCGACCCGGCCGAGCCGCGCAACCGGCGGCGGCGATGCGCGCTCCTGGTGGAGCGGGTGGCGGACGGCGGCCGGACCACCGTGCTCGTCGATACGGGGCCGGACATCCGCGAGCAGCTCCTCGAGGCGGAGGTCACCCACCTCGACGCGGTCTTCTACACCCATCCCCACGCCGACCACATCCACGGGATCGACGACCTGCGCGGCTTCGCCCTCAAGGAGCGGCGGCGGGTGGACGTCCACATGGACGCGGGGACGGCGGCGCGGGTGCGCACCGCCTTCGCCTACTGCTTCTCGACGCCGCCGGGATCGTCCTATCCGCCGATCCTCAACGAGCATCGCCTGGTGCCGGGCCGCCCGGTGCGCGTTGCGGGCGCTGGCGGCGCCATCGACGTCCTGCCGTTCCTGCAGCGCCACGGGGACATCGATTCGCTGGGCTTCCGCGTCGGCGGGCTCGCCTATTCGAGCGACCTCAACGACCTGCCGCGGGAGAGCGTCCCGCTCCTCGAGGACCTCGACGTTTGGATCGTGGACGCCCTGCGCCGCCACACCCATTCGAGCCACTTCACGGTGGACCAGGCGCTCGGCTGGATCGAGCGGATCGGCCCGCGCCGGGCCATCCTCACCAACCTCCACCTCGACCTCGACTACCGGACCCTGAAGGCCGAGCTCCCGGAAGGCGTCGAGCCGGCCTACGACATGATGCGGATCGCGCTGCCGGGCTGACCGCGCCGATGCCGCGCTCTGACCGCTCCGCTCTGGTTCCATAATCCGCCTTATGCGACTTGCGGCCATCCGGCCCGCGCCCCTCCCCTTGCCTCGGGCCGCCCGCCGTGAGAGCGCTTCGGCGCGGCGGCGGACGCCTTTCGGACAGCGGGGGCAGCGGATGGACGGGACGCATGGGCGGGGCGACGGCGCGGCGGACGGCGGCGAACGCCCGATCGACCGGCTGATCGCCATCATGGCGCGGCTGCGCGATCCGGAGCGCGGCTGTCCGTGGGACGTGAGGCAGACGTTCGCGACGATCGCGCCCTACACCGTGGAGGAAGCCTACGAGGTGGCGGACGCCATCGCCCGCGGCGACATGGAGGACCTCGAGGAGGAGCTCGGCGACCTCCTCCTGCAGGTGGTCTTCCATGCGCGGATGGCGGAGGAAGCGGGCCTGTTCGCCTTCGACGACGTGGCGACGGCGATCGCCGACAAGCTGGTGCGCCGCCACCCCCACGTGTTCGGCGATGCCACGGCGGACGACGCTGCGGCGGTGAAGGCCACCTGGGAGGAGATCAAGCGGCGGGAGAAGGCGGCGCGTGCGGCGCGCCGGGGGCCGGAGCGGGCCTCGCGGCTCGACGGGGTGCCGCTGGCGCTGCCCGCGCTCTCGCGGGCGGCGGCGCTCCAGAAGAAGGCGGCCGCCGCGGGCTTCGACTGGCCGGACGATGCGGCGGGCGCTGCCGCGCTGAAGGCCAAGGTGGCCGAGGAGATCGACGAGCTCGACGAGGCGCTCGCAGGCGGCGAGGCCGCGGCGGACCATGCCGTCGGGGAGTTCGGCGACCTGTTGTTCGCGCTCGTCAACGTGGCGCGGCGCCAGGGCATCGCCCCCGAGGAGGCGCTCTCCCGGACCAACGCCAAGTTCGCCGCCCGCTTCCGCGCCATGGAGGAGGCCGCGGAGCGGGACGGGACGGCGCTCGAGGCGCTCCCCCTCGCCGACCTCGACGCGCTCTGGGACGCGGCCAAGCGGGCCGAACGCACGGGCCGGTGACCGGCGGCCGCGGTGGCCCGGTTCATCCGGCGCACCGCAGGTTGCCCGGACCGGACGGGCGGACCAGCGTCCGCGAGGGGGGCCCCCGCTCGCCGGCTCGCCAGTCGCATCGGCCCCGCGGTGCCGACCCCCGGGGCCAGCCGCAACGCATCTGCGCCCGGAGGCCGTGCGCAAAGGCCTTCGCGCCGAGCAGGGCTTTCCTCGGCGGGTGGATGAGGCCGCTCCGGTATGTCCCGCCCTCGACGCACGGTCCGCCATCCCCGCATGCCGGAGAGAGCGCCCCGCCGGACGGCAGCAACGATGCGGTGCGCGCGTGGCCAGGCGGCGGAGGCAGCGCCGCCCGGTCCTCCGCCGGGGCGTCGCGAACACCGGGGGCGTTGCTGCCTTCCGGACGCGAGCGGCGGGGCGGCCGTCCCCGCGACGCGCTCTCAGGGGCCGGCGGCGGTCGCCACGATGTTCGGGTCCTCGAGGTCGTGGAGGCGGCGGGCGGCGGCGAGGGCGAAGCGCAGGGTCATCGCCTTGCGGCGGGCCGCGACGAGCTTCGTCTCCGGGCCGGTCCGCACGATCTCGGCGCCGTAGCCGTCGGAGACCACCAGGCCTTCCTCCGCCGGGAACAGGGGGAGCGGCACGTCCGGGTGGGTGGCGAAGAACAGGCGGTCGCAGAACGGGCGGTAGGCGGGCCACTTGCGGTCGGCCCTGAGGTCCGCGGGCGAACTCTTGATCTCGACAATCCACACCTCGCCGCCCGGGCCGAGGGCGACGAGGTCGGCCCGCTGGCCCGTCGGCAGCGTGAGCTCCGGGACGACGGCGAAGCCGAGGCTGCGCATCAGCCGGCCCGTCCCGCGCCGGACGGCGAGGGCGGCCGGCGACTGGCGGCCGTCCACCGGCACCGCGGCCGGCGCGGGAGGGGCGACGAGCGGAAGATCGGGCGCCTGCCAGCTCATCGGGAGCCGCCCGCCGTCCCGCCCCGGGCGGGCCGTCCGGAAGGGCCGGGCCGCGCGCCACGCCTTGCCGGCAAGGAGCCGGGCGGTCGCACCTGGCCGACGAAGCCTCCCGTGGACGATCCGGCACCCCTCATCCGCCTGCCCTTGCGAACCCGTCTTCGTATCCCCACCGTTCCACGCCTGTTCGGCGAGCGCAAGCCCGCGCCGTCACAGGACGAACCCGCCGAGGATGCCCGCGGCCACCACCACGAGCGCCGGCGACACCTTCCAGAAGACGAGCGCGACGAACGCCGCGACGGCGAGCGCGAGGGCGACCGGCGAGCCGATGCCCGCGGTGAAGACCGGATCGTAGAAGGCCGCGGCGAGCAGGCCGACGACGGCCGCGTTCACCCCCGCGAGGGCCTGCCGGGCGCGCGCGGCGTGGCGCAGTCGCGCCCAGAACGGCAGCCCGCCGACGACGAGGAAGGCGGACGGCAGGAAGATCGCGACGAGGGCGAGCGCCGCCCCGGCGAGCCCCGTCGGCGTGCCCTGAAGGACCGCGCCGAGATAGGCCGCGAAGGTGAACAACGGCCCGGGCACCGCCTGGGCCGCCCCGTAGCCCGCCAGGAAGGCGCTCTCGTCCACGAGGCCCGTCGGCACCACCTCCGCCTCGAGGAGGGGCAGCACCACGTGGCCCCCGCCGAAGACGAGGGCGCCCGCCCGGTAGAAGCTCTCGAACACGTCGAGGGCGTGGCTGCCGGTGACGGCGGCCGCGAGGGGCAGCCCGCCGAGGAGCAGGAAGAAGACGGCGAGCGCGGCGAGCGCGACGGTCCGCGAGACCGGGACGGAGAGCGGCGCCCCCTCCCCCGCCTCGGCCGCCCGCGCCGACACGACGAGGAGCCCGGCGAGCGCGCCGCCCGCGATCACGAGGACCTGCACGAAGGCGTACGGCAGGACGAGGAGGACGATGGCGGCGGCGGCCGCGATCGTCGCCCGCTCCCGGTCGGGGGCGAGCTGCCGCCCCATCCCGAGGAGCGCCTGGGCGACGACGGCGACGGCCGCCGCCTTCAGCCCCGCGATCCAGCCCGCCCCGTCCGTGGCGCCGAACGCGGTGACGCCGGCGGCGAACAGGACGAGGAGAACGGCCGAGGGCAGCGTGAAGGCCGTCCAGGCGGCGAGCATCCCGAGCCAGCCCGCCCGCGTGAGCCCGATCGCCATGCCCACCTGGCTCGAGGCGGGCCCGGGCAGGAACTGGCACAGCGCGACGAGGTCGGCGTAGGCCGCGTCCCCGAGCCATCGCCGCCGCTCCACGAAGGCGGTGCGGAAGTAGCCGAGGTGGGCGACGGGCCCCCCGAACGAGGTGAAGCCGAGCGGCAGGAACGCCCGGAAGACCTCCCCCGCCGTGCCGGGCAGGGCGGGTTGGCCGGCCCCTCCCCCCGAGCCTGCGGCCGGCGCGCGGCCGCCGTCCGTCGGGCCGGCGTTCCGGCCGCTCGCGTTCCCGTTCCGGTCCATGCCGTATCCCCCGAGCTCCGGCGTGCCGTCCGGCCTGTAGCCGATCCGGCGGGCCGTTGCGAATCGGCGGGCCGCTCCCCCCGCCCCGCGCCCTCCCCCCGCCCCGCACGATCTGGTGGCGGACCCTCCTTCGCGCCGTGCCGCGCACCCGCGACCGGTGTCTCCGGGGCGAGGAGGGCGCTCTCGCCCCCTCTCCCCGGCCTCGCGGCGGCCGGCCGGTCAGAGGCGGGGAACCGGGACGCCGGCGAGGGGGACCGCGCGGGCCTGCGCGAAGACGTCCTCCCCGGCGAGCCAACGGGCCTCGGCGTTCTCGAGGGTCCACGCGAGGGCGAGGCCGCCCGCGAGCTCCACCGGGGCCGTCGTCACGCCATGCTCTCTCAGGACCTCGGCGAACCCGTCGTAGGCCGCCTGGACGAAGCGGTGGAGCGCGAGGTGCGTCGGAAGCGCGAGGTCGGTCCGCCCGTCCTCGAGCGCGACGCGGCAGGCCGCGGCGTCCGTGGAGTTCATGGCACGGCAGACGAGCGGGCGGACCGGGTGCACGCGGCACATGAGGCCCGCCGGCGACAGGAGCGCGCAGGCGATCCGCTCGCCTATCCGCGCCGCGGCCGTCTTCCGCCCGTGGCGGCGGGCATGGTCGATCACCGCGGCGACCAGCGCCTCGGCCCGCGCGCGTTCCGGATGCCGGTCGATCGCCTCGGCGAGGGCGAACACCTCCGGCGGCAGGAGACCCACCACCGAGTGGCAGCAGTGGGCGCAGCCCGCCGCGCAGGCCGGCGGGGGCACGTCGCTCCCCGCGAGCGCGGCGAGGTAGCGGGCCTCGAAGGCGTCGGCCTCCCCATGGAGGGCGCGGACCGCGCGCCTCAGGGCGGGCGCGCCGAACCCGTCCGCCGCGAACAGGGCCCTCAGACCGGCGGCGAGATCGGCGGCCGCCGGCGGCTTCGGGATCCCGGTCATGATTTCCTCCCCGGCCGGCGCCATCCGTCGTCCGGACCCGCTCCCTCGGGACATCGCTGTCGGCGAGGCTACCCCGTCCCGCCACACGAATGAAGACAACGGCCGGGGCCGCGCCGGCGAAGCGAGGCCGGGCCGCCGGTGGAACGAACCGTGCGGCAACCGACTGGGCAGGGGTCGGAGAGGCCTTGGCGCCGTTCGCGACGGCTCGCGCGGCCGGTGGCAGACGCCGCGGGCGGGGTGTTCCGCGGCCCCGCGGGGGCGGGAGGGACCGCCGGCAGTAAGGCGGAACCCGTCGCCGCCCGCCGGGGCCGGGAGACGGGCCGCCCGGAGGACGGACGAGGGCGACCGCCGCGGAACGCGCAGCCTTGCGGACGGGCCTTGCCGTGCCTACCCGTGGGAGACGTCCGGCGACGGGGCGGAGGGGAGCGAGAGCCGATGGCACCGGGCGAAGGCGGCGACGTGGACCGGGACGGCGAGGCCCCCGCCGGCGAGGGCGGCGGGCCGCGGCGGCGCGGCCGCTCGCGCTGGGTCGCCCTCGCCCTCGTCCTCGCCCTTGCGGGCTGGATGGCGAGCGGCATCGTCACACGCACCGGCGAGAGCGGGCCGGCCGTCGAGCGCGCTCGCGCGCCCGAGCCGTTCCTCGTGGAGGTGTCCCGCTCCGTCGCGGGCACCGTGGAGCGCACCCTCGTCATCGAGGGAAACGTGGAGCCGGACCTGTCCGCGCCCGTGCGGGCCCAGGCCGGCGGCGTGGTGGACGCCGTCCTCGTGGACCGGGGCGAGCGGGTGGCGGCGGGCGACGTCGTCGTGCGGATCGCCCCGGCCGAGCGCCAGGCCCGCCTCGCCCAGGCCCGGGCCGAACTCGAGCGCGCCACCCAGGACTACGAGGCCGCCGCGCGGCTCAGGGAGCGCGGCTTCGCCACGGAGCGGCGGGTCGACGAGGCCGCCGCCACCCTCGCCGCCGCCCGCGCCGCCGTCCGCCAGGCCGAGGAGCGGCTCGAGGACCTTCAGGTGCGCGCGCCCGCGGCCGGCACCGTCGACCGGATCGAGGTCGACCCGGGCGAGGTCGTCCAGCCCGGCGAGGAGGTGGCCCGCGTCGTCGACACCGATCCGCTCGTGGTGGACGTGCGCGTGCCCCAGCAGAGCATCTCGGGCGTCAGGACCGGCATGGACGCGGTCGTCGCCTTCGTGACGGGCGAGGTGCGCGAGGGGCTGGTCACGTTCGTCGCCGAGACCGCCGATTCCGCCACCCGGACGTTCGAGGTGGAGATCCGCGTGCCCAATCCCGACCGGGACGTGCCGGCGGGCATCAGCGCCGAGGTCGCCCTTCCCCTCGGCGAAGAGACCGCGCACTTCGTCTCCCCGGCCATCCTGTCCCTGGGGCCCGAGGGCCTCCTCGGCATCAAGGCCGTGGACGAGGACGGGCGGGTGGCCTTCCACCGCATCCGCCTCGTGAAGGCGCAGACGCAGGGGATCTGGGTCGGCGGGCTGCCGGACACGCTCGACGTCATCACCGTCGGCCAGGGCTTCGTGACGGCGGGCCAGCCCGTGCGCGTGCGCCGCCGCGGGGAGGACGGCGCGGGCGCGAGCGAGCCGGGCGGGGCGCTCCTGCCGGACGCGCCGGTGACCGAAGACCTTCCCGGGCCGCCTGCGGCCGGAAGCGTAGAGGTCCGGCCCCTCACGGAGGCTGAGCGGGCGGCCCTCCTCTCCGGCGAGGGGACGCCGCGGGCAGGCGGGGCGGGCGCCATGCCGCAGGCGCCGGGCGAGGGGGCGGGGGCGCCCGGCGAGCCTCCCCCCTCCCCCGCCGGCGGCGCGGGCCCGGACGGGTCAGACGCCCCGGCCGAGGCGGACCGGCGGACGGAGAAGACCCGGGCACGGCACGCGCGCGCCGCGATGCCGGCCAGGATGCCCCGGAAGACCGCGCGCGGCGGGCACGGGCCCCTCGCCCGCGCGTCCCGCGCGTCCCGCGCCGGCGGAGACTGAGGCGCCATGGGCGCGATCATCGACGCGGCCTTCGCGCGGGCGACAACCGTCGTCCTCGTGTTCGTCCTGTTGATCGTGCTCGGCACGCTCGCCTACCTGCGCATCCCCAAGGAGGCGGCGCCGGACGTTGCGATCCCCATCGTCTACGTCCACACGGCGCTGGAAGGCATCTCGCCGGAGGACGCCGAGCGGCTCCTGGTCGAGCCCCTCGAGACGGAGCTGTCCGCCCTCGAGGGCCTGAAGGAGCTGCGCGCGGAGGCGACCGAGGGCTTCGCCGCCATCACGCTGGAGTTCGACGCGGGCTTCGACCCCGACGTCGCCCTCGACGACGTGCGCGTCGCCGTCGACCGGGCCCGGCCGGAGCTTCCCGAGGATGCCACCGAGCCGGTCGTCCAGGAGGTGAACGTCGCCCTCTTCCCGATCCTGACGGCGATCCTGTCCGGCCCCGTGCCCGAGCGCACGCTGGTCGCCCTCGCGAACGACGTGAAGGATGCCCTCGAGGCGCTGCCGGGCGTCCTCGAGGTGGACGTCGGCGGCGACCGGGAAGAGCTCCTGGAAGTCCTCGTCGACCCGGTCACCCTCGAGACCTACGGCATCTCCTTCGAGGCGCTGACGGCCCAGGTCGCCCGCAACAACCGCCTGATCGCCGCGGGCGCCCTCGAGACCGTGGCCGGCCGCATCGTCCTCAAGGTGCCCGGCCTCATCGAGGACGTGCCCGACGTCCTCGAGATGCCCGTCAAGGTGACGGGCGACACCGTCGTCACCTTCGCCGACGTCGCGGTCGTCCGCCGCGCCTTCAAGGAGCCGGAGGGCTTCGCCCGCATCGACGGCGAGCCCGCCCTGTCCCTCGAGGTGAAGAAGAGGACCGGCGCCAACATCATCGAGACGGTCGCCGCCGTGCGCGGGACCATCGCGGACATGCGCAGCGACTGGCCCGAGAGCGTGCGGGTGCGCTACATGCAGGACCAGTCGGACCAGGTGAAGACGCTCCTCGGCGAACTCGAGAACAACGTGCTCGCCGCCGTCATCCTGGTGTTGGTGGTGATCGTCGCCTCCCTCGGCCTCAGGAACGGCATCCTCGTGGGCCTGGCGATCCCCGGCTCCTTCCTCACCGGCATCGCGATCCTGTGGGCGATGGGCTACACGCTCAACATCGTGGCGCTGTTCAGCCTCATCCTCGTCGTGGGCATGCTGGTCGACGGGGCTATCGTCACGGTGGAACTCGCCGAGCGGAACCTTTCGACCGGCATGGGTCCGCGGGAGGCCTACGCGGCGGCGGCGAAGCGCATGGCCTGGCCGGTGATCTCCGGCACGGCGACCACCCTCGCCGTGTTCGTGCCCCTCCTGTTCTGGACCGGGGTGGTCGGCGAGTTCATGAAGTACATGCCGATCACGGTGATCGTGACCCTCGGCGTCTCCCTCGCCATGGCCCTCGTCTTCATCCCGGTCCTCGGCAGCGTCCTCGGCGGCGGCGGCGGCGGGGATCGGCGGACGGTGCCGGCCACCAGCGCCCCGCCGGCGGACGGCACGGTGTCCGAGCCGCCCGACGCCTTCACCCGCGGCTACATGGCGGTCCTGAGGGCGACCGCCCGCCGCCCCGCCCTCACCCTCGCCGTGGCGCTTTGGGTGCTCGTCGGCGCCTTCCAGGCCTACGGCGCCTTCGGCCGCGGGGTGGAGTTCTTCCCCGACATCGAGCCGGAGTTCGTGCAGGTCCAGGTGACGGCACGGGACAACCTGTCGATCGGCGAGCGGGACGCGCTCGTGCGCCGTGTCGAGGACCGCCTCATGGACATGCCGGCGGTGGAGGCGATCTACGCCCGCACCATCGGCGAGGGCGGGCTGCGCCAGCTCGGCGAGGACGTGATCGGCGTCGTCCAGCTCGACCTCGTGGAGTGGGACCGGCGCGCGCCCGCCGCCCGCATCATCGAGGAGGTGCGCGCGCGGCTGGCGGACCTTGCCGGCATCGACGTGAAGGTGGAGGAGCAGCGCCAGGGGCCGACCGCGGAAAAGCCCGTCAACCTCGAGGTCCACGGGCCGCCCGGCCGCCTCGAGGACGGGGTCGCAGCCGTCCGGGAGGTCATGGACGAGCTCGGCGGCTTCACGGACGTGACCGACACCCGCGCGATCCCCGGCGTCGAGTGGCGCCTCGTCGTCGACCGCTCGGCGGCGGCGCGCTACCGCGCGGACGTCGTCCTCCTCGGCCAGGCGGTCCAGCTCCTCACGACCGGGGTCGAGGTGGGCGAGTACCGGCCCGACTACGCCGACGAGGCGGTGGACATCCGCGTGCGCTTCCCCCCGTCCGAGCGCACCCTCGAGCGGCTCGAGAACCTGCGCGTGCCGACCGCGGCGGGCCTCGTGCCGATCCGCAACTTCGTCACCTTCGAGGCGACGGGCAAGACCGGCACCATCACCCGGATCGACGGCGAGCGGGTCCTCGAGATCGCGGCCGACGTGGAGGCGGGGCTCCTTTCGAGCGAGCGGGTGGCCGCGCTCTCCGCCGCCCTCGAAGGGGCGAGCCTGCCCGCCGGGGTGAGCGTGTCCTTCGTGGGCGAGGCGGAGGAGCAGCGCGAGGCACAGGCCTTCCTCCTCGCCGCCTTCGCCGCGGCCGTCTCGCTCATGTTCATCGTGCTCGTCACCCAGTTCAACTCGATCTGGCACGCCCTCGTCGTCATGTCGGCGATCGTCTTCTCGATCGCCGGCGTCCTTCTCGGGCTCCTGGTGACGGGACGGCCCTTCGGCATCGTGATGGGCGGCATCGGCATCATCGCCCTCGCGGGCGTCGTGGTGAACGACAACATCGTCCTCATCGACACCTACGCGGACCTGCGCCGCCGCGGCCTCGAGGCGCTCGAGGCGGTGGTGGAGACCGGGCGGCAGCGCCTGCGACCCGTCCTCCTCACCTCCGTGACGACCATCCTCGGGCTGATGCCCATGGTGCTCGGCGCCACCGTCGACATCGTCGGCCGGGACATCGCCTTCGGCGCCCCGTCCACCCAGTGGTGGACCGAGCTGTCGAGCGCCATCGCCGGCGGCCTCGCCCTCGCCACCGTGCTGACGCTGATCCTCACCCCGTCCATGCTGATGCTGGGCCACGGCCTCGGCCGCTGGTGGGGCGACCGGCGCATCCGCGGCGACGGGGCGCACCCCGCCCCCACCGGCTGAGCCGCGCGCCGCGGCCCGGGCGCGATCGGTCGCGGCCGGGGGTGAGGAACATCAGCGCGGTGAGCGCATATTCCGTGACGATCGGATGGCGCGCGACGCCGAGACGGGAGCTCTTCCCCTGCCGGACCATCCCACAGCCGCGAAGCGCCCGGCGTGGCCGCCCGCCCTCGCCCGGGGCGCGGCGAGCCTCGCCCTCATCGCCCTCGTCCTTCTGGCCGTCCTTGCCGGCCGGCCTCCGCCGGCGGACGCCCGGACGGCGGACGGGCCGGCGATCCTCCTGTCCGTCGACGGTCCCATCGGGCCGGCGACGACCGAATACCTGGAGGCCGGGCTCGAGACGGCGGCCGGGCGGCGCGCGTCGGTCGTCGTCGTGCGGATCGACACGCCCGGGGGCCTGTCCTCCTCCACCCGCGACATCGTGCGGGCGATCCTCGCCTCGCCCGTTC
This sequence comes from uncultured Hyphomicrobiales bacterium, assembly GCA_964547415.1. Taxonomy (GTDB): domain Bacteria; phylum Pseudomonadota; class Alphaproteobacteria; order Rhizobiales; family Amorphaceae; genus CAZJNX01. The sequence continues at coordinate 10,992 of CAZJNX010000143.1, forward strand.
CCGTCGTCACCTACGTGGCGCCGAGCGGGGCGCGGGCGGCGAGCGCGGGCACCTACATCCTCTATGCGAGCGGGGTCGCGGCCATGGCGCCCGGCACCAACCTCGGCGCGGCGACGCCGATCCGGATGGGCGGCGGCGGCCCCCTCCCCGGCCCCGGCGGCGAGCCCGAGGACACGGACCGGGACGGGGAGGACGCGCCCGCCGACGCCGCGGGCGCCAAGGCGGTGAACGACGCCGTCGCCTTCCTGAAGAGCCTCGCCGAGCTCCACGGCCGCGACGCCGCCTTCGCCGAGGCGGCCGTCCGGGAGGCGGCGAGCCTGTCGGCCCGGGAGGCCCTCGAGCGCGGCGTCGTGGAGATCGTGGCGGAGGACCTCGACGCCCTCCTCGCCGCCCTCGACGGCCGGACGGCCCGCGCGGACGGTCGCACCGTCACCCTCGCCACCGCGGGCGCGACCGTCGAGACGGTGGAGCCCGGCTGGCGCTCGCGCCTCCTTGCCGTCATCGGCAACCCGAACATCGCCTACATCCTGATGCTGATCGGGATCTACGGCATCATCTTCGAGCTCGCGAGCCCGGGCAGCCTCTTTCCCGGCACCATCGGCGCGATCTCCCTCCTCCTCGGCCTTTATTCGCTGAACCTCGTGGGGATCGACTTCGCCGGCGCGGGTCTCGTCCTCCTCGGCATCGCGCTCATGGTGGCGGAGGCGCTCGTGCCCTCCTTCGGGGTCCTCGGCGTCGGCGGGGCGATCGCCTTCGCCCTCGGCTCCCTGTTCATGGTGGAGGAGGCGCCGGGCTTCCGCCTGTCCATGGTCACCGTCGGGGTGGCGACCCTCGTCAGCCTCGCCCTCCTCGCCGTCGCGCTCGCGGCGGTGCTGCGGGCGTACCGGCGCCGGACCGCGATCGGGGGCGAGGCCATCGTGGGCGCCGTCGGCAAGGTGCTGCGCTGGAGCGGCGGCGAGGGCGAGGTCCACCTCCACGGCGAGCGCTGGCACGCCACCTCCCCGGCCGCCCTTTCGCCCGGCGACCGGGTCGAGATCACCGGGCGGGACGAGCTCACCCTGCGCGTGAAGCCGGCCGACGCCCCCGACAAGCCCTGAGGAGCCTTCCGATGCCGTTCGACTTCGTCGCCTACGCCGTCCTCGCCCTCCTTCTCGCCGGCCTCGTCGCCGCGATCTTCAAGATCCTGCGTGAGTACGAGCGCGGCGTCATCTTCACCCTCGGCCGCTTTTCCTCGGTGAAGGGGCCGGGGCTCATCATCGTCATCCCGCTGGTGCAGCAGATGGTCCGGGTGGACCTGCGCACCATCGTCCTCGACGTGCCGAGCCAGGACGTCATATCGAAGGACAACGTGTCCGTGAAGGTCAACGCGGT
>CAZJNX010000144.1:0-12163 GCA_964547415.1 uncultured Hyphomicrobiales bacterium
AGCGCTTGACGGCCTGCATCAGGCCGACGTTGCCCTCCGAGATGATCTCGCTGATGGGCAGCCCGTAGCCGCGGTAGCCCATGGCGATCTTGGCGACCAGCCTCAGGTGCGACGTGACGAGCCTGTGGGCCGCCTCCGGATCGTCATGCTCGAGGTACCGCTTGGCGAGCATGTACTCTTCCTGCGGCTCGAGCATCGGATAGCGCCGGATCTCCTCGAGATACCGGCTCAGGCCGGCCTCGCCCGAGGCGATGGCCGGAAGCGATGGTTGGGCCATGATCTGCGCCCTCCTCCCTGTCGGAAACCGTCCCCCGCGCGAGCGCGGGAACCGCCAGCCTCCCGTCGCGGCAAGGCTGTCGCGGGCGCTCCCCTCGAGCCACCCGGACGGACCCTAACACATCGTCACTCCCCCGTCGCGGTTCAAGGGTGGGCGCCGAGCGCGGCGACGAGGTCCGCCATGTCCGCGGGCGGCGGGCTCTCGAAGGCGAGGGGCTCGCCCGTCACCGGGTGGGCGAAGGCGAGGACGCGGGCGTGGAGCGCCTGGCGGCCGAGGGCGGCAAGGCGCACGCGCGCGGGCTCGGACAGGCGGGCGGCCTTGGTGCGGTGGCCCGCCCCGTAGAGCGGGTCGCCGAGCAGCGGGTGGCCGAGGTGGGCGAGATGGACCCGGATCTGGTGGGTGCGGCCCGTCTCGAGGCGCAGCGACAGGCGCGCCACCAGCGCCTCGGCGGGCGGCAGCGACGCCTCCACCCGGTAGTGGGTGACGGCGGACCGCCCGCCCGCGCGCAGCACCGCGAAGCGTTGCCGGTCCCGCGGGTGGCGGCCGATGGGCGCGTCGATCCGCCCCGTGCGGGGCGAAGGCACGCCCCAGGCGAGGGCGTCATAGACCCGCTCCAGGGGGCCGGTGCGGCCGTGGTCGGCGAACTGGGCGGCAAGCCCGCGGTGGGCGCGCTCGCTCTTGGCCGCCACGAGAAGCCCGGAGGTGTCCTTGTCGAGGCGGTGGACGATGCCCGGCCGCTCCACGCCCCCGATCCCCGACAGGGTGCCGCCGCAGTGGTGAAGGAGGGCGTTGACGAGGGTGCCGCCGGAATGGCCCGCGCCCGGGTGAACGACGAGGCCGGCGGGCTTGTCCACCACGACGAGGTCCGCGTCCTCGTAGACGACGGCAAGGGGGATCGGTTCGGGCGCCGGCTCGGCGGCGACCGGCGGCGGCACCGAAAGGCCGACTTCGTCACCCGGTCGAAGGCGCCGGGACGGGTCTGTGGCCGGCCGGCCGTTGATCGCCGCCAGTCCCCCCTCTATCAGGGCCTTGACGCGCGCCCGGGACAGGTCCGCCGCGCTGCGGGCGAGGAAGGCGTCGAGGCGGGCGCCGCCATCGGCCTCTCCGGCCCGGAACGTGAGCGGTTCGGCCGCGGGTTCCGGCGCGTCGTCGTCGTCGAGGGGGGGCAGGGGCGTCACGATGGTGGATTCCGGTGCGGGCGAGGACGGGCACGACGGCCCGGGCGAGGAGGCCCCGCTCGACCCGGCCGTGGAGCGGGTGCGGGCGCGCCTGCGCCGCCTGATGCTGATCTCCGCCCTCACCACGATCCTGGGCTTCGCGGCCGTCGCGGTGGCCATCGTCTACCGCCTTTCGCCCGCGGAGGACAGGCCGGCCGAGGCCACCGCCGACCGCCCGGTGGCGCTGGAACCCGCGGTGCTGCCGGAGCGGCTGTCGTTTCCGCTCGCGCCGGGCGCGGAGGTGCTGTCGGCGAGCGCCACCGCGCGGGAGGTGGTTCTTCTCGTCGCGGTCGGGGATGGGCGGGCGGTCATCATCGTCGACCGGGCGAGCGGGCGCATCGTCCAGCGCCTCGACATCGTGCCGCCGGCGCCGGGCGGCTGAGCCCTTGTGCGGGGGACTTGCAAAGCCGGATCACGGCCGCTAAATCAACGCCCGTCGGCCGCAAGGCCTGCGCGCCCATCGTCTAGCGGTCCAGGACGCCGCCCTCTCACGGCGGAAACAGGGGTTCGAGTCCCCTTGGGCGTGCCAATTTCCACCCGTCGTCTCTTGCGCTTCGATGCAGTCTCGCGATTGCGCGCTGTCGGCTGCGCGCGCCGGAGCCCGGGCTTTCGCGGACGCGGGCGACCGCCGACGCGACGCAACGGTCTCCGGCAGGTGAGGGGCGCGAGCCTGTCGGCGCTCGCCCGGGGGCGCCCTTGCCCGACCGTCAGCGGCCGAGGCGGCGGAGGGGCGCGCCCGCGAGCACCCGTTCCTCGATGGCGTCGAGGGAGACGCCCCGCGTCTCCGGCAGGGCGAACAGCCCGACGATAAGCGAGACGACGCACACCCCGGTGAAGAAGCCGAAGACGGCGACGGAGCCGAACGTCTCCACCGCCGACAGGAAGAAGAAGGCCACCGCGGCGTTGAACAGCCAGCTCGTCGCCGAGGCCGCCGCGATCCCGGGCTCGCGAATGGCCGCCGGAAAAAGCTCCGACATCATGACGTAGGGAAGCGGCCCGAGCGAGACGGCGAAGGCGGCGATGTAGAGGCAAAGGCCGAGGAGCCCCGCCGTCTCGTTCCCCGTCGCGTTGGCGAAGACCACGGCCGACAGCCCCGCCACCATCAGGACCGAGCCGACCACCAGGAGCGGCCGCCGGCCCAGCCGGTCCACCACCAGGATCGCCCCCACGGTCGCCGCCACGTTGACCGCCCCGAGGAGGAAGGTGGCGGTGAGCGCCGCCGTGCCGGGATCGAAGCCGAGGCCCTCGAAGATCCTCGGCGCGTAGTAGAGGATGCCGTCGATCCCGCTGAGGTTCTGCAGGACGAACAGGCCGCCGGCGAGGGCGAGCACCATCGGCACCGCCCCCACCATCACGGCGGACAGGCGGGGCCGTCCGTCCGCGTGCTCGGCGGCGTGGCCTGCGAAGTCGGTGACGCCGAGGAAGCGGGCGGCGGCCTCCGCCTGCGCGATCCGCCCGCGCCGGGCGAGCCAGCGGGGGCTCTCCGGCACCAGCACGGCCACCAGGATGCCGAGGGCGCCGATGGCCACGCCGAGCCCGATCAGCCGGTACCAGGCGAGGGCGTCGATCAGGAACAGGGACGTCGCGTAGGCCGCGAGGATCCCGAGGGTGACCGCGAGCTGGTAGAGCGACACGACCGCGCCCCTGAGGCGCGGCGGCGTCGCCTCCCCGGCGTACATGGGCCCGACCATGGAGGACAGGCCCACGGCGAGGCCGATCGCCACGCGGGCCGCCACGAGGACGGGAAGGGACGGCCCCGCGAGGATCGCCGCGTAGCCCCCGAGGGCGAGGACGCCCGCGATGGCGAGCGCCGTCTTGCGGCCGAGGCGGGCGGAGATCGGGCTCGCCAGGATCGCCCCGAAGAAGCAGGAGATGACGAGGGAGGCGACCACCGCCTCCGTGCCGCCCGTGTCGAGGCCGTAGGCACCCGCCACCTCGTCGAGGACGCCCGCGATCACGGCGGTGGAAAAGCCGAACAGGAGCCCGAAAGAGACCGTGACCGAGGCGACGAGGAGGACGGACGCCGACAGGGCGCCCGCCGCGCCCGCGCGCGCCGCCGCCGGTTCAGCCACCCTCGGCCTCCATCGCCCGTTCGATGTCCTCGAGGGAGGCGCCCTTCGTCTCCGGCGCGAGGAAGAAGGAGAAGCCGAGGCCGAACACGCAGAATCCAGCGAAGATGGCGAAGGTGGCCGTCGCCCCGGCCGCGGCCAGGACGACGGGAAAGAGGAACACGACGATGAAGTTCATCGACCAGTTGGCCGCCGCCGCGAGCGCCATCCCCCGCGTCTTGAGCCGGAGCGGAAACAGCTCGGACATGTAGAGCCACGGGAGCGGCCCGAGCGAGACGGCGAAGAAGGCGATGTAGAACAGCAGCCCGGCGAGCGCGAGACTGGCATCGTCCTCTGGCGTCGCGAAGGCGTAGGCGATGAGGGCGAGGGAGGCCGCCGCCCCGAGGAAGCCCGCGAGCAGGAGCGGGCGCCGCCCCATCCGGTCCACCACCAGCATCGCCACCACGGTCATGCCGACGTTGAGGGCGCCGAGGCCGACGGTGGCGAGGAGCTGGGCGGTGATGCCCGAAAGGCCCGCCTCCGACATGATCCGGGGAGCGTAGTAGATGACGGCGTTGATGCCCGACAGCTGCTGCAGGAAGAACAGCACGATCGCGAACACGACGACGGGCATGACCCTCGGCGCCAGGAACGCGGACCAGCGGGCCGCCCCCGGCGTGTGGGCGAGGTTGTAGCGGATCCCCTCCACCGTCCGCTCGATGGCCTCGGCCCGCTCGCCGGGCTGCAGCGTGGCGATGGTGGCCCGCGCCTCGTCCTCCCGGCCCTTGAGGACGAGCCAGCGCGGGCTTTCCGGGCTCCTCAGGATGCCGACGAGGGCGACGAGCGCCGGCACCGCCCCGAGGGCGAGCATCGTCCGCCAGTCCCCGAGGGGGGCGAGGCCGAGGCCCACCAGGTACGACACCAGGATGCCGACCGTGATCATGAGCTGGAAGGCGCTCACCACCGCCCCGCGCACGGCCGGCGGGGCGAGCTCGGCGAGGAACATGGGCGCGGCCATGGACGAGGCGCCGATGGCGATGCCGAGGAGGAGGCGGGAGAGCGTCAGCATGGTCATGCCGACGGCGAGCCCCGACAGGATCGACCCCACGATGAACAGGGCCGCGCACAGGACGAGGACGCGCCGCCGCCCGAGCCGGTCCGAATAAAGGGCGGCGAGCACGACGCCCGCCACCGCGCCCAGCGGCACGGCGGCCGTCATGAACCCTTCCGCCGCCGGGTCCACGTGGAAGACCTTCGCGATGAAGGGCAGCGCGCCCGCGATGATCCCCTCGTCGAAGCCGAACAGGAAGCCGTAAAGGGCCGCCAGCGCGACGAGGCGAAGGAGGACGGGGCCGAGCCTCACCGGTCTTCGAGCCGCGCGATCACCTCGTCCGCCTGGCGCAGCGCCCAGGCGACGATGGTGAGGTAGGAGTTGGCCGAGCCCTGGGACGGCCAGGCCGCGGCGTCGGCCACAGACAGGTTGGGCAGGGCGAAGAAGTGGCCGTGGACGTCGACGACGCCGTCCCTTGCCGTCGCGCCCATCCGCAGGCCGCCGATCTCGTGGAGGGCGGCGCCCGCCGGGTTCACCTGGGAGCGCACGCACTCGGCGCCCATCGCCTCGGCGAGCGCGGGCAGGAACGCCTCCATGGCCTGCAGCCTCGCCCGGTCGGTCTCGGTGCGGTCGGCGATCACGTAGTAGTGGCCGAGCTCGCCCGGCGCGTCCGACGTGTAGTGGCTCGGCACCACCTCGTGGGTCTCGCTCGGCTCGCCCACGCCGAAGCAGTAGACGAGGAGGTAGAGGCCCTGCGGGTCGCAGTCGAGCCAGACGGTGGCGTGGTAGGCGTTGTACCAGGTCTCCGGGAACGGACCCTGGATCTGGACGTGGAAGGGCCGCTCGGGCGTCGGGTCCACGAAGACGTAGATGGGCGAGCCGATCGGCTCCTTCAGGCGGAAGAGGCCCTGCACGAACAGGTGGTCGGCGACGTACCTGCCGACCGACGGGTGCAGATCGCGCAGGCCCGAGGCGAGGGCGAGGCGGGTGGACTGGATCGCCCCGCCCGCCAGGACCACGTGCTTGGCGCGGATGCGGTAGCGCTCCTGCCCGTCCTGGGTCGAGACGACGACGCCGTCCGCCCGCCCGTCCACCGTCGTCACCCGGTCCACCGGCGCCTCGGGCACGAGCACGATCTTGCCGCGCGCGACCTCGGTGACGAGCAGCCCCGAGCGCAGGAGCCGGTCCGTCGCGCAGTCGAAGCCGCGGGGCACGTAGCCGTTGATGGACGGGCTCGTGTCGAAGCCGAGGGCAGCGTGGCTCGCCCCGATGCCCGCCGCCTCCAGGCGCTCCAGCATCGCGGACTGCACCTCGCCGCGGAAGAAGGGCGGGCGCTCCTCGCACCGGCCCGACACGTTCATGATCTCCTCGGCCCGGTCGTAGCAGGGACCCATCTCGGCCATGCCGATGGGCCAGTCGTCGAAGTCCCACTCGCAGAAGCGGGGCGTGCAGCCGCCCCAGAACAGGGAGCGGCCGCCGACCGCCGCCCAGCCGTCGTTGACGAGGGGCGGGGCCCGGTCCGGCTCGAGGTCCGCCTTGTCGACCCAGGCCGTCTTGTAGCGCACGAGCTCGTGGATCTTCGGGGTGATGTCGTCCCGCGAGCGGTAGGGCATGGACCCGACGTGGGCGGACAGCACGAACTGGCCCGCCTCGAAGATCGCCACCGCATAGCCCGCCCGGGCCACCTCGATGGCCGTCGTCACGCCCGCGGGGCCCGAGCCCACCACGGCCACGTCGATCGGGACCGGCGAGCGGGCGACGGCGCGCAGGCGGGTCGTGAACACGGTCGGCAGGTTCGGCATCGCCCTCACCCTCTCGTTCTTGTCGTTGGTCGGCAGGCGGGCCGCCCGCACGGGCGGTGTCAGAAGCGGTCGGCGACGGCGGGGGCCACCTTCTCGAAGGCCGCGACGATGTCGTCGACGTCGCCGGGCGTGAGGCTGGAGGCGATCGAGAGGATCATGGAGCGGTCGTGGAGGTCGTCGCAGGCGGGAAGGGCGCCGCGGGCGTAGGAATACCCCTCGGCAAAGGCGTTGGCCGGGTGGGTCCAGGGGAAGCCGTCGCGGCTGTTGGAGCGCCGTTCGACGAGGCTCGGGATGTTGAAGTACCAGTGCAGGCCGAACTCGCGCATCTTGAGGCACGCGAGGCTGCCCGCGGGGCCGGCGAGGCCTTCCGCACGCAGGGCCTCCACCGCGAAGTCGGCGGCCTGCGCGCTCTTGAAGGTGGCGATCAGGAACGGGCCGCTGTCGCCCTCGGGGTCCACGATGGTGCGGCAGGCGATGCCCGGCAGCGTCTCGATGCGCTCGCGGATCGCCCACTTGGCCGCGCGCATGGCGCCGGTGATCGCGGGGAGCTTGCGCATCTGGGCGAGCGCCATGGCGCCGGCGAGCTCGGACATGCGCGCGCCCTTGCCCCACAGCTGGCAGGCGGGGTCCGTCACGTCGAGCCGGCCGGCGGGCGTCCTCGGATAGCCGAGGTCGTGGAGGGCGACGATGCGGCGGAACAGGCCATCGTCGTCCGTCACGATCATGCCGCCCTCGCCCGCGGTCATGTTCTTGTTGAGCTGGAAGGAGAAGATGGCGATGTCGCCGGTGCGCCCCACGGCGCGGCCCTTGAACGAGCCGCCCGAGGCCTGGGCGCAGTCCTCGATGATGGCGAGGCCGTTCGCCTTCGCCACCGCCGCCACCTCGTCGAGCCGGCCGGCCGCCCCGCTCATGTTGACGACGAGGACCGCCCGGCTGTGGGGGCCGATCTTCGCGGCGAGGTCGTCCGGGTCCATGGTGAAGGTGTCGTCGATGTCGACGAGGCGGGGGATGGCGCCGGCCGTGACCACCGCGCTTGCGCAGGACACCCACAGGTATCCCGGGATCAGCACCTCGTCGCCCGGGCCGAGCGCGAGGGCGGAGGCGGCGATCGACAGGGCCGCCGTCCCGGACGACACGCCGAGGGCGTGGCGGTGGCCGAACCGCTCGCACCACTCCCGCTCGAGCGTGTCGACCATGCCCTGGAGGTCCGGACCGTAGAAGCGGAAGGGGCTCCGCGCATCCACCACGGCGTCGATCAGCGCCCGCTCCTCCGCGCCGATGAAATGGGCGCCCGGCAGTTCCCAGGGGAGCGGCGCGGTGCGCACCGGCTCGCCCCCCTCGATGGCGAGCCTGTTCGTCCGCGCGCCCGTCGCCGTCATGTCCCGTCCTCCCCGGGAAACGCGAACGACCACGCTCCGCCCGAAGAAAAGCCTACGCCACGTCTCGCCCGCCGTGCAACTGCCGCCGGCAAGCCCCGTGCAAGGCAGCGCCTCGCCCGGCCGCCGCCGCGGCGGCCGACGACGAAGGGGCGCCGCCAGCGCTCGACGATGGGGCCTGGCCGGGGCGTTCCGGGCGGCGGTCGCCGCGATTTCGGGAGGGCAGCCGTCGAACGAACGCGCGCAAGGCAGGCGCAGGCGTTTCCATAAATCCAAAGTCATAAAGCAATGACAAGAAACGACTGCCGTCTCGATCGTCTCCTCCTTCCCCACCCGTTCCGATCTCCCATCGGTGTCGAGCAGGCCGGCGGGACGCGCCGCAGGCTGCCGGGCGGCCGACGCCTCCTCCTTGCCGGCGGCATCGGCCGGGCCGACGGATGGCGCGCGGGATGACGCGCGGCGCCGCGTGGAGGCGCTTCATGCCCGCTGGCGGTCGGAGGCGGACATCGAGGTTGCCGACCTCATCGCCCGCCTTGTCGACGCCATCGCGCTCGTGCACGCCAAGTGAGACGCGGCGGGGATGCTCGCCGCCGTGTCCGCGAACGCGGCGTGCTGACCGGCCTCGGTGCCGTCGGTGGCGTGGAGCTTGCGGCCGCTTCCCGGTTCTTCGGCGCTGAACAAGAACTCCTCGCCCGGCACGCCGTCCTGCGGGCGTCGATCCGCACGGGCCCACGCGCCGGAAGGGGGGCGCCCGGGCCGGGCCGGGCGGTCAGCCGGCCTTGAGGCGCTCGGCCGCCCGCGGGGCGAAGTAGGTGAGGATGCCGTCCGCCCCCGCGCGGCGGAAGGCCATGAGGCTTTCCATCATCACCTTCTCGCCGTCGATCCAGCCGTTGGCGGCGGCGGCCTCCACCATCGCGTACTCGCCCGAGACCTGGTAGGCGAAGGTGGGCACGCCGAAGCGCGCCTTCACCCGGTGGACGATGTCGAGATAGGCGATCCCCGGCTTCACCATCACGAGGTCGGCGGCCTCCTCGAGGTCGAGTTCCACCTCCCGCAGCGCCTCGTCGGTGTTGGCCGGGTCCATCTGGTAGGTGCGCTTGTCGCCCCGGAGCGCGCCGGACGAGCCGACCGCGTCGCGGAACGGCCCGTAGAAGGCGGAGGCGTACTTCGCCGCGTAGGCCATGATCTGGACGTGGGCGAAGCCCGCCCCGTCGAGGGCGCGGCGGATGGCGCCGATCCGCCCGTCCATCATGTCGGACGGGGCGATCACGTCCGCCCCCGCCTCGGCCTGGACGACGGCCTGGCGGCACAGCCGCGCCACGGTGGCGTCGTTCACGATCTCCCCGTCCTCGAGGAGGCCGTCGTGGCCGTGGTCGGTGTAGGGATCGAGGGCGACATCGGCGAGGAGGCCCACCTCGGGCACCGCCGCCTTGATGGCACGCAGCGCGCGGCACACGAGGTTTTCCGGGTTCGTCGCCTCCGAGCCGCCCGCGTCCCGCAGGTGCGGCCGCGTGTAGGGGAAGAGCGCGATCACCGGGATGCCGAGCCCGGCCCCGTGCTCGGCCGCGCGGACCGCCTCGTCCACCGACAGGCGCTCCACCCCGGGCATGGACGGCACGGGCTCGCGCACCTTCTCCCCGTCCACCACGAAGATCGGCCAGATGAGGTCGTCCACCGTGAGCGTCGTCTCGCGCACCAGGCGGCGGGACCAGTCGGTGCGCCGGTTGCGCCGCATCCGCCGGCCCTTGAGGAGGCTCGACATGTCCGGCACGGTCTCGTCGAAGGGGGGGCGGGTCGGAATGTTCACGGGGCGTCTCTCTCTTTTCTCTCCCGAAGGGCAGGGTAACACCCGCCGGGGCGCCACGAAAGGCGCCGCACCGATGGCGGGTCGCCCGGGGCTCTCGGACCGGCCCGGCCCGGACCGACGGGCCGGGACGAAGGCCAACGGGCGGGGACGGGTCCCGCGCGGCCCGGCATGAGCGCGGTGGCCGCAAGGCCGCCGGCCGACAACGGAAAGGACTGGAATGAATCGGAGGGACGCGGGCGCCAGGCGCGCCACCATCGCCGCCACCGCCGCGGGACAGGGGGACGACGCCACGGGCGGCGTCGTCGGCGCGATCCACCCCGCCACCACCTTCGAGCGCGCTCCCGACTACGGGCGCGACGGAGCGACCCTCGTCTACGGGCGGGACGACGACCCGACCGTCCGGGAGGCCGAGCGCGTGATCGCCGCCCTCGAGGGGGCCGCCGACGTGCGCCTGTTCGCCTCCGGGATGGCCGCCATCGCCGCCCTCGTGCGCCAGACGCCGCCCGGCGGCACCCTCCTCCTCCAGGCGGGCACCTACTACGGCACCAGCGTCTTCGCCCGCCGCCTCGCGGACACCGGGGCGATCCGCCTCTCGAGCTACGACGCGACCGACCCGGCGAGCCTCGAGGCCGCCCTCCGCGCCGTCGACGACCGGCCCGCCCCGCCGATCGTTCTGTGCGAGACGCCGTCGAACCCGTGGCTCGCCGTCGCCGACATCGCCGCCCTGTCCGCGGTCGCGCGGACGGGCGGGGCGCGCCTTGCGGTTGATTCCACCGCCGCCACGCCGATCCTCACCCGCCCGCTGGAGCACGGGGCGGACATCGTGATCCACTCCGCCACCAAGGCGCTCAACGGCCACTCGGACGTCCTCGCGGGCGCCCTCGCCACGGCCGATCCGGACGATCCGCTGTGGCAGGGCATCCTCGCCGAGCGCGGCGGGGCGGGGGCCGTCCTCTCCCCCTTCTCCGCCTTCCTGCTGACGCGGGGGATGCGCACGCTGGCGCTCAGGGTCGACGCCCAGTGCCGCAACGCCCTCGCCATCGCCCGCTACCTCGCCGCCCATCCGGCCGTCGCCGCCGTGCGCTACCCGGGCCTGCCGGACCATCCGGGCCACGCCGTCGCGCGGCGGCAGATGGAGGGCGGCTTCGGTGGCCTGTTGTCGTTCGACCTGAAGGACCGGGAGACGGCGCTCGCCGTCGCCGCCCGCGTGCGGCTCGTGAAGCGTGCCACCTCCCTCGGCGGCGTGGAGAGCCTCGTCGAGCACCGCGCCTCCGTGGAGCACCCCTCGACGGCGATGCCGGGAACGCTCCTGCGCCTGTCCGCCGGCATCGAGGCGGAGGAGGACCTTCTCGCCGACCTGGAAGCGGCCCTCTCCCCCTTCACCTGACAGGCGCCGCCCCGTCCGCTATCAAGCGCCCGAGGGACACCGACAGGCGAGGAGACGGACATGGCGAGCGTTGCTTTCATCGGCCTCGGGGTGATGGGCTACCCGATGGCCGGCCACCTGAAGACCCGCGGCGGCCACGACGTCGCCGTCTACAACCGCACCATGGCCCGCGCGGAAAAATGGGTGGGCGAGTTCGGCGGCCGCGCCGCGCCGACGCCGAAGGCGGCCGCCCGGGACGCGGACTTCGTGTTCTGTTGCGTCGGCAACGACGACGACCTGCGCGCGGTCACCCTCGGCCCCGACGGCGCCTTCCACGGCATGGCCGAGGGCGCCGTCTTCATCGACAACACCACCGCCTCGGCCGAGATCGCCCGGGAGCTCGCGGCCGAGGCGAAGGCGCGCGGCTTCTCCTTCCTCGACGCGCCGGTCTCGGGCGGCCAGGCGGGGGCGGAGAACGGGCAGCTCACCGTCATGGTGGGGGGCGAGGAGGCCGTCTTCGAGCGGGCGCGCCCGGTGATCGACTGCTACGCCCGCATGGTCGGTCTCATGGGCGAGACCGGGGCGGGCCAGCTCACCAAGATGGTGAACCAGATCTGCATCGCGGGCGTCGTCCAGGGCCTGTCGGAGGCGATCCACTTCGGCAAGAACGCCGGCCTCGACATCGAGAAGGTGATCTCGGTCATCTCCAAGGGCGCGGCCCAGTCCTGGCAGATGGAGAATCGCTGGAGCGCGATGGTCGCGGGCGAGTTCGCCTTCGGCTTCGCCGTCGACTGGATGCGCAAGGATCTCGCGATCGTGCTCGACGAGGCGCGGCGGAACGAGGCGCGGCTGCCGCTGACGGCGCTCGTCGACCAGTTCTACGGCGACGTCCAGGCGATGGGCGGCGGTCGCTGGGACACCTGCTCCCTCGTCGCCCGGCTCGACCGCGAGGGCTGAGGGAGCGCCGTTCCCGCCCCGCCGCGCGCCCGGTCCGGGCGGGCCGGCGCGCGGCGGTCAGCCGGCGTTGGGGGCGCCCTCCGGGGCGTCCGCGGGGACGCCCGGCAGATCGAAGACCTGGCCCGGGAAGATCAGGTCCGGATCGGCGATCTGCACGAAGTTGGCGCGGAAGATCGTCGTGTACTTGAAGCCGTCGCCGTAGTGCTCGGCGGCGATGTTCCAGAGGTTGTCGCCGCGCTCGATCACCACGCGGCGGACGTCC
>CAZJNX010000145.1:0-12065 GCA_964547415.1 uncultured Hyphomicrobiales bacterium
GAGCACACCCGCGGCAACAACCTCGAGGTCAACGTGCTCAAGGGCAAGAAGCTCTCCAACGTGCGCGCGGCGGGCAAGGACGACGCGATCCTGCTCACCCCGCCCATCCGCATGACGCTGGAGAAGGCGCTCTCCTGGATCGCGGACGACGAGCTCGTCGAGGTGACGCCCGTGGCGATCCGCCTCAGGAAGCTCCATCTCGACCCCCACGAGCGCAAGCGCGCCGAAAAACGCAAGGACCAGTCCGCGGCGGCCTGACGCCCTACCGGCGCTCGAGGGCGCCCGGGGGCACGCGCCCGCCGCCGTCGTCGGGCCCTTCCGGGCGGCGCAGACGGTCCTCGCGCGACCGTCCACCGCCTTCCGAAAGGGCTTCCGTCGGCCCCCGTTCCTTTGTACGCTTCCAGCCATGGAGACCCATTCGATCGAGATCAGGCGCGCTCGGACGGGGGACGCGGGGGGCATCACCGCGGTCCACGACGCCGCGTGGCGCTACACCTACCGCGGCGTCCTGCCCGGGACGGAGCTCGAGCGGATGATCGCGCGGCGCGGGCCGCACTGGTGGTCACGCGCCATCAGCCGGCGGGTGTCCATCCTCGTCCTCGACATCAACGACGCGGTGCGCGGCTACGTCACCTTCGGCTCCAGCCGTGCGCGCAGCCTCCCCTTCCGCGGCGAGATCTACGAGCTCTATGTCCAGCCCGAGTACGCGGGCCTCGGCTTCGGGACCCAGCTGTTCCGCGCCGCCCAGTCCCGCCTCGGCCGGATCGGGCAGGGGTCGATCGTCGTGTGGAGCCTCGCCGACAACGCGGAGGCCTGCGCCTTCTACACGCGCCTCGGCGGCCGCCCGGTGGCCACGGCGGAGGAGCGCTTCGGCGACGTGACGGTGCCGAAGATCGCCTTCGGCTTCGACGGGAAGAAGCGCGTGCGCGTCATCCGCCACCGGGGCGCGTAGGCGGCGGCCGCCCGCGACCGGGGCTTGCCGCGCGCGGCACGGCGGCTAAAGAAGGGTCGCGGGCCGCGACGGGGCGGGGCGGCCCCGGTTTCCCCACGTCCAGCTCCAGGAGTTTCACGATGCGCATCGACGCCATACCGGTCGGCGACAACCCGCCGGAAGACGTCAACGTCATCATCGAGGTGCCCGTCGGCGGCGACCCGATCAAGTACGAGCTGGACAAGGCGTCGGGCACCCTTTGGGTCGACCGTTTCCTCTACACGCCGATGCACTACCCCGGGAACTATGGTTTCGTGCCCCACACCCTGTCCGACGACGGCGACCCGGTGGACGTGATGGTCGCCAACACGCGCCCCATCGTGCCGGGCGCGGTGATGAACTGCCGGCCCATCGGCGTCCTGTTCATGGAGGACGAGGGGGGCAAGGACGAGAAAATCATCGCCGTCCCCTCCACCACGCTGACGCTGCGCTACGAGAAGGTGCACACCTACAGCGACCTGCCGTCGATCACGGTGAAGCAGATCGAGCATTTCTTCGAGCACTACAAGGACCTCGAGCCCGGCAAGTGGGTCAAGGTCGTCGGCTGGGGCGGGGTGGACGACGCGCGGCAGAAGGTCATCGAGGGGATCGAGCGCGCCCGCGCCCTCGCCGCCGAATAGGCCCCGCCGCGCGGGCGGCACCGGTCGGGGCGGGGGCCCTGCCGGGTCAGTCGTCCGCGTCGTCGATGGCGTACATGTCCTCGTCCGACAGGCCGAAGTGGTGGCCGATCTCGTGGACGAGGACGTGGGTGACGATCGCCTCCAGCGTGTCCTCGCCCTCCTCCCGGAAGGCGAGGATCGGCAGGCGGTAGAGCCAGACCTCGTTCGGGAACTGGCCCGTCGCGGGGCCGAACCCGTCCTGGGCGAGGCCGGCGCCGCGGAACAGGCCGAGGAGATCGTAGGGGCTGTCGATCCCCATCTCGTCGAGGGTCTCCCGGTCGGGAAGGTCGGCGACGCGCACCACGACGCCCTCGCACAGCGCCCGCACCTCCTCCGGCAGCGCGTCGAAGGCCGCCTGGGCCATTTCGGCGAACCCGTCGATGTCCGGCGCGTGGTGGCGGGAGAAGCGGAAGCCGTGGGTCACGGGCGGCCTCGCCGGTTCGGCACGGGCCGCGTGGCGGCCGCGAGGGCGAGGGCGGCCGCCGTCCCGGCCGCGAGGACGTTCCAGCCCGCGAACGACAGGCCGAGGAAGCGGTAGGCCGCCTCCGTGCAGCTGACGAGGCGCGTGGCGGCCATCTGTGTCAGCAGCGAGGAGGCGTCCCGGGCGGCCGCGTCCGACCCGCCGCAATCCGCCGGCCCGGCCCAGAAGCCCCACTCCGCGCCCGCATGGTAGACGCCGAGCCCGCCCGACCACAGGAGCGCCGCCCCCGCGCCCACGAGAAGCGCCCGGGCGAGCGCCGGCACCGCGCCCATGGTGGCAAGGGCGACGGCGGCGAGCGGGATCGCGGCGTAGTAGCCGACGCGTTGCTCGAGGCACAGCGCGCAGGGTACGAAGCCGCCGACCACCTCGAAGCCGATGGCGATCGCGAGCGCCGCCCCGGCCACGAGGAGGGCGGCCGCCGCCAGCGTGCGCGCCTCGCCCGGCCGCCGGCCCTCGCCGCCGCCGTGCCGGGCCGCGTCCGTCGCCGCGCTCGCCGTCCCCCGTGCCTCCATCGCCCGTCCTCCGTTCGCCGCCCCGGCACGCGTCCATATGGGAGCGCCGCCCGCGCCGGGAAGCGCACCGCGACCCCGCACAAGGTTCCCCTTGGCCCGGGACGGTCCGCTGGTGCAAGGATTGCGGCGAAGGACGGTGCCGCGCGCCACGGGGCGCCGGCCGAAAACCGTCCCGGGGAGGAAGGACATGCACAGGACCGACCGTTCGACCGTCCGCCGCGCCGGACCGCTCGCCGCCCTCGCCGCCCTCGGCCTCGCCCTCGGCGGGGGCGCCGCCAGCGCCGAGACCACGCTCCGCCTCAGCCATTTCCTGCCGCCCGTCCACGGCATCCACACCGACTTCATCGTGCCGTGGACCGAGGCGATCGAGGAATGCACCGGCGGCGAGGTGACCTTCGAGGTCTTCCCGGGCGGCACCCAGCTCGGCAACGTCGCCCGCCAGCAGGAGCAGGTGCTCGCGGGCGTTGTGGACGTCGCCCACGGCCTCACCGGCATTCCGCGGGGTCGTTTCCCGCGCACCTCGCTCGTCGACCTGCCGTTCCTGACCGACGACGCGGGCGCGGCGAGCGAGGCGCTGTGGGCGATCTTCCCCGAGCACCTCGCCCCCGAGTACGAGGGGCTGAAGGTGCTCGCCCTCCACGCCCACAACGGCGGCCTGATCCACACCCGCGAGACGCCGGTGCGCGCGCCGTCCGACCTCGAGGGCCTCAGGATCCGCACGCCGAGCCCGGCGATCTCGATGATGCTGGAGGAGGTGGGCGCCGTGCCCCAGGGGATGCCCCCGGGCCAGGTCTACGAGAACCTCCAGAAGGGCGTGATCGACGGGACAGTCTTCCCCTGGGATCCGGTCGCCTCCTTCCGCCTCGACGAGGTGCTGAACCACCACACCGACGCGGGCGCCTACACCGTCTCGTTCTTCTTCGTGATGAACGAGCGCAGCTACGACCGCCTGTCGGACGAGGCGAAGGCCTGCATCGACGAGCACTCGGGCGGGGCGTTGGTGTCGAAGTTCGGCGACTGGTGGGACGCCTGGGACGCGCCCGGCCGCACGGCCGCAGTGGCGCGGGGCTCCACCATCATCGAGCTCGGCGAGGAGGAGCGGGATGCCTGGCGCGCGGCCCTGCAGCCGGTCCACGAAAGGTATATCGCCGGGCTCGAGGGCGACGCGCCGGATGCCCGGCAGGTGTACGAGGCGCTGAAGGCCGCAATCGCCGCCCACGAGGGCGGTTCCTGACGGTCCGCGGCGCGCCGTTCCGCCGGGGGCCGACGGGATGGGGGACGGGAGTGGCGGCGGCGCCCTCGCGCGGATCGCGCGGGGGCTCGTGTTCGCCGTCGCGTGCGTGGGCGTCGCGGCCTACGCGGCGGCGGCGCTCGTCACCCTCGCCGACATCCTCGGGCGGCGGGCGGGTTTCGCCGTTCCGGGCGTCGTCGACCTCGTGCAGCTGTTCGTGCTCGCCGGGGCCTGGCTCGTCATCCCCTACGCCTTCCTCGCCCGCGCCCACGTGTCCGTCGACCTCCTGACGGAGCGGCTTCCCGCCCGGGCGCGGCGGGCGCTCGAGGCGGTGGCGGGGCTCGTCGCCGTCGCGGTGCTCGCGCCCGCCACCTGGCGCGCCTACGAGAGCCTCCTCATGCAGATGCGCTTCGGCGACCGCTCCCAGCAGCTCGGCATTCCGATGGTCTGGTACTGGAGCCCGCTCATCCTCGGGATGGCGCTGTCGGCGGCGGTGGCCGCGGCCATGGCCGTCGCCGCCGTCTCGGGCGCGGCGCGGGCGGGCGGGCGGTGAGCGACGGGCTCGTCGGGGCGCTCGGCTTCCTCGCCGCGCTCGGCCTCATCGCCCTCGGGATCCCGGTGGCGCTGTCCCTCGCCCTCGTGGGGATGGTGGGGTTCTGGTGGCTCAACGGCTGGGCGGGCCTCGCCTTCGTGCTGGGCTCGGCGCCGTTCGAGGCGGTCTTTCCCTACTCCCTCTCGGTGGTGCCGCTGTTCGTGATGATGGGCGTCTTCGCCGCCCACGCCGGCCTCAGCCGGGCACTCTACGCGGCCGTCGGCGCGTTCGTGGGCCACCTTCGCGGCGGACTCGCCATCGCGACCGTCGGGGCGTGCGCCCTGTTCGGGGCGATCTGCGGCTCCTCCCTCGCGACCGCCGCCACCATGGGACGGGTGGCGGTGCCGGAAATGCGCCGGGCGGGCTACGCCGACAGCCTCGCGTCCGCCTCCGTCGCGGCCGGGGGCACCCTCGGCGTCCTGATCCCGCCGTCGATCATCCTCGTCATCTACGGCCTCCTCACGGAGACGAGCATCGGCGCCCTGTTCGTCGCCGCCATCGTGCCGGGGATCCTGGGGGCCGTCCTCTACGCCCTCGCCGTGCGCGTCGCCGTCGCCGGGCGGCCGGAGCGGGCGCCGGCCGGCGCGCGGACCGGCTGGCGGGAGCGGCGGGCGGCGCTTTCCGGGGTGTGGAGCGTCGCCCTCCTGTTCGCCCTCGTCATCGGGGGCATCTACTTCGGCCTCTTCTCGCCGACCGAGGCGGCGGCCGTCGGCGCGGCGGGCGCCTTCCTCCTCGCCCTCGCCCGGGGCGGCCTCGACCGGCGGACCCTCGTGGACAGCGTCGCGGAGATCGCCAGTACCACGGGGATGATCTTCCTGATCCTCGTGGGCGCGTCCCTCTTCAACTACTTCATCGAGACGACGGGGCTGCCGATCGCCGTGGTGGACTGGTTCGAGGCGCTCGGCCTCGGGCCCACCGGCTCGCTGATCGTCATCCTCGCCTTCTACGTGGTGCTCGGCTGCTTCCTCGACGCCCTGTCCATGATCCTCCTAACCATCCCGTTCGTCTTCCCCGTGGCGGAGGCGCTCGGCTACGATCCGGTCTGGTTCGGCATCCTGATCGTGACGGTGGCGGAGATCGGGCTCATCACCCCGCCCGTCGGCATGAACCTCTTCGTGATCCAGGGGGCCGTGGCGGGCCTGTCCCAGCGGGCGATCGTGCGGGGCATCCTGCCGTTCATCGGTGCGGACGTGGTGCGCCTCGCCATCCTCGTGGCGCTGCCGGGGCTCGTCCTGTGGCTGCCCGCCCGGATGGCCGGATGAGGCGGCCGCCGCGGCGGGTCCGGCCCCCGCCGTGGCTGCCCGCCGGTCAGGCGGCCGCGGCGAGCCGCTCCCGCCCGTGGGGTGCCTCGAAGTCGAGGATGGGGCCGGCCGGCACCACGCCCGACGGGTTCACGGATTCGTGGCTGCCGTAGTAGTGGTGCTTGATGTGGTGGAAATCGGTTGTCTCGCGGAACGCGGGTCGCTGGTAGAGGTCCCGCGTATAGGCCCACAGCGCCGGGTAATCCACGAGGCGCCTCAGGTCGCACTTGAAGTGGCCGTGGTAGACGGGGTCGAAGCGCACGAGCGTCGTGTAGAGGCGGATGTCGGCCTCGGTGATGTCGTCGCCCACCAGGAAGCGGCTCTTCGCAAGGCGCGCCTCCAGCCAGTCGAGCGTCTCGAACAGCGGGTGGACGGCTTCCTCGTAGGCCTCCTGCCGGCGGGCGAAGCCGGCCTTGTAGACCCCGTTGTTGACCGTGTCGTAGACGCGGGCGTTCACCGCGTCGATCTCCTCGCGCAGGGGGACCGGATAGTAGTCCCCCGGCGCTGCGCCGGCGCCGTCGAAGGCGTCGTTCAGCATGCGGATGATCTCGGCGGACTCGTTCGACACGATGGTCCCCCGCGCCCGGTCCCAGAGCACCGGGACGGTGACGCGCCCGGTGTAGGCCGGGTCCGCCTTCACGTAGACCTCGCGGAGGTAGCGGGCGCCGTTCACCGTGTCGGGCAGCGTCCCCGGGCCCTCGCGCAGTTCCCAGCCGTTATCGGCCATGTGCCAGTGGACGATGGACAGGCCGATCATGTCCTCAAGCCCCTTGAGGGCGCGCATGATCAGCGTGCGGTGGGCCCACGGGCAGGCGAGGGACACGTAGAGGTGATAGCGGCCCGCCCCGGCCGGAAAGCCGCCCTCGCCGGATGGGCCGGGGCCGCCGTCCGCCGTTACCCAGTTGCGGAAGGACGAGGACTTGCGGCGGAAGGCGCCGGACGCGTCGCTGAAGCCGCTCTCGCGGGTCCACACGCCGTTCTCCAGATGGCCCATGGGGCACTCCTTTCGGGTTCGCTGTCGCCCGGCAGGTGGTCCGGCGGGCCTGCCGGTCAACGCCGCGCGGAGTGAACGGTGCGTTCGCCCGCGCGCCCGCGGACGGCGAGGGCCTGCCGGTGGAGGGCGGCGCTCTCCTCCCCGAAACAGGCGAAGAGGACCTGGTCGATCCCTTGGTCGGTGGCGGCGAGCCAGTCGAGGACGGCGCCGACGGCGACCGGCGCGGCGGCCGCCGGTGGATAGCCGTAGACGCCGGTGGAGAGCGCCGGGAAGGCGAGGGTGCGCGCGCCCACCTCGTCCGCGAGGGATAGCGCCGCCCGGTAGGCGCTCGCCAGCAGCGCCGCCTCGCCGGCCGTCCCGCCCCGCCAGATCGGCCCCACGGCGTGGATCACGTGGCGTACCGCGAGGCCGAACGCGGGCGTGATGCGCGCCTCCCCGGTCGGGCAGCCGCCGAGGGCGCGGCAGGCGGCGAGGAGGTCCGGCCCCGCGGCGCGGTGAACGGCGCCGTCGACCCCGCCGCCCCCCGCGAGCCGCTCGTTTGCCGCCGTCACCACCGCGTCCACCGGGAGGGCCGTTATGTCCGCGAGGACGACGCGCGTCTCGCCCGCCCCCGCCCCCAGCCGCGGCCCGTTCGGTTCGGCCATCGCGTCGCTCCTCCCTTCAGCCGTAGGCGAACAGGTCCATCGGCTCCTCGACGCCGTCCACCCGGCAATCCTTCCGCATGACCGGCGCGAGGCGCGGCGCGAAGCCCTGCGCCCCCGCCTCCGCCATGGTCTGCGCCGGCACGAGCGCGAGGGAGCCTTCCGCCTTGTTGTGCTTCTCCAGCTTGGCGGCGAGGTTCGCCGTCGTGCCGATCACCGTGTACTCGAGCCGCTCCGCGTTGCCGAGGACGGCGAACACGATCCGCCCGCTCGCCACCGCCCCGTTGACGGCGAGCGGCGGTGCCCCGAGGGCCTCCAGCCGCGCCGCCCAGGCCTGCCGCGCCTCGAGGATCGCCTCGAGGGCCGCCACGGCGTCGGCCGCGGCGGTGGCGGACGGGGCGACGGCGCCGAAGGTCGCCATCACCCCGTCGCCGAGGAACTTGTCGATGACGCCGCCGTGCCGGTTCACGATGGGCACGACGAGGTCGTGGTAGCAGGTGAGGACGGCGACCACGTCCCGCGGGTCGGCGGTCTCCGCGAAGCGCGTGAAGCTGCGGATGTCGAGCATGAGGACGGCGGCATGCCGGTCGGCGGCGGTGCCGGCGGTGAGCTCCTCCTCCGCGGACGTGATGACGTCCGCGACCCCCTCCGACAGGAAGCGGCGCATGTCGCGGGTGGCCGCGCTCTCGCGCACGGCGGTGATGAGGGTTCGCCGCGCCCGGTAGAGGGCGAGGGACAGGACCGCGGTCACGACGAGGATGGTGAAGATCTTGTCGAACTCGGCGCCGAGCAGGATCAGGTTGTCGGTGAGGTAGGCGGAGAAGCTGCGGGTGACGGCCCCGGGCTCGGAGGCGGCGACCGCCCAGGCCACCATGGCGAGCCAGCCGGCCGCCGCGAACAGCCCTTGCGAGAGGACGAAGCGCGGGTCGAAGCGCAGCGCCCGGACGGCGATGAAGACGAAGATGTACGCGAAGGTCGGCACCTTCAGGTAGAATGCCGGCGGCTGGTCGTAGGCGATGTGGAACGTCCAGATGAGGACGTAGAGCATCGCCACGTCCACGATCATCGACAGGACGAGGAGCCAGCCCGGCAGGAAGCGGGCGTGGGCCGCCGCGATCCGGGCGAGCGTGAAGGCCATGTAGCCACCGATGGCGAGCGGCACGGGCTCGATGATCCCCGCCGCCGCGTCGGTCGGGCGTGGCGACAGCAGGTAGAGGAGGCCGAAGGTGGAGATGATGACGAGCTGGACCCAGCCGATCAGGCGCTCGCTGCGCTCCTCCTCGAGCTGGACGAGCCGTTCGACCCGCGGCGGCAGGCGCGCGTCGCCCCCCTGCCCGCGACCGAGGTGGGCGGACAGGCTGCCGGGCAGGACGGCACGGAGCGCGCTCTGCAATCTCCGAACGCCATTCGGATCCGATGCAGCTTCTGGCAATACGGTTCCCTCCGGTTCGGTCATTGCAAAAAAATGTGTTTCGTCGGGAACCAAATTGAATCTTTGAACATTTTCCCGTGTCGGACGTTCGGTTGCGGTTCAGGATGCGCTGCTAGTCTGGATGCGAGCGTCGGGTGGCGCGAGCGTTGCTTTCCGGTGGACGTGAAAGCGGTATTCGGTGTATCCGGTGCCGAAGGCGGCAGGCTTCTTTGCGCACGGCTGTCCGTCCTGCGCGAAACGCTGTGGAGAAATGCCATGGCATCGACCTTCGAGGACGACGGCCTCTCCGGGAGGCCGGAGCTTCCGGGCTCGGAATCGGCACCCCTTTACCACGTGACGGCGGTGCCGGCCTTTCACTTCGACGCGGACGGCGTGACGCTGATGCTCGCGTCCACGTTACCGAGCACGGACGGCGACGGCCACACCATGCGCGCGGAGGCCTACCTCAGCCTCGGCCACGCGGACTTCGAGCGGCTGCTGCGCCGCCTCATCGAGGTGCGTGCGGCGATGGTCGATGCCGGCGTCCCGAAGGCGGGGGTTGCGCCCGCGGCCATCGAGGTGCACGAGAAGGTGCAGTGACCGGGATGCGTGGCCGAAGGTGAAGACATGGTCGTGGGCAGGGTTGCGTTCATTGCGGCGATCGTCGCGATGGGGCTCGTCGGCGGCGGAACGGCCGCTGCCGCCTCCTCGCGAGCGCCGGCCGACTGCAGCCAGCTGGACACCACGCTCGACATCCGCGTCTGCCTTTCCAAGCAGTACGACGCGGCCGATGCGGCTCTCAACGCGGCCTACCGGGAGGTCATGGCCCAGCTACGGCGAAGCGACCAGGAGGCGGCGGACGGCGGCGACCGGGCCGGCACCCTGCGGGCCGCCCAACGGGCCTGGATCCCCTTTCGCGACGCATCCTGCAAGCTCGCCGGCGCCGTGGCCTACGGCGGCACCCTCGCCCCGGTGCTGGAGCTGAATTGCCTCGTCGACATCACCGAGCGCCGCACCCGGGCTCTCCGCGAGATCGGCAAGGAATTCCGGTCCCCGTGATCCTGGCTGTCGTCGGCCCCGACACCCGTGCACCGGCAGGTGTCGGCACGGCATGGGCGGCGGCGGTTCGTGCAAGCGCCCGTGACGGCGGCGGAACCGCCGAACCGGACGGACGCCGAAGCCGGGGGGCGGCACGCGCGACACGGTGCGCGACGGACGGACCGGTCGCCTCTCGCCTCTTCGCGGTCCCGAGCGCTCCGTCGGAACGGACCGGAGCGGCGGCCGCGCGGCCGGCAGGCTCGACCGGCGGTGCCGCGATCGGGTCCACCGCCGCAGCGAAGCCGGAGCCACCTGTCCGGTGGACAGGTGGCTCCAGCGGCCACCCCGGCGCGCGATGGCCGGCGACCCGCCCGTGCCTCGAACCCCGCTCACAGCCGATTGCGGACGCGACCGGGCCCGCGCGGTTGCCCGCAGCGAGGATCGCGGGCCGGTGAAGGGCTTCGGCGTGCGCTGCCGGGAGAGCGGCATCCGGTGGCTCGCGAGGTTTCCTGGCCGGTCGTGCCGACGGCGCACCCGCGCCGAGCGCAGGCGGATCCTGTCGAGCCGGGGCGTTCGGGCGGGGGACTCTCGTGAACGAGGCAACCGCGATCAGTCCGGCTCGTGCAGGCGGCGAGGGCGTGCTCCGGTCCATGGAGGAAGGCGGGTCGATCGGGGAACGGCGCGAGCGGGTCCGGGACGCGCGTGGCCGGCAAGGCAATGCACCTGTCCCCGAGGCCGCGTCGCGGCGTCGCCGCCGCCCGGCAGGCCGTCCACTGGCCGCCGTATTCGCCCCGGACTGATCGCAACCGTGCGCGAAAAGCTCGGGTGCTGTCGGGAACCGGTCTTGCGACGCCAGCGCTTCGCGGGCGACAGCGGCCTCGTGGTGGGCTTCCGCCTCGGCGGGCGGGACGTGGCCGCCCGGCACGGGCAGGCTGGGCAGTCGAGCAGGGCGACCCGCACGAGCGTGGCGAGCCCGACCGCCGCGATGCTCCTCCGTGGGCCGCCAGGGCGAACGACCTCGACCTTGAATGCCGGTTCCATCCGATCGCGCAGAGCGGTTCGATGCCATCGCGGGCACCACGCGGTCGGGGTGGGCGGCGCGCTGCGGCCGACGGTTCGCCGGGCTGGCAGGCCCGCATGACGAGCGCGGCGCCTCGCTGCCGACGAGGAGACCGTCGATGCGCCGTATCCGGGAACTCCTCCGCCGAAAGCACGCCCGGGGCCTGAGCGAACGGCAGATTCCCGCCGTCCACCGGTCGAGCCGGGGGCGCGATCGGCGGCGACCTGTCGTGCGTCCCCCCGGGGGTCTTCCATGGGCATTGCCGCCCGACCTCGACGACGGCGATGGGCCGGAGCGCCTTTCGTTCCCGGGCGCTCCGGGGCGCGCTGGCCGCGGCGTCCGCTGGCGGACCGGGCTCGCGTCGTCCGCGAACGCCGCCGGCCCGGCGTGACCCGCCGCCTGCTCCGCCAGGAGGGCCGTTCGAACGGTCAAGACGGGTTCGGGTCATCCTGCGTCCAAGGCGCCTGCGAGGCGTGAATTGGCCGCGCCCGGCGGGCGCCGCGCCAGGCCCGTTCGGCGGCGGGAAGGCGGTCGTCGGTCACGCCGGCGACACGATGGATGTGATCGGCCCCGCCAGTGGAAACGGCCGCCGAAGCCGCTCGCGGTCACCATGGCCGCCAGCTCCGTCGGCGCTCCGGCCCCGGGCGAGCCAAGGCTTCGAGGACCGGATCGACGTTCGCATGAACCCGTTGGCCTCTCCGGTGCGGCGTTGCGAAGGCGGTCGTGCCCGCCGATCTCGAGGCGAGGAAGGCCGCCGCCACGAACCGGGGATCGACCCGACCACTGCCGACCCGGCCACTGCCGACCCGGCCGCGCACGACGGCCGGCCCTGCTGCCGGCACGCCCCAACGAGCCGCGTGACACGGCCACGACCGAGGCGGCAGTGCCCGTCACCGGGCGTTGGATCCTGGCGCGGCGGGGCGACCGGCGCTCCTTCGGCCCGGCCGGGCCAACCGCGGCGATCCCCACGCTCCTCGACGGGATCGAGACACGGACCATGCGGGCTCGAAGGCGCCAGCCGCGCCGATCCGTTCGCCGGCAGCGACGACCCGCAGCGGTGGCCGCTGCCGGAAGCGCCCTGCGTGTTCGCCTGCTGGTAGCGAGAGGTGGTGCCCTTTTCCCGGACAGTCTGGCGGCTCGGCTACGCTTGACCC
>CAZJNX010000146.1:0-12042 GCA_964547415.1 uncultured Hyphomicrobiales bacterium
CGCGACGAGGGGGCGGGCGCGGCCGTCCGCGATCGCGGCGGCCACCGCCTCCACGGCGGCGGCGTCCGGCAGACAGAGGAAGACGACCTCCGCGGCGGCGGCGACGGCGGCCGGGTCGGGCGCGGCATCGGCGCCCTCGCCCACGAGCGCCGCCGCGGCGGCCGGGTCGAGGTCGTGGACGGTGAGGGTGGCGCCGGTGCCCATCAGGTGCCGTCCGATGGGCCGGCCCATGACGCCGACGCCGACGAGGCCGACCCTCATGGCGCGACCGGGGCCGGCAGGGCCGCCATCACGGCCCGCGCCTCGCCCCCCTCCCCGAGACTCCAGACCGCCTGCGCGAGCGCATCGAGATCCGCCTCCGGCGCCGCGTCCGCGAGCGTCTCCTTCAGCTTTCTTTCGAGGTCGGCGTCGGTCATCGGGTTCGACACGCTCCCCCGCGCCTTCTCGATCACGGCCGTCAGCGAGGGGGCGTCGCCCTCGAAGGAGACCGCCACCCGCGCCCCCTCCACCGGGATGTCCTCCCGCGCCTCGACCGAGACGCGCGCGCGCAGCGCCGCGACGGCCGCGTCCCCGATGGCGGCGGGCGCGAAGGCGGCAAGGCCCGGCCGGCCCGACAGGAGGGTGACGGCGACCGCGTGCTGGGTGCTGAGGCGGGCATCGGCCGTGCGGCCCACCACCGGCCGGTCCGTCCGGTCGACGAGGAGGGGGTGGCCGTGGACCCGCACCGCCGCGATCCGCGCGGTGTCGAGGGCGGGGTTTTCGCGCAGGGCGAGGCAGGCGTCGATGACGGGGTTGAGGACGACGCCGGTGGGGTAGGGCTTGTGGGTGTTGGACAGGATCTCCCATGTCCGGCCGAGCCCGGCGACGAGGGCGTCCGGGTCGCCGCCCCGGCCGAGGACGTCCACGAAGCCGAAGCGCCCGTCGAGGGCGGCCGGGCTCCCGGTGAGGCCCGCGGCGGCGTAGCGGGCCGACATCAGCCCGTCGCGGGCGGCGTTGCCCACGGGCACGGTCTTGGCGGGCTCGGCGAGGTTGGCGATGAGGCCCGCCCCCTGCCCCGCCGCGATCGCCATGGCGTGGCCGAGGGCGGGGGCGGACAGCCCGGTGGACAGGCCGGCGGCGACGGCCGCGCCCACCACCCCGCAGGTGGCCGTGATGTGCCAGCCCGCCCGGTAGTGGCCCGGGTGGACGGCGAGCCCGAGCCGCGCCATCGCCTCGAAGGCGAGGACGACGCGCTCCAGCGCCCGTCGCCCCTCCTGCGCCCCCTCGCCCGCAAGGGCGAGGACGACGGGGACCACCGGCGCGGACGGGTGGATCACGGTCGGCAGGTGCGTGTCGTCGAAGTCGAGGACGTTGCCCGCGACGGCGTTGAGGAAGACGGCCGTCGGCACGTCCGCCGTCGCCGCCCCGATGACGCGCGCCTCGCCCGGCGCGGCGGCGGCGAGCGCCACGTCCCGCACGATGCGCCAGGCCGGATCCGCGGTCCCCGCGAGGCCGCAAGTGAGGAAGCCGAGGACGGCCCGGCGCGCCTCGTGCAGCGCCTCGGGCGGAATCGGCGGCGGGTCCGCCAGGAAGGCGGCGAGGGTCTCGCCGCGCTGCGGGGCTGTTTCCGTCACGTCCGTCCTCCCCTCTCGCCGCTCTCCGGCGGCCTCCCGCGCGGTTCCGGCAAGCGCCGGGCCATGCGCGCCCGCGGCGCCGGCACCCGCCTTGCAACCCTGCCCTTCGGGACGGGGCATTGCACGGCGCGGCGGTGGCCGGTCCGCTCGATGGTGCGCGGGCGGGGGGCGTCCGTCCAGACAGTGAGGTGCGATGGCCCTTCCGTCCTTCGCGTCCGGCCGGCCGATCCCGGTGCGCGCGCTCTCCCGGGTCGCCGGGGCGCTCCTCGTCGGGGCGGCGGGCGGGGCGGTGTTCGACCGGCTCGGCATGCCGCTCGCCTGGATGCTGGGGGCGATGGTCGCCACCACGCTCGCCGTCATGGGACGGGCGCCGATCGCGGTGCCGCGGATCACCCGCCCGCCCGTCCTCGCCGTCGTCGGCGCGGCCCTCGGCGCGTCCTTCACGGCGGAGGTCCTCGACCACCTCCTCGCCTTCGCGGTGCCGCTCGCGGGGCTCGCCGGCTTCCTCATGGCGGCGGGGGCGGCGAGCGTCCTCTATCTCCGGAAGGTCGCGGGGCTCGACCGGGCGACGGCCTATTTCGCAGGTATGCCGGGCGGCATCGTGGAGATGACCGTGCTCTCCGGCGAGCGGGGCGGCTCGGAGAGCATGGTCGCCCTTTGCCACAGCGCGCGGATCTTCCTCGTGGTGGCGACGGTCCCGTTCGTGGTGGAAGCCCTGTCGGGCCGCTCCATCGCCGCGGGGTCGGGCGGCGGGGCCGTGCCCTTTTCCGCCGTGGGGGTGGACGACGTCGCCTTCTTCGCGGCGGCCGCCGTCGGGGGAACGGTCCTCGCCCGCCTCGTGCGCCTGCCCGCCCCGTACATGCTCGGCCCGATGCTCGCGAGCGCCGCCGTGCACGTGTCGGGCCTCACCGACTTCGCGGTCCCCACCGTGGTCGTGAACGCCGCGCAGGTGATGATGGGCGCCACCGTCGGCTGCCGCTTCCAGGGCGTGTCGCTGCGCCTCCTCCTCGTCACCATGGGCCACGCGGCCGCGGTGACGGCGGCGACCCTCGCCATCGCCGTCGCCTTCGCCACCGCGCTCGCGCCGCTCTCGGGCCTGTCGCCCGAAGCCCTCGTCCTCGGCTACGCGCCCGCGGGCCTGCCGGAGATGAGTCTCGCCGCCCTCGCCCTCGGGATCGAGGTGCCCCTCGTGGTCGCCCTCCACGTGGTCCGCCTCGCCCTCGTGGTGGCGTTCGCCGCCGTCCTCTTCCGCCTCGCCCGCTGAGGGAGTGTCCGCGCCGTGGACAGCCGTGTGCGCCGCCCGGTCAGTGGTCCGGGCCTGCGCGCGGCCCTTCGCGACGGGATGCGCTGGCATGTGCGTTGCTCCCGGACCCGCCGACGAAGACGGCTGCGGTAGCGAGGCGAGGCGCGTGCAGGAAGGGCCGCTCAGGAACGGGGCCGGCGGGGCGATGCCGCTCGACGGCCTGCCACGGATGCGCCCGGGGCGGGGGTTCGACCTCCTCGCCGGGACGCGGGTGCTCGACCTCACCACCTCGATCGCGGGGCCGTACGCGGCGCTCCAGCTCGCCGAGTTCGGGGCGGAGGTCATCAAGGTGGAGCGGCCGGGCGCAGGCGACGACGCCCGCCACTGGGGCCCGCCCTTCCTCGACGGGGAGTCGCTGTGGTTCCTCGCCGTCAACCGCAACAAGGAGAGCGTCGCCCTCGACCACGCCTCCCCCGCCGGCCGGTGGGTGCTGGAGCGGCTGATCGCGGCCTCGGACGTCGTCGTCGTCAACCTGCCGCCGCGGGCCCAGCGAAAGCTCGGCGTCGACTACGACACGGTGCGGGCCATCCGGCCGGACGTGGTGTTCGTCTCCCTCACCGGCTTCGGGCTGGAGGGCGAGCGCTCGGACCTTCCCTGCTACGACCTCATCGCGGAAGGGCACTCGGGCGTCATGGACCTCACGGGCGCGGCCGACGGCCCGCCCCAGAAGGTGGGCGCGCCCGCCGCGGACATGCTGGCGGGCATGGACGCGGCGATGGCGGCGATGGCGGCCCTCGCCCACCGCCAGCGCACCGGCGAGGGACACCTCGTCGACGTCGCCCTCGTCGATTCCATGACGCGGTACCTGTCCTGTCGGATCGTCCCCTACCTCGGCTCGGGCGAGGTGCCGCGGCGCTCGGGCGGGACGGACAGCGTGATCGCGGTCTACCAGGCCTTCGAGACGGCCGACCGGCCGATCACGCTGGGCCTCGGCAACGACCGCATCTTCGCCCGCTTCTGGGCCGGGGTCGGCGAGCCGGAGGTCGCCGCCGACCCGCGCTATGCCACCAACGCGGACCGGCGCGCCCACCGCGGCGAGATCGTGGAGCGGATCGCCGCCATCCTGAAGACGCGCCCGCGCGCCGAATGGCTCGCCCTGTTCGCCGAGCACCGGGTGCCCGCGGGCCCCATCAACGCCGTCGACGAGGTGGCGGCGGACCCGCTCCTCGCCGGGCGCGGGCTGTTCTATGCGCTGGAGGCGGACGACGGGCGGGTGATCCCCCAGGTCGGGACCGGTATCATGGTGGACGGGGAGGCCGGCGCCCCGCGCAAGGCGCCTCCCCGGCTCGGCGAGGCGACGCGGCGGATCCTGAGGGAGGTCGCCGGCCTCACCGACGAGGAGATCGAGAAGACGGCCGCCGCCGGGGCGATCCCGCCCGCGGACGGCCCCGAGGAAAGAGCGCCCGAATGAGCTTCGAGACGATCCTCTACGAGGAAGACGGCCCGATCGGCACCATCACCATCAACCGTCCCCACGACGGGAACATGTTCACCGCGACGACGTGCCACGAGATCCGGGACCTCATCAACGAGATCCGGCGGGAGACGCGCACCCGCGTCATCGTGCTGACGGGCGCTGGCGACAGGTTCTTCTGCATCGGCGGGCGCAAGGACGGCCTGGAGAAGACCACCCTCTACGCCGGCGTCGTGCCGACGCTGGAGATGTACGAGGCGATCGAGAAGCTGCAGAAGCCGGTGGTGGCCTCGGTCAACGGCTTCGCGGTCGGGGGCGGCAACGTCCTGCAGATGGTGTGCGACTGCACGATCGCGAAGGAAAGCGCCGTCTTCCGGCAGGTGGGGCCGATGATGGGCTCGTTCGACGCGGGCTACGGCACCTGGTACCTGGAAGACCTCGTCGGCAAGAAGCGGGCGAAGGAGATCTGGTTCCGCAACCCCAAGATCCCCGCGCGCGAGGCGCTCGGCATGGGGCTCGTCAACAAGGTGGTGCCGGACGAGGCGCTCGCCGAGGAGACGAAGGCCTTCGCCCTCGAGATCGCGGAGCGGGGCGCCTTCGCCCTCGCCTCGGTCAAGGCCGCCTTCAACGCGCGCCACGGGGGCGTGTCGGGCCTGTCGCGCATGGCCCACGACCTTCTGCTGCGCAGCTACCTCGACAGCGAGGAATCGAAGGAGCTGTCGGCCGCCTTCGCCGAGAAGCGCAAGCCGAACCCCGATACGTTCGGCCACTGACGGGACGAGGGATGCGCCGCTTTCTCACCCTCCACGACCCGCGCAGCGCCCGCGCCCACCACGCCGCGGGCCTGTGGCGGAACGAGACGTTCTACGGGCTCCTCGCCGCCCACGAGCTGGAGCGCCCGTCGAGCCCGGCCGTCGTCCACCGGGGCGGGACGCTCTCCTGGCGCGCGCTGCGCTGCCGCGTCGACGGGGCGGCCGCCGCCTTCGCCGCCCACGGGCTCGTGGCGGGAGACCGGGTGTCGATCTTCGCGGGCAACCGGATCGAGACGCTCCTCACCTTCCTCGCCGCCGCGCGGGAGGGCTACGCCTGCAACCCGTCGCTCCACCGCACCCACACGACGGACGAGGTGAAGGGGCTCCTCGCCCGCCTGTCGGCGAAGATCCTCTTCACCGAGCCCGGCTGGGGCGCCGACAGGCCTGCCGCCCCGCCCGCGGAGACCTTCGCCGACGCGGGGCTTGCGGCGGTCTACACGCCGGAGGACTTCCCGGCCCCCCTTCCCGCGCCCGCCGCCCGGCCGTTCTGCGACGACCCGGACGGGGTGCGCTACCTTGCCTTCACCTCCGGCACCACGGGCCCCCCGAAGTGCGTCATGCACTCGGACAACACCCTCCTCGCCAACGCGCGCGACCTCGTGACCGACTGGCGGCAGGGGCCCATGACGCGGCTCCTCACCCTCTCGCCGCTGTCCCACCACATCGCCTGGGTGGGCGTCGCCGAGTGGCTCCTGATGGGCGGCACCCTCATCCTCGACGATCCGCCCGAGGGCGTCTCGCGGCTCACCTGGCTCGTCGAGACCGGCGCCACCTACGTGATGGGCGTGCCGACCCACGCCATGGACATCCTCGCCGAGCAGCGGAAGGCCGGGCTCGAGCGGCTCGGCGACGTGCGCGTGTTCTACATGGCCGGGGCGCCGATCCCCCCGTCGGTCGCCGAAGCGTTCGTGCGGCAGGGCGTCAAGCCGCAGAACGTCTACGGGATGACGGAGAACTCCTCCCACCAGTACACGCTGCCCGACGACGACGAGGCGACCATCGTCGCCACCTGCGGGCGCGGCGGGCGCGCCTACGAGGTGCGGATCTTCGACCAGGCGGACCGGGACCGGGAGGTGCCGGTCGGCACGGTCGGCGAGATCGGCGGACGGGGCGCGGCGCTGATGCTCGGCTACTTCGGCAACCAGGAGGCGACGGAGGCAAGCTTCAACGCCGCGGGCTGGTTCATGTCGGGCGACCTCGGTTCCCTCGACGAGAGGGGGAACCTCACCATCCACGGCCGCCTCAAGGACCTCATCATCCGCGGCGGGCACAACATCCACCCCTCTCACGTGGAGGCGCTGGCGCTGCGCCACCCGGACGTGGAGAAGGCGGCGGCCTTCGCCGTTCCGGACGAGCGGCTCGGCGAAAGGGTGTGCCTTGCCGTCATCGGCACGGACGACGCCGACGCCCTCCTCACCCACCTCGCCGCCGAGGGGCTGTCGCGCTACGACATGCCGGAATATTTCCTGTCGGTGGAGGCGTTTCCGCTGACGGCGAGCGGGAAGATCCTGAAACGCACGCTCATGGACGAGGTGCGCCGCGGCGTCCTCGTCCCCCGGCCCGTGCGCTACGAGGCGCCGAAGGAGAAGGCATGACCGTCCGGCTCGACCGCCGCGAGGAGGTGCTCGTCCTCACCCTCGACCGGCCCGACGCGCTCACCGCCCTGTCGTTCGCGATCATCCGCGAGATCGGGGAGGCGCTGGACGAGGCGGCCCGCTCCGACGCGCGGGCGCTGATCGTCACCGGCGCGGGGACCAAGGCGTTCTGCGCGGGCGCCGACATCAAGGAGCTGCGGAACCGCTCCCTGATGGAGGAGCGGCGGGGCGCCGAGCTCGGCCAGGCGACGTTCGCCAAGCTCGATTCGCTCCCGATGGCCTCCGTCGCCGTCATCAACGGCTATGCCTTCGGCGGCGGGCTCGAGCTCGCCCTCGCCTGCACCTTCCGCCTCGCGACGCCGACGGCGAAGGTGGGCCTGCCGGAGATCAAGCTCGGCCTCATCCCGGGCTACGGCGGCACGCAGCGCCTCCCCCGCCTCGTCGGCGAGGGGCGGGCCCTCGACAGGATCATGACCGGGCGGACCGTGGAGGCGGAGGAGGCCGAGCGCATCGGCCTCGTCGCCCGCATCGTGGAGGGCGACCCGGTGGAGGAGGGAATCGCCTTCTCGCGCACCTTCACCCGCTACGGCCTTCCCGCCCTCGCCCTCGCGCGCTCGGCCGTCACCCGCGCCCTCGACCTTCCGATCCACGAGGGGCTGAAGGTGGAGGCGGACCTTTCCACCATCGCCTTCCGCACCGAGGACGCGAGGGAGGGCCTCGCCGCCTTCGAGGAGAAGCGAAAACCGGTCTTCCGCGATGCGTGAGGGCACGATCATCGTCACCGGCGCGAGCCGGGGGATCGGCGCGGCGATCGCGACGCGCCTTCACCGCGCGGGCCGGGACGTGGCGTGCCTGTCCCGCTCGGGCGAGGCGCCGGCGGGCGTCGGCATCCCCTGCGACGTGACGGACGAGGCCTCCATCCGCGAGGCGATCGGCGCGGTCGCCGCCCGCGGGCGGGTCGCGGGCCTCGTCAACAACGCGGGCCAGCACGCGCAGGCCCCCGCCGCCACCATCACCGCCGAGGCGTTCGACGGGCTGATGCGGCTCAACGCCACCTCGATGCTCCTCGCCGCCCGCGAGACCTACCCGCACCTCAAGGCGGCGGGCGGCGGGCTCATCGTCAACATGGGCTCCTTCTTCGACAAGCTGGGCGTGCCCCACAACGTCGCCTACGCCGCTTCGAAGGCCGCCGTCGCGGCGATCTCCCGCTGCCTCGCGGTGGAGTGGGCGGCGGACGGCATCCGCGTCGTCACGGTGGCGCCGGGCTACGTCGAGACCGACCTCAACCGGGAGTATCTGGCCGACGAGAAGGTGCGCCGCTGGCTGGAGCGGCGGGTGCCGGCGGGCCGCCCGGGCGACGCGGACGAGGTGGCGGCGCTGGTGGAGGCGCTTTATGCCGCCGACATCGGCTACCTCACCGGCGAGACCATCTACCTCGACGGCGGCATGGGAATGAACCACTGATGCAGATCTTCGACCGCCTCGAACGGCAGCGCGCCTTCACCGAGGACGAGCGCATGGTGCTCGAAAGCGTCCGCCGCCTGTGTGCGGACGTGATCGCGCCCAACGCCGAGCGGTACGACCGCACCGGCGACTTTCCCTGGGAGAACGTGGAGGCGATCAACGCCCTCGGCCTCAACGCCATCTTCGTGCCGGAGGCCTACGGC
The DNA here is from genome assembly GCA_964547415.1 of uncultured Hyphomicrobiales bacterium. Classification (GTDB taxonomy): domain Bacteria; phylum Pseudomonadota; class Alphaproteobacteria; order Rhizobiales; family Amorphaceae; genus CAZJNX01. The sequence goes on from CAZJNX010000146.1 coordinate 8,405, forward strand.
GGCGCGCCCATGCGGATTTCCGTCTACCTCGACGTGGTGAAGGAGATCTCGCAGGCGTGCGCGTCCACCGGCATCATCTACGCCACCAACTTCCACGGCATGAAGCCGCTCATCGAGTTCGGCACGGAAGAGCAGAAGACCCGCCTCCTGCCGCGGATCGCCGACGGCGGCCTCGGCTCCCTCGCCATCACCGAGGAGACGGCGGGCTCGGACGCCACGGGCATGAAGACCCGATTCACCCCGGACGGCGATGCCATCCGCATCGACGGATCCAAGATCTTCATCTCCAACGGCGACGTCGCCGACCGCATCCTCCTGTTCGGCAAGTGGAGCGAGATCGACGATCCGAAGGGCGCCATCTCCGCGCTCATCCTGGAGAAGGGCACGCCCGGCTTCGAGGTCGTGCGCCTCGAGGACAAGATGGGCCACCGCGCCTCCTCCACCGCCGCCCTCGCCTTCGACGGCGCGCGGGTGCCGCGGGCGAACCTCCTCGGCGATCCCGGGGACGGGCTGAAGATCCTGCTTGCCTCCCTCAACAAGTCGCGCCCCTCGGTCGCCGCCCACGCCTTCGGCATCGCCCGCGCCGCCTTCAAGGACATGGTCGCCTACATGAACGCCCGGAAGCAGTCGGGCCGGCGGATCGTCGACTTCCAGGGCAACCAGTTCTCCCTCGCCGACATGGCGACCGACCTCGCGATGGCCGAGGCGTGGCTCGACCACGTGGCCGCCATGTGGGAGGCGGGCGAGGAGAACTTCGGCCTCGAGGCGTCGATGGCCAAGATGCGCGCCTCGGACCTCGCCATGAAGATATCGACCGAGGCCGTGCAGATGTACGGCGGCTACGGCTACTGCAAGGACTACCGCGTCGAGCGCCTGATGCGCGACGCCAAGATCACCCAGATCTGGGAGGGCACCAACCAGGTGCATCGCCAGCTGATCGGACGGAGCTTCGCAGAGAAATGACCCGAAGGATCGAGACGGTCGCCGTCTGCGGGGCGGCGGGCACCATGGGCGCGGGCATCGCCCTCGTCGCCGCCCGCGCGGGCTTTCCCGTCATCGCCTACGACCTGTCGGCCGAGGCGCTGGAAAAGGCCCACGCGAACACTGGCGCCTTCCTCGAGAAATCCGTCGCCCGCGGCAAGCTCTCGGCGGAGGAGCGGGACGCGATCCTCGCCCGCATCACCTCCACGACGGCGCTCGAGACCGTCGCCCCGGCCGACCTCGTGATCGAGGCGGTCTACGAGGACATCGCCGTCAAGAAGGAGCTGATGGGCCGCCTCGGCTCCATCTGCGGCGACCACGCGATCTTCGCCTCCAACACCTCGACGCTCTCCATCACCGAGATCGCCTCGGGCTCGGGCCGGGACGACAGGGTGGTCGGGCTCCACTTCTGCCTGCCCGCCCAGCTCATGAAGCTCGTGGAGGTCTCGCCGGGGGTGAACACCTCGCCCGAAACGTTCGGGGCGGCGTGGGCGTGGTGCGAGGCGGCCGGCCAGATGCCGGTGGAGACGCAGGACAAGCCCGGCTTCATCCTGAATGCCCTGCTCGTGCCCTTCAACAACGACGCGATCCGGGCGGTGGAGGCGGGCGTCGCCTCGCCGGAGGACATCGACAAGGCGATCAAGACGGCGCTCGGCTACAAGATGGGGCCGCTCGAGCTCGTCGACCTCATCGGCCTCGACACCCAGGTGCGCCTTTGCGAAGCCTTCTATCCGGTGACGCGGGACCCGCGGGCGGCGACCCCGCCCCTCCTGTCGCGGATGGTCGCCGCCGGCCGGCTCGGCCGCAAGTCGGGCCGCGGCTTCTTCGACTATACCGGCAACGCCATGTTCGGAGCCTGAGAATGGCCCACACCATCTACTCCATCGGCTACAGCCGGTCCTTCCCCGACGGCGACCCGTTCCTCGAGACGTCCACCGAAGGGGCGGACGTCGCCGTGTGCCTCCTCAACGCCGCGCGGCCGGAGGAGGACAAGCGCGCCGTCCTCATCGAGCTCGACACCGAGTGCCTCGGCGTCCACACCGGCGAGGCGCTGGGCGAGGAGGGCTCCAACGTCGTCGGCTTCGCCCGCTACCGCAACGGGGAGGACCCGCCGAGCCCCCTCGTGGAGCTGGTGCGCCAGCCGAACACATCGCAGGAGGCGCTCGCCGCCGCCCGCGCCGTGTTCGAGGAGGCGGGGCTCGTCGTCGTGGTCACCGCCGACCAGGCGGGGCGGATCGTCGACCGCCTCGTCCGGCCGAAGTACAACGCCGCCCTCACCTTCCTCGACGAGGGCCTCGCGACGGCGAAGGACATGGACCTCACCTGCCGCCTCGGCCTCGGCTATCCGGAGGGGCCGCTGGAGCGGGTCGCCCGCGGGGGCCTCGCCCGCCATTACGAGGTGACGAAGGCCCTCTTCGACGTCTACGGCACGGCCGCCTACGCGCCCGCGCGCCGTGCCGTCGTCGCCCACATGCGCGCGTCCGGCGGGGGCAAGCAATGACGCAGCCGCTCTCGGGCATCTCCGTCCTCGATTTCTCCACCCTCCTGCCCGGCCCGATGGCGACCCTCATCCTCGCCGAGGCCGGCGCCACCGTGGTCAAGGTGGAGCGGCCCGGGAAGGGCGAGGACATGCGCGGCTACGAGCCCCGCTGGGGCGCGGACAGCGTCAACTTCGCCCTCCTCAACCGCGGCAAGACGAGCCTCGCCCTCGACCTCAAGGCCGAGGAGGGCCGCGCCGAGGCGCTCCGCCGCGCGGCCGAGGCGGACGTCCTCGTCGAGCAGTTCCGGCCCGGCGTCATGGACCGGCTCGGCCTCGGCTACGAGGCGGTGAAGGCGCTGAACCCGAAGATCGTCTATTGCTCCATCACCGGCTACGGCCACACCGGCACGAAGCGCGACCGGGCGGGCCACGACCTCAACTACATGGGCGACACCGGCCTCCTGTCGCTGGCCTGCGGGGAGCCGGGCCATCGCGTCGTCCCGCCCGCCCTCGTCGCCGACATTGCGGGCGGGGCGTACCCGGCGGTCATGAACGTCCTGTTCGCCCTGCGCCAGCGGGACGCGACCGGCGAGGGCTGCCACCTCGACGTCGCCATGTCCGACAACCTCTTTCCGTTCCTCTACTGGGCGATGGGGGACCTCCTCGCCGCCGGCGTCCGCCATGGCAACGCCACCGGCCTCGTGTCGGGCGCGAGCCCCCGCTACCGCCTCTACGACACCAAGGACGGGCGCATCATGGCCGTCGCGGCGCTCGAGCCGAAGTTCTGGGCCGCCTTCACCGGCGCCATCGGCCTCGAAGAGGACCTCGTGGACGACGCCCGCGACCCGGAGGCGACTGGCCGCCGGATCGCGGAGATCGTCGCAGGCCGGACGGCGGAGGAGTGGGAGCCGGTGCTCGCCGAGGCGGACGCGTGCGTGACCATCGTGCGCTCCGTCGCCGAGGCGCTGGACGAGCCCCACTTCGCCGAGCGCGGCCTGTTCGCCCACGGCCTCGTCAACGAGGACGGGGCGCGAATCCCGGCCCTTCCCGTCCCCGTCATGCCCGCCTTCCGGGCGCCCCCCGCGGACGTGTCCGCCCCGCCCCTCGGGAAGGCGCCGCGGCGGGGCTGACGGGCCTCGCGACCGGTTTCGAGGCTCGCGCCGGGCGGGGCCCGGGT
>CAZJNX010000147.1:0-9217 GCA_964547415.1 uncultured Hyphomicrobiales bacterium
GGCAGCCCGGAGACGACGACCGGCGGCAACGCGCTCAAGTTCTACGCCTCTGTCCGGCTCGATATCCGCCGCATCGGCTCGATCAAGGACCGGGACGAGGTCGTCGGCAACCAGACGCGGGTCAAGGTGGTCAAGAACAAGCTGGCCCCGCCGTTCCGGGAGGTCGAGTTCGACATCATGTACGGGGAGGGCGTCTCGAAGGTGGGCGAGCTCCTCGACCTCGGCGTCAAGGGCGGCATCGTGGAGAAATCGGGCTCCTGGTTCTCCTACAACAGCCAGCGGCTCGGCCAGGGGCGGGAGAACGCGAAGCAGTTCCTGCGGGACCATCCCGACACGGCGAACGAGATCGAGCAGGCGATCCGCCAGAACGCGGGCCTCATCGCCGAGCAGATCGTCGGCATCGCCGAGCCCGACGGCGACGCCGACGGCGAGATGCCGGCGAGCTGACGGCGGCCGCGGCGGCCCCGCGGCCCCGTCTGCGCGCTCCCGTGGCGGTTGGATCGGGCGGCGCGACCCTCTATGTCTGTCGGCAGCCGGGGCGGTTCGCCCCGCGCCCCGCATTCGCTTCACGAGAGGGTGGCGGGCCCGCGCCAGGGCGCGGGCCGCCCGCGAGGAACCGGCTTGGCATGAGTGGCGTCAACGACATCAGGTCCCTTTTCATCGACTACTTCGTGCGCGAGGGGCATGAGCACGTGGCCTCGAGCCCGCTCGTGCCGCGCAACGACCCGACGCTGATGTTCACCAACGCCGGGATGGTCCAGTTCAAGAACGTCTTCACCGGCCTCGAGAAGCGCGACTACCAGCGCGCCGTCACGTCCCAGAAGTGCGTGCGCGCAGGCGGAAAGCACAACGACCTCGACAACGTCGGCTACACCGCCCGGCATCACACCTTCTTCGAGATGCTGGGTAACTTCTCGTTCGGCAACTATTTCAAGGACCGCGCCATCGAGCTCGCCTGGCGGCTCGTCACCCAGGAGTTCGACATTCCGCCGCACCGCCTCCTCGTCACCGTCTTCTCCGAGGACGACGAGGCGGCGACGCTCTGGAAGAAGATCGCCGGCCTGCCGGAGGATCGGATCGTCCGGATTCCCACCTCCGACAACTTCTGGCAGATGGGCGACACCGGCCCCTGCGGCCCCTGCTCGGAGATCTTCTACGACCACGGGGAGGGGATTCCGGGCGGACCGCCCGGCTCGCCCGACGAGGACGGGGACCGCTTCATCGAGATCTGGAATCTCGTCTTCATGCAGTTCGAGCAGATGGCGGACGGGGAACGGGTGCCGCTGCCGCGCCCGTCCATCGACACCGGCATGGGGCTCGAGCGGATCGCCGCGGTCCTGCAGGGCGTCCACGACAACTATGACATCGACCTCTTCCGCGCCCTCATCGCCGCCTCCGAGGAGCTGACGCGCGTCCCCGCGCGCGGCGAGAACGCGCCGAGCCACAAGGTCATCGCCGACCACCTGCGCTCCACCGCCTTCCTCGTCGCCGACGGGGTGCTGCCCTCCAACGAGGGCCGCGGCTACGTCCTGAGGCGCATCATGCGGCGGGCCATGCGCCATGCCCACCTCCTCGGCGCGCGCGAGCCGGTGATCCACCGCATGGTGCCGGTGCTCGTGCGGGAGATGGGCCGCGCCTTCCCCGAGCTCGCCCGGGCGGAGGACCTCGTCACTGAGACCCTGCGCTCGGAGGAGGCCCGCTTCCAGCGCACCCTCGCCCGCGGCCTGCAGCTCCTCGCCGAGGAGACGGAGGGCCTGTCGGCGGGCGACCGGCTCGCCGGTGAGGTCGCCTTCCGCCTTTACGACACCTACGGCTTTCCCCTCGACCTCACCGAGGACGCCCTGCGCGCCCGGTCCATCGCGGTGGACCACGCGGGCTTCGACGCGGCCATGGAGCGCCAGCGGGAGGAGGCCCGCCGATCCTGGGCCGGTTCGGGCGAGACGGCGGACGAGCGGATCTGGTACGCCATCCGCGAGGAGGCGGGCGCCACCGAGTTCCTCGGCTACGAGGCGAGCGAGGCGGAAGGCGTCGTCGAGGCCCTCGTCAAGGACGGGACGATGGTGGACGGGGTGGAGGCGGGCGAGCGCTGTGCCGTCGTCCTCAACCAGACCCCGTTCTACGCGGAAGCCGGCGGCCAGGTGGGCGACACGGGAACCATCGGCGCCTCGGGCGTGCGCTTCGAGGTGGAGGACACGCGCAAGCTGGCGGACGGTCTCCACGTCCACTTCGGCCGCGTGGCGGCCGGCCGCCTCACCGTCGGGCTCGCCGTCGAACTGGCGATCGACGCGGAGCGGCGGGCGGCGATCCGCGCCAACCACTCGGCCACCCACCTTCTGCACGCCGCGCTCCGGGAGGTGCTCGGCAGCCACGTCGCCCAGAAGGGCTCGCTGGTCGCGCCCGACCGGCTGCGCTTCGACTTCTCCCATCCCTCGCCGGTGACGGAGGAGGAGCTCGACCGGATCGAGGCCATCGTGAACCGGGCGATCGTGGACAACAGCGGCGTCACCACGCGCCTCATGCCCTACGACGAGGCGATCGAGGAGGGGGCGATGGCCCTTTTCGGCGAGAAGTACGGCGACGAGGTCCGCGTCGTCGCCATGGGCCCGGAGGCCGCGACGCTCGAGCGGCCCGCGGCGGCCGCGCGCGGGAAGCGCTATTCGGTGGAGCTGTGCGGCGGCACCCACGTGCGGCGCACCGGCGACATCGGCCTTCTCGCCGTCGTCTCCGAGGGCGCGGTGTCGGCCGGAGTCCGCCGGATCGAGGCCCTCACGGGCGAGACGGCGCGGCGCCACCTCGCCGGGCGCGCCCGCGCCCTCAGGGACGTGGCGGGCGTCCTCAGGGTCTCTCCGGCGGAGGCGGCCGAGCGGGCCCGGGCGCTCGTGGAGGAGCGGCGGCGCCTCGAGCGGGACCTCGGCGAGGCGCGCAAGCGCCTCGCCCTCGCGGGCGACGGGGCGGCGAACGGCGCCAACGCCCCGCCGGTTGACGCGGTGGGCGGCGTGCCGCTCCTTGCCCGCACCGTCGAGGGCATCGGCGGCAAGGCCCTCAAGGGTCTCGCGGACGATGCCCGCAAGCAGCTCGGCTCGGGCGTCGTCGTCATCGTCGGGCGGGACGAGGACGGCAAGGCGAGCATCGTCGTCAGCGTGAGCGAGGATCTCACCGGCCGCCTCAGCGCCGTCGACCTCGTGCGCGCGGGCTCGGCCGCGCTCGGCGGCAAGGGCGGCGGCGGACGGCCCGACATGGCCCAGGCGGGCGGACCGGACGGCGCCCGCGCCGAGGCGGCGATCGCCGCGGTGCGGGACGCGATCGGGGCGGCGGCCTGACGACGTCCCCGGTGGACGGGGAGGACGGCGCGCAGAAGGCCGGACGGCCCCGTCCGCGCGCGCACCTGCGGCGCCGGCTCTACGTCCTGCTCGAGGGGGGCGACGTGGGCTGGGGGCCGGCGGCGTGGCTGCGGCTGTTCCTCATCGTCCTCGTCGTCCTCAACGTGGCGCTCGCCTTCGTCGGCTCGGGCATCCCCCACGGGGGGACGGCCTACATCGCCCTCCTCGCCTTCGAGGCATTCACGCTCCTCGTCTTCTCCGTGGAGTACGCCGCACGCCTTTGGGTCGCGGTGGAGGATCCGCGCTACCGCGGGACCCGTCCGCTCGCCGCGCAGCTCGCCTACGCGCGTTCGCCCGAGGCGATCGTGGACCTCGTGGCCATCCTGCCCATGCTCGTGGTGCTCACGGCCGGCGCGGACCTGCGCGGCCTCCTCCTCGTGCGCTTCCTGCGCCTCCTGAAGCTCTTCCGCTACTCGAGCGGAATGAAGGCGCTCGCCGACGCGGTCGCCGCCGAGGCGCGCTCGCTCGCCGCCTGCGGCGTCATCCTCCTCACGGTCGTGGCCGTGTCGGCGAGCGCCATCCATTACGCCGAGCGGGGAGCGCAGCCGGACGTTTTCGACACGCTCGGCCGGGCCTTCTGGTGGTCGATCGTCACCATCACCACCGTGGGCTACGGCGACACCGTCCCGGTCACCGACCTCGGCCGCGCGATCGCCATGGCGACGATGGTGATCGGCTTCGCCTTCATCGCGCTTCCCATCGCGATCCTGTCCTCGTCCTTCGCCGACGTCATCCGCAATCGCGACTTCCAGGTGACGTGGGCGCCGGTGGGGGAGGTGCCGCTCCTGTCCTCCCTCGACGTGGCGACGGTCGCCCGCTGGCTGCCGCGCCTCATCGCCCGCTCCTTCGGCCGTGGCGACCTCGTGTCCTCCGCGGGCATGGACCCGCGGGAACTCAACCTCGTGGTGAGCGGCACCCTCGAGGCGGAGACCGCCGCGTCGACCGCGGCCGAGAGCGGCCTTCCGGCCTATCTCGGCCCGGGCGCGGCCTTCGGTGGCCCGATCCCGCTGCGGCGGCTCGGGATCCGCGGCCCGATCCTGGCGCTCTCGGACACGCGCGTGCTCGTGATCTCGGCGGACGACCTCGCCCTCATCGAACGCCACCGTCCCGACCTCATGGAGCGCATCCGCAGCGCCGCCTCCCGCGGCCGCGTCGACGGTCCCCGCCTGAAGCCGCGCCACCTCGACGCTGGCTGACCCGCCGACGGGTCGCCGGCCCGTTCCGGCACCGGCCTCGCCCGGGGGGCCCCGAAGGGCGGTCCTCGCGCCGGCCCGGGTCGGCGGGCGCCCGGACGGTCGCCGCGACCTGCCGGTCCGGGGCGGGACGAACGGATCCGCGCGGCCCGCCCCGACATCTCGTCCGGCAAGGCGGTCGCTCGGCAGTGGCGGAACGGAGCCCCTCCGCAAGAGGGGCGGCCGCCCGTCGGAAAGCAGCCGTCCCGTTCCGCGACGCGCCTCGACCCTCAACGGTTGCCCGGGCCTGCCGATCCCGCGCAGCGCCCCGTGGCGTGGTCCGGGAGCGCCGGCCCCCGGAGGGGTTCGATCCCGGTTCAGGCGGGTACGGCGGGCGGCCTGACGTCGGCAGTCCCGGTGATGCGGGCGAGGATCTCAAGGCCCATGTCGCGCCGGCCGACGGCCGCCTCGTCGGGGGGCTCGAGCATGAGCGCGCCGACGAGACGGACGATGGCCTCGTCGTCGGGGAAGATCGCGGCGAGGTCGACGCGGCGCGCGATCACCCGGGCCACGCGCGCGAGGGGGGCGTGGAGGCGATCTGGTGCCAGTGCTCGCGCGGGACGTCCATGGCGGCGGGCACGTCATCGCGGGCAGCGTCCATCATGGCGCCGGGCCGCTCGTTCTCCCCCGCAGCGCCTCGGCGACGGCGTCCCGCTTTCCCTCCGCCTCGGCCCGGGTCCCTCGGGCGAAGATCCTGCCGAGCATCGCGGCCACTGCGATGGGCAGCCTGGCCGGGGCATGGCCGAGCGCGTTCCTGAACCGATGGACATGGCAGCGCTGGTGCGTGCCGTTGAAGACGCGGCGCGCGGCGGCGCGCCGCGCCTTGTGGTCGTCTGCGGTCACAAGCTTCACCCCGCGCAGGTCGCGGTCGGCCGGGATGCGCCGGACGTCGGTCCAGAACGCCCCGGCCTCACGATGGCCGGCTTGGACGCCCGGGATTTCGCGCCTGCCGCCCCCGTTCACGGCGACGGCCGCCATGGCTGCGCGGCCGACGGTCCTGCCGCCCTCGCGGACGCTTTTGGATGTCGCGTCGCGCCAGAGGTCCGGCCGGGCCCTCTCCGGCAGCTGGCGCAAGGCGTTCACCCGCTCGTCGATCTCGGCGCGGAGCGGGCCGACCGCGTTCTCGGACATGCGGTCCGCGCCCATGGCCTCCGACCGATCGTCGACGGCGCGGGTCGAGAGGCCATGGACGCAGGCCTCCGGGATGACCGCGACCAGCGCCTTTCCCGGCGGCGCGTCGAGGTCTTCAGCCCATGATGCACGAGCCTTTCCGCAGCCTCGGGATCACCAGCTCGACCCGGCCGGCGCGCGTGTCCGAGGCGCGCTCGCGGCAGCCGTTGCGGGGCGGCGCCTCGCGCAGGGCGCCCCGCAGGCCCTTCGCCGCGCCCGTCAGCGTCTCCACTCCGGCGTCCACGATACGCTCGGCGGCGAACGCCAGTAGGTCGCGCACGCGATCGGCGTCGGCGGCCTTCTCCATCAACGCCACGAGGGCCATCCTCGTGGTCGGTCGTCGTCGTGTCCGGCGCCGGGTCGAGGTCTTGCAACCCGAACCGCGACCGAGGACCGGCACTGCCTGCCCGACGGTGCCGCCGGCCATCCGCTGCGCCACGCCGAGAACGAAGCGCGCGGCCGGCCCCCACACCACGCGGCGGGACACGACCCGCGACATGGACAGGACCCTCGGCTGCGACCTCTTCCACGGCGTCCGCGAACCCCACGCCCTTCCCGACGGCGTCCGAGGCGGGCGGAGAACGCCGCCGACGCCATCGCAGCCCGGACCGAAACGCGCGGGTGCGATGCCCTCGCCGTCCTCGCGGCCGCCAGTGGATGCGACGGGTCGCCGATGGCCGCCTCCGGCATCCCCTTCGCCCGCGTCGACCCGCGGCAGGCCGGGGCGATCGCCCGCGCTGTCGGCGTCGTCGCCAGGACCGACCGCGCCCTCGCCCGCCGCCGCGACGAGATGGGAACGCGCCTGTCGCTGCCGGTCACCACGGCCACGAGCCCGGCCCGCGCCCGCCTCGGCGACGCAATCCCGACACCGTCGCTAGTGCGTCGAGATGCGAAAGGCCGGCAAGACTCGCCGCCGCAGCGCCGGCCGGGACGAGAGCGCCGCCGAGATCGAGGCCATGATCGACCCTCGTCCGCCGGATCGCGAGCCTCGGCCGCGCGATCGCCGCCCCCATCGCCGAGGACCTAGCCCCGCAGGCGCGGCTGCGTGCGGCCGTCCCGGGCGCCGGCCCCATCGTCCTCGCCACCCTTCCGGGCGAACCGCGCGAACGTGCCACGCTCAGCCGCCGGCCGCGCGCCCGATGCCCGCGATGGCGGCCCGTGGCGCGTCGCCCGCCACATCCGGGGAGGCCGGCGCAGGGTCCGCGCGCCCTTCACCATCGCCCCGGCCCGCCGCCACGGGCGAGCGCTGGCATGCCGCCGGCAAGCCAGCGAGGACTTTCATCATCGCCGTCGCCCGCCACTTCCTCCCCCTCGCCGAGGCCGTGCGCCGCAACAATGCCATGATCCGTGACGGCACCTCCCTCGCAGGCCGAGCGACGAGAGAGCCCCTTCGGCGTCCCGAAGACGGGCGGCGGAGGCGGGCGGCGGAGGCGTTCGGCGCGGCCGTCCGCGCCTCGCCGCCAGCGCGCCGGGCGCGCGGAGCGTGGAGGCGAGGGCGCGCGACAGGCGGGGGCGCCTGCCTCCGCCTCGCCGGCTCGGCCATGCGGATCGGCGGCGGAAGGGCCGCCGCGCGCCAGGCGGCGCCGCCGCCGGAAGAAGAAGACGCCGTGGGCGGTCCCGGAAGGGCCCCGCGCTCCCGGCGCGCCTGCCCCACGCCGGGACGGCCCCGGAGCGGCCCGGGCCAGCCCGCGGTCCCTCCACCGACGCGCCGAGCGGCCGACGGGAAAGGCCCGCAGGTCGATGGTGTGGCGATCCGTCCCATCGCATCCCCCTCCGCCTTCCGTGGCGGCAACCGGACAGCCGTCCGCGGGGCGCGGCCGCATCGTCCCCGTGCCGCGGTCCCGCCCCGATCCCGGGACGACGGCGGCGGGGCCCCGCGACACCACGGCACGGGTCGCTTCCTCGTTCAGACGCGACGGGAGAGAGGCCGCCGCCCGTTCCGCCGGCGCCCCCTGGCGGGCACGGCGTCGACCGGCGGCGAAGGACCGCCGGCCTCGCCCCCACCGCCCCCGCTCGGCCCGCGCCGGGGTGAGGGCGGCGCTGGCCGATCCGTCCGGAAGCCGGCGGATCCGGCGGTCGCGCCACCCCCTCGCCGGATGGTCCGGCGGGGCGAGGCACTGCGGCGCACGCCACCGTCCGGGGCATGGCGCGACGGCGCTGGCCACGGTGTCGCCGCCGGGCGCCACGCCGGGCCGTCGGACCCGGGCGGCAACGCCGGCCGTTGTGGGGTGGCCAACACGATCCCGGAGATCGCGTCGGGGTTGCGGACCGGGTCCGCCACCGCGTTCTTCAGGAAGCACCACGCGTTGCGCGCATCGTAGGTGAAGGCCGCGCAGGCCGGGCGGTCGAGGCACGCGCGCGCGCACATCTGCCGGGAAACCGGCTTCAGGATGGCGAAGTCGCCGCCCGGCAGGTCCCGGCCCGCAAGGCGCGCCAGGGCGCGGCGCGGTGGCTCGCCCGTCGCCCGGCAGGCCGACGGCGCGCTCGCCGCCAGGTGCGGCAGGACCCGCGCGACCGGGAGTTCGGGGTTCACCGGTTGCCCTGCGGCCGTCGCGAAGCGCGCGAGGGCGGCGCGGGTCGCGGGCCCCATCACGCCGTCGACGGGCCCTGGCGCACAGCCGAGCCGCGCCAGATGGGCCTGCATCGCCGCCACGACGAGGTCCCCGGACCCCGCCATCTCCCCGCGCCACAGGTCCACCGTCTGGACGAGTTCGGCGACGATGCGCGGCGTCGGCCCCACCACGACGGCGATGCGGAAGGCATCGAGCGCGCTCTCCACCCGTCCGGAGCGCGGGTCGGCGACGACGCGGGCGACCCTCCCCTCCACGTGGCAGACATCGCCCCGCGCCGTGCATCGCACCCGCATGGCAGGCGCCGGATCGTGGCGCCGGAAGGGCCAGCGCCGGGCGAACCCGTCGATCCGGTCGAGGAGCGCCGCGCGCGATCGGGCGCTGCCACCGGACCACACGAGATCGGCAAAGGTCCCCGACCCGTCCCGGAGCGAGGGCGGCCCCCGCCCGTCGGCGGCGGCGAAGCGGCGGCTCGCGAGGCGGCGCGCGACGGCCTCGATCGCGTGGTCTCGCCGGACGGCGGCCACCGGGGCCGCGTCGTCACCCATCCGCTCGAAGCGGATCCCCGTCCGCCGCGCCGCGGCTTCGTCGAGAAAGGCGAACGTGTCGGGCGCCGCCTCGGTGGCGAACGCGACCGCCTCCAGGGGAAGCCCGAGGTCGGCGATGTAGGCACCGACGAACGCGTTGCCGACGGAGCTGACGTGCTGTTCCCCGAACGCCCGCTCGGACGCGGCGTGGAAGCCGATCCGGGCGCCCGCGCCCGCGATCCGCCTGCGCCCGCCGAGCCAGGCGAGGGCGCAGGCGGACAGGCACGTCGCCCCCTCCGGAACGACCGTCTCGTAGCCCCTGAGGCGGATCGTCCTGC
>CAZJNX010000147.1:9227-11993 GCA_964547415.1 uncultured Hyphomicrobiales bacterium
GCCGCCGCTGCCCCGGAGGACCACCCGCGCCCGCGCGAGGTTCGCCACCGCGCGCCTGAACGTCTCCCCGTCGCCCGTCTCGAGGAGGCCGGACACGTGCACGCGTGGGACCGCGGCCGTCCAGTCGACGACCACGATCTCCGCGGCGCCCGCCCCCCCGGCGGCGGCGAGGGCTGCGGCGAGGACGATCGCGCGGACGCACTGGCTGGCGGGCATCGTCGGCTCTCCCTTCCCGTGGCGGGGGCGGAGGTGCCCGCCGCCGATCCATTGGGCGGGACGGCTCCGTCCGAAGCGGTCGGTCCGCGGCGTGGCCGGACGGTCCCGGCCGGGTAGGGGATGGGGCGGGCCGGCCGCGCGCTGACCGGCCGTTGGCCCGTGCCTTGCTTGCCGACATGCCCACACGCGCCCGCCGGGGCGCGCGCGGAACGAGGAGCAGCACGCATGAAGAACGGGACGATCCGGTCCATCACGCGCCGCCAGGCGCTCATCGGCGCGGGCAACGTGGTCGCGGCGGGTGCCTTCTTCGCCGCGGGGGGCATGGCGGCGATCGCCGCGGAGCCCGCCACCGTCGGCTTCATCTACGTCGGGCCGAAGGACGACTTCGGCTGGAACCAGGCCCACGCCGTGGCCGCCCGCCGGATCGCCGAGGCGCCGGGCATCACCCTCGTGGAGCAGGAGCGGGTGCCGGAGACCGAGGAGGTCGCCCGCGTCATGGAAAGCATGATCCAGCTCGACGGAGCGAAGATCCTGTTTCCCACCTCGTTCGGCTACTGGCCCTTCATCCAGGAGATGGCGAAGAAGTACCCGGACGTCCTGTTCGTCCATGCCGGTGGCCTGTGGAAGCCGGGCGACGAGATCAACACCATCGGCTACCGGGGCTACATGGAGGAGCCGCATTACCTCGCCGGCATCGCGGCGGGGCGGCTGTCGAAGACCGGCAAGCTCGGCTTCATCGGGGCGAAGCCGCTCTACTTTGTGTTCAACAACTGCAACGGCTTCGTCATGGGCGCCCGCTCGGTGCGGCCGGACGCCACCTGCCAGGTCGTCATCACCGGCGAGTGGAACAATCCCGTCAAGGAGGCTGAGACGGTGAACGCCCTCGTCGACCAGGGCGTCGACGTGATCGTCGCCAACGTGGACAGTCCGAAGGTGGCGATCGAGACGGCCGAGCGGCGCGGCGTCATGAGCGTCGGCTACCATACCGACCAGTCCGAGCTCGCCCCCGAGGGGTTCCTCACCGGCGCGGAGTGGAACTGGGCGAAGGGGGCCGACTTCGTGGAGGCCTGGCGCACGGGCGGCGAGTACCCGAACCTTTACCGCGGCGGCTTCGCGGCCGACATGGTTGCGCTGTCCCCGTTCGGCGCGGCCGTGCCGGAGGCGGTGCGGCAGGAGGTGATGGCGGCCAAGCAGGCGCTTCACGACCAGACCCTCGCCCTCTACGCCGGGCCGCTGAAGGACAACGCGGGCAACGAGGTGATCCCGGCCGGGACGGAGATCTCCAACACCGACAACGACTTCAAGCTGTCGGTGAACTGGCTCGTCGAGGGCGCCATCGGCGAGACGGGCCTGCAGTAGGACGCCGCCGGACGGACCGCCATGACCACCGGGACCGACGCCGGGCGGAAGGCGCCCGGCGCGGCCTTCCAGCGCCTGCGCCTCCTCCTCTACGGGACGGGCGAGGGGCTGGAGGCCTTCCTCCTGTCCGCCCTCGCGCTCCTGGCCGCGTTCGTCCTGTTCGGGGCGTTCGTGTGGGTGCAGGGGATCGACCCGGTCGCCGTCTACCGGATGATCTGGCTCGGCTCGTTCGGCACGCGCTTTTCCATCGAGAACACGCTCACCCTCGCCGCCCCCATCATCCTGACGGCCCTGTGCACGCTGATCCCGGCGCGCATCGGCCTTCTCGTGATCGGCGGCGAGGGGGCGCTCGTCATGGGGGGGCTCGGGGCGGTCCTCGGCGGGCTCCTGATCGGGGGGCTGCCGGGTGTCCTCGGCGCCCTCGTGTGCTGCCTCGCGGGCGCGGCGCTCGGTGGCGCGTGGATCGCCCTCGCCGGGGTCCTGAAGCACCGGCGCGGCGTCAACGAGACGATCTCGACCCTCCTCCTCAACTACATCGCGATCGCCCTCATGATGCACATGGTGACGGGCCCGCTCCGGGATCTTTCCGTCGCCATCAAGGCCCAGAGCTTCTCGATTCCCGATGCCTACGCCATGGGCGACCTGCCGGGCTGGTCGGTCCACTGGGGCCTTGCCATCGGCATCGCGGTGGCCCTCGCCGTCCACGTGGCGCTGCGCCACACCACCCTCGGCTTTTCCATGGACATCCTCGGCGGCAACCGGCGGGCGGCGGAGATGGCGGGGCTGCCGATCGGCCGCCTCGTCCTCCTCGCCACCTTCGCGGGCGGGGCGGCGGCGGGGCTGGCGGGCGCCATCGAGGTGGTCGCCGTCCACGGGGCGGCGAGCGAGAGCCTCGTCGTCGGCTTCGGCTACACGGGGATCCTCGTCGCCTTCCTCGCCCGGCAGAACGCGCTCGCCGTCATCCTCGTCGCCCTCGTGATCGGCGGCATCGCGGCCTCGGGCGGGCTCCTCCAGCGCCGCTTCGGGATGCCGGACGCGGCGACCGACCTGCTGCAGGGCCTCATCTTCATCTGCGTCCTCGCCTCCAACGCCTTCGCCGGGCGGCTCCTGCCGGGGCGGCGGGCATGACGGAGGGCGAGCTCGGCTGGTGGGGCGTCCTGATCGCCGTCCTCGGCGGGGCGATCCGCACCT
>CAZJNX010000148.1:0-11899 GCA_964547415.1 uncultured Hyphomicrobiales bacterium
TGGTGCGCGACCGGACGGCGTGGCTCGGCGCGGAGGGCCGGGACGTGCTCGTCGATGTGGAGAAGATCCGCTTCGGCGACCACGTCTTTTTCCTCGACGGGCGCAACAACGCCCCGTTCCCGAACCTCGACCTCCTGTCGACGCGCGAGGACCAGCGCCTCGTGATCGACCCGTACGCCCTCCTTTCCAACGACCGGGACGTGGACGGGGACCCCCTCGCCATCGTCTCCGTCGCGGCCGCGTCGAACGGGCGGGTGTCCCTCGCCGCCGACGGCGCGGTGGTCTTCCGCCCCGACCGGGACTTCGACGGCCTCGCGACCTTCACCTACGTGGTCGCCGACGAGGCCGGCGGCGAGGCGACCGGCACCGCCGCCGTCCGCGTCACGCCGGTGAACGACGCGCCACGCTTCGAGGAGGGGGCCGCCACCGTCACCCTCGGCGAGGACGACCCGCTCGAGGCGTCGGGCACCCTCCCCTTCCGCGACCCCGACGACCGCGATATCCACACCGCGACGGTCGCCCTCCTCGACCCGGCCCTTTCGGGCGGCGGGACGCTGCCGGACGCGGTGGCGACGGCGCTCGGGACGGCCCTCACCGCCACCGACCCGCCCGCTCCCCCCGGGTTGTCCTGGTCCTTCGCCGTGCCGGCCGGCACCTTCGACTTCCTCGCCGCGGACGACACGCTCACGATTCCCTACGCGGTCACCGTGACCGACAGCGCAGGCACGCTGGACACCGCGACCGTGACGGTGACGGTGAAGGGGGCGAACGACGCGCCCGCGTTCGACGCGGCCGCCGTCGCGGTGGAGACGGGCGAGGACGCCGGGTTGCTCGAGAGCACCCTCCCCTTCACGGACCCCGACGAGGGCGATACCCATACCGTCGCCGTCGCGGCGGACGCGCCGACCCTCCCGGCCGGGCTGACGCTCTTGGAAAGGGAGCGCGCGGATCTCTCCGCTGCCTTCAGCGCGAAGGTGGACGGGCACACGGTGGACTGGACGTTCACGCCGCCCACCGGCCTCCTCGAAGCCCTCGGCGCGGGGGAGGAACTGATCCTGCCCTACGTCCTCACCCTCGCCGACGCCGCGGGCGAAGAGGACACGGCGACCGTCACCGTCACGGTGAAGGGGGAGAACGACGCGCCGGAATGGGTCGGCCAGCCGCCCGAGCCGGCGACGGTAAGCGAGGACGAGCCCGTGACGCGGTTCGTATACTCTCTCAAGTTCTCCGACGTGGACCGGACCGACACCTTCACGGCGTCCGTCGATCTCGTGCTCCCGCCCGACGGGCCCGACCTGCCGGACGGCGTCCTCGCGGAACTCGCGGCAACCGCCCGGGTGCTGGAGCCGATCCCGGGCTTGGACCCGGCCGTCGAAGTCGACATCCCCGTGCCGGCGGACGGCTTCGACTTCCTCGCCGAGGGCGAGCGGCTCGACCTCGACTACGTCGTGTCCCTGTCCGACGGGACCGAGACGATCGAGCGGACGGTGACGGTCGAGGTGGACGGCGCGCAGGACCCGCCCGTGGCGGAAGACGACCGCTTCGAGACGACCGAGGACGAGACGCGGACCTTCGCTGCGTCCGAGGGGCTCCTCGCGAACGACTCGGACCCGGATGGCACGCAGCTCAAGGTCGTCGAGTTCGCGGGACAGGAGGTGACCGAGGCAGGCGTCACTTTCGAGATCTCGCCCGGGTTGACGCTCACGGTCGGCCAGGACGGTGCCATCGCCATGGACTTCGCCGTCGCCGACGGCAACACGCCAGGCAAGTTCGATTTCCTGGCTGCCGGGGAGTCGCACACCGTGGAGACCCAGTACAAGGTTTCCGACGGCGTCGACACGGCGACAGCGCAGGCGACGTTGGTGATCGAGGGGGTCGACGACGCGCCGCGCCTCGTATCGCTCAACGCCAAGGACGGCGTGGAAGGGGGCGAGGACGCGATCATCGCCGTCGAGTTCGTCGACTTCGACAGCAGTTCGTTCTCCGACATCGACCTGGGCATCGAAGACGTTTCCGGGCCCGGGGACATGACCGACGAACAGCGGGATGCCGTTATCGCCGCCCTCGAGGCGGCCTCCAGGCAGTCGGAATCCGATGGACAGTCTGGAAGTGTTGTTTATACGTTCGACACAAGCGACGAGGCGTTCGACTTTCTCGGCGATGCCGAGACCCTGTCGTTCACGGCCGTCGTGACCGTCACGGACGACACCGACCAATCCCTCGGCGTCCGCGAATCAGTCAAGATCGTCGGCACGAACGACATTCCGACCGGCCCCTCTTTCTTGTTTGAGATATTTAGTAGAGGCAACGGCTCCGCCATCGATTTCAGGTCCAAGAATCTCCTCGATTGGTTCGTGGATCCCGAAGGGGATCCGATCGTCGACTTTCGAGTGATCCGTCAGGAAACGGAAGGTGACGCCACCCCGGCGGTTTTCGAGTTCGACTCAGAGAACCAGGAGCTAGTGGCCATCGCAAGCATGGAGGCGGGAAAGCGCGGCACCACCACCGCATACGTGACCGTCAGCGACGGAGACAGGGACGGCCGCTACAGCGACCCGCCGCTCAAATTGGACATCATCCTGAACGCAGTCCCGCCGGACCTGGATTTCTGACCCGAGCCGACACCGGCCGGCGGGTGTCGCCTGCGCGTTCCGACGGGACGGAACTCGCAGGCGCCGTCCGCGCCGCCCTTTGCCCTCGGCGGCGCGGGCGGCTAGTGTGAGACGACACGACGCGCCCGCAGCCGGAGGTGGAGCGTGCAAAGCCGCGCCGGAAGCACGGAAGAGCCGCTGGAGGACGTGCGGGAGGCCTACCGCCGCCTCACCGACATGCAGGCCCTCGTCACCGACGTCCTCGGCGGCTTCGTCCACCGGCCCCTCCACCGCGTGCCGGAGGGGATCGACGACGCCCTCGCCCGCCTCGGCACCTTTTGCGGCGCCGACCGGACCTACGTCTTCGAGATGCGGCCCGGCGACCTGATGACCAACACCCACGAGTGGTGCGCCCCCGGCATCAAGCCGGAGATCGACACCCTCCAGGACCTGCCGCGGGACGTCATCCACTTCTGGCTGAAGCCCCTCGCCGAGGGCCGGCCCGTCTACGTCCCCCACGTCAAGGCCCTGCCGGACGAGCGGGCTGACGAGCGGGACATCCTCGACCGGCAGGACATCCAGTCCCTCCTCGTGGTGCCGATGCTGAACGCGGGCGAGCTGTTCGGCTTCGTGGGCTTCGATTCGGTACGCACGCGGCGCAGCTTCACGGCGGGCGAGCTCAGCCTCCTCACCTCCGTCGCCGACGTGATCTGCTCGGCCCTGGTGCGGCGGGAGGCCGCGCGGCAGGTCACCAACGCACAGGCCCGCCTCGCCGCCATCACCGAGCACGCCTCCGACCTCGTCCTCGTGATGGACGAGGCGGGGCGCGTGTCCTGGGCGAGCCCGTCCGTCCGCCGCCTCACCGGGCGGGAGATGACGGGGGCGCGCTGGTGGGCCGCGGTGTCCGCCGCCCACCGCGGCACCATGGAGGAGGCCGCGCGCGCCCTCCTCGCGGACGGGACGGCGGGCGGGGCGACCGACCTGCCCGACTGCCTCGTGGAGACGCCGGACGGGGATCGCTGGCTCGCCTCCCGCGCGGTGGACCTGCGCGCGGATCCGGCCGTCGGCGGCCTCGTGGTGACGGCGCGCGACGTCACCGAGCGGCGGCAGGCGGAGGACGAGCTCGCCCACCGGGCCACCCACGACATGCTGACGGGCCTGCCCAACCGCGCCCTCCTCGCCGACCGCCTCGTCAGGGCGGCCGACCGGGCGCGGCGACGCGGCCACCTCATCGGCCTCCTGTTCCTCGACATCGACCACTTCAAGCTCGTCAACGACGGTCACGGCCACGGCATCGGCGACGGCCTCCTGCGCCAGGTGGCGGACCGGCTCCTCGCCGCCGTCGGCCCCACCGACACCGTGGCCCGCTTCGGGGGCGACGAGTTCGTCGTCCTCATCGAGGAGGCGGAGGAGGTCTCCGTCCTCGAGACGCGGGCGGTGGAGATCGCCGACCGGATCGCCGGCTCGTTCCTGATCGAGGGGCGGGAGTTCTTCGTGACCGCGTCCATCGGCCTCCTCGTCCACGACGGGCGGGCCTTCGACGTGGAGGGGGTGCTGCAGCGGGCGGACGCGGCCATGTACCGGGCCAAGGAATGGGGCCGGAACCGGATCGTCGCCTTCGACGCGAAGATCCAGAAGGAGGTGGAGCGCCACGCCCGGATCGTCCACCGCATCAAGCGGGCGATCGAGGCGGGGGACATCCGCCCATCCTTCCAGCCGATCGTCCGGCTCGGCGTGCGGGAGGTGGTCGCGCGGGAGGCGCTCGCCCGCTGGCGGGACCCGGAGCTCGGCGACGTGAGCCCGGAGGACTTCGTGAAGGTGGCCGAGCGCACCGGCCAGATCCGCGCCCTCGGCGCCACCGTCCTCGCCCAGGCGGTGGAGACGGCCGTGCGGGCCGGCGGGAACTGGCGGCTCACCGTCAACGTCTCGCCGCTCGAGCTCGACGGGCCGGGCCTCCACGCGTCCGTCACCGGCGCGCTCGAGCGCTCCGGCCTGCCGCCGGAGCGGCTGTGCCTCGAGATCACCGAGAGCGCCATCGCCGAGCGGCCGGCCGAGGCCCTCGCCACCTTGCGCGCGCTGAGGGCCCTCGGCGTGCGCCTCGCCATCGACGACTTCGGCCGCGGGTACTCCTCGTTCGGGATCCTGCGGTCGATGCCGTTCGACTACCTGAAGATCGACCGCTCCTTCATCGCGGGCCTGTCGGGGGACGGGGCCGACGAACGGCTCGTCAAGGCGGTCCTCGGGCTCGCGGAGGACTTCGGGCTCGCCGTGGTCGCCGAGGGCATCGAGACGGCCGAGCAGGAGCGGATCCTCATGGACCTCGGTTGCCGCCTCGGCCAGGGCTACCTGTTCGGCCCGCCCGCCTTCCTCGCCGCCTGACCCTCGCGCCCCGCCGCGTCCATCCGGGCAAGGTCCGCCGCGTCCGCGAAGCGGGCCTCCACCGGGCGGGCGAGGCCGCGCACGGCGACCCTCTCCACGCCGGAAAAGATCTCCCCGCACCGCGCCCCGGGCGGCAGGGCGGCGAACACCGCCTCGGCGACGCCCGCGTCCCGCCCGCGCGCCCGCGCCTCCTCCATGAGGCGGCTCGCGAGGTTCACCGTGTCGCCCGTGACCGTCACCGTCGCCTGCCGGCGCGTTCCCACCCGCGACAGGGCGAGCGGCCCCGCGGCGAGGCCGAAGCGGGCGGGCACCGCCCCCGTCTCGCCCGGTGCTGAGAGGTCGCCGAGCGCCGCCGACAGGACCGCGAGCGCGGCGAGGGCATCGGCCGCATCGGCGCGCGCGGGCTCGGGCAGGCCGAAGACGATCAGCGCCCCGTCCCCGAGGAAGCCGAGGACGGCGCCGCCGCGGGGGACGATCGCCCGCTCCACCCGATCCATGAGGGCGTTCTGGAAGGCGAGGGTCCCCTCCGGCCCGAGCCGCTCGGCGAGCCCCGTGAAGCCCGCGAGGTCGAAGAAGAGGACGCAGCCCTCCCGGACGGCGGGCGTTGCGAGATAGTCCGGGTCGCGGGCGAGGCGATCGGCGAGGACGGGCGGGTGGAGCGAGGCGAGGGCGTCCCGGGCGAGGGCCGTCAGGGTGGCCGCGCGGCGCTCCCGCCAGGTGAGGACCGCGACGAACAGGGCCGCGACGGGGAGGACGGCGGCGAGGGGGAGGGTCACCGACAGCCACGTCCCCCGTTCGAAGGCGACGACGGTCGCCGCGAGCCAGCCAGCGAGGAGGCCGGCGAGGATCGCGAAGCCCGGCGCGGTCCGGCGCCAGGCGAGGACGAGGACGGCGAGGACGGGCAGGGCCACCGCCGCCGCCGCGTCGGCGCGTCGCACGGCCGGGCTGCGGTCGAGCCCCTCCCCCCTCAGGAGGTTGCCGATCGCCGTCGCCAGCACCTCCGCCCCCGGCATCACCGGGTCGAACGGGGTGTCGAAGGTGTCGCCCGCCCCGAGGGCCGTGGTCCCGACGACGGCGATGCGGCCCGCGAGCGCCTCCCGCGGCACCGTCCCGTCGAGGACGCCGGCGAGGGAGACGTGGCGGACGGTCTTGCCCGGCCCGTAGAAGGCGAGCGCCAGGTGCCGGCCGAGGTCGAGGGGCTGGACCGTCTCGCCGATCCGCACCTCGTCCGCGCCGAGACGCACCTCGCCGCCGCCGTGAAGGCCCGCCGCGGCGAGGGCGAAGGAGGGCACGGCGGTCTCCCCGAGCTGGAACAGGAGGGGGACGTGGCGCGGCGTCCCGCCCCCGTCCGTGGACAGGTTCACCGCCGCCACCTGCCGCACGCGCCCGACGGGCTCGGCCGGCCAGGCGACCCCGGTCGCCACCGGCACGCGGGGGCCGAAGGGGACCGGCGGCAGCTCGTCCGCCTCGGCCGGGGCGTCGTCGAAGGTCATGGCGGCGGCGATCACGGCCGGCACGCGGGCGAGGGCGAGGGCGAGCGCCGTGTCGGCCCGGGGCCGTCCCGGCTCCAGGAACAGGATGTCCACCGCGACGACCGCCACGCCCGCGTCCGCGAGGCGCCCGACCGCCTCGGCGAGCACCCGGCGGGACACGGGCCAGCCGCCCGCCCGCCGGATCGCCGCCTCGTCGATGGCGACCACCACGACCTCCTCCGGCGGCGCGCGGGACCCGCGGATCCCGTGGCGCCAGTCGAGGGTGACGGCCTCGAGCCGGTCGAGCGGGCTCGCCCGCCCCTCGAGGTGCCACGCGGCGAGGAAGCTTCCCCAGAGCGCGGCGAACAGGATGAAGAGCGCCGGGACGAGGCGCCCGCCGGGCAGGCGGTCCCGGGCGCCCCTCACAGCCCGAAGCGGGCGAGGAGGGCGTCGACCCGCCCCTGTCCCCAGCGGCGGGCGAGGAGGCGCGGCTCGTCCCCGGCAACGTCCGTCCCCTCCCCGGACCTCAGGACGAGGCCCGCGCCCGAGCCGCGGGCGATGACGTTGACCGCGCCCGACACGCAGAAGACGGCCGTCCCGCCGCGGGCCGCGTCGACGGCGTACTCGGTGCCGCGGACGGAGGCGATGGCGACCGGGGTGAGGATCTGGAAGTCGGCCGGCCCGCCCGTGGGCCTGTCGACGTAGGCGGCGCCGCCATCGAGCCGCATGCCCTCCGGCGTCCCGTCCCGGTTCGCATCGACGATGCGGTAACGGGCCCGCCGTTCCACCAGGATGGTGAGGCCCCCGCCGCAGGACAGGGCGACGTGGCCGTCCCCGCATCCCGCCGGCGCGCAGCCGCCCTGTTGGGCGGATGCCGGCGGTGTGGCGAGGAGGAGGAGGGCCAGGATGGCGACGGACGGGCGGATCGGCATGGCGTTCGGCCTCCGGGCTCGGCACCAGCCCCGCCTGCCGTTGTCGCCGCTGGCACGCGGCGAGGCAAGCCCCGGGGGTCAGACGAACAGGAAGACGAACAGCGCGAAGGCGAGCGCGATCCCGAGCGGCCACCACAGCGGCGAGCCGAAGACGAACAGCCAGCCGAGGAAGATCCACGCGCTGCCGAGGAGCGAGATGAACAGCCGGTCGCCCCGCGTCGTGGTGAGGCCGAGGACGCCGCGGCGGGGCGCACCACCGGGCGAGGCGACCTCCCACAGGGTCATGCCGGCGAGACAGGCCGCGATGGACACGAAGAACAGGGCGGTCGGCCAGGTCCAGGCCATCCAGGTGAGGTCCACGGGCGCCCTCCCCTCACACGCGCCCGAGGGCGAAGCCCTTGGCGATGTAGTTGCGCACGAAGTAGATCACGATGGCGCCCGGGATGATGGTCAAGACTCCCGCCGCCGCCAGGAGGCCGAGCTCGTAGCCCGAGGTGGAGGCCGTTCGCGTCATGGTCGAGGCGATGGGTTTGGCGTCCACCGCCGTCAGTGTCTTGGCGAGCAGAAGCTCCACCCAGGAGAACATGAAGCAGAAGAAGGCGGCGACGCCGACGCCCGCGGCGATCGTCGGAATGAAGATCTTGATGAAGAAGCCCCAGAAGGAGTGGCCGTCGACGTAGGCGGTCTCGTCCAGCTCCTTCGGCACGCCCGACATGAAGCCCTCAAGGATCCACACCGCAAGCGGGATGTTGAAGAGGGTGTGGGCGAGGGCGACGGCGATGTGGGTGTCGAACAGGCCGACGGCCGAGTAGAGCTGGAAGAAGGGCAGCGCGAAGACCGCGACCGGCGCCATGCGGTTGGTGAGGAGCCAGAAGAAAAGGTGCTTGTCGCCGAGGAAGCGGTAGCGGGAGAAGGCGTAGGCCGCCGGCAAGGCGACCGCAACCGACAGGACGGTGTTGATGAGGACGTACGTCAGCGAGTTGACGTAGCCCATGTACCACGTCGGATCGGTGAAGATCGTAACGTAGTTCTCCACCGTAAAATCCTGCGGGTAGAGGGAGAACCC
This sequence comes from uncultured Hyphomicrobiales bacterium, assembly GCA_964547415.1. Taxonomy (GTDB): domain Bacteria; phylum Pseudomonadota; class Alphaproteobacteria; order Rhizobiales; family Amorphaceae; genus CAZJNX01. The sequence goes on from CAZJNX010000148.1 coordinate 8,441, forward strand.
GCCGAGGATCTCGTTCGTCGTCTTGAACGACATGTTGATCAGCCAATAGATCGGCAGCATCAGGAAAATGATGTAGACGGTGGGAATGAGGAAACGCCAGTGTCCCATCACCGGGCCTCGTTGCGCATCATCAGCGTGTAGAAGATCCAGCTGAAGAGGAGAATGATGAGGAAATAGATCAGCGACATGGCCGCGGCCGGGCCGAGGTCGAACTGGCCGAGGGCGATCTTCTCGAGGTCGATGGACAGGAGCGTCGTGGCGTTGCCCGGGCCGCCCCCGGTCAGCACGAACACCTCGGTGTAGATGTTGAAGGAGTCCATGAACCGCAGCAGGATGGCGATGGTGAGCACCATCTTCAGCTTCGGCAGCTGAATGTAACGGAAGATCGCCCATGGCGAGGCGCCGTCGATCCGCGCGGCCTGGTAGTAGGCGTCCGGGATCGACACGAGCCCGGCGTAGGTGAGGAGGACGACGAGGCTCGTCCAGTGCCACACGTCCATCAGGATGATGGTGAACCAGGCCGAGCCCACCTGCCGCGTAAAGTTGTAGTCGAAGCCGATGGCGTTGAGCGTCCAGCCGAGGAGGCCGATGTCGGGCAGCGCGAAGATGTTCCAGATGGCGCCCACCACGTTGAACGGGATCAGGAGCGGCAGCGCCATCAGGACGAGGCAGACCGACACCCAAGGCCCCTGCCGCGGCATCGCCAGCGCCACGATGATCCCGAGCGGGATCTCGATGAGGAGGATCATCCCCGTGAAGAAGAATTGCCGCATGAGCGCGTTGTGGAAGCGCTCCGAGGTGATCATCTGTTCGAACCAGGTGATCCCCGACCAGAAAAAGACGTTGTTGCCGAACGTCTCCTGTACAGAGTAGTTCACCACCGTCATCAGCGGGATGAGGGCGTTGAACGCCACGAGGAGGACGACGGGCAGGACGAGCAGCCACGCCCGCTGGTTGACCGTCTTGTTCATGCCCCGGCCCTCCGCGCCTCGCCGATCATTCCACCACCCAGCCGCCCGCGTAGACGCGGGTCTTCTCCGGGTCGAAGGACAGCCGCGCCTCCCCGTCCGGGATCGTCGCATCCTCGGGCGCGAGCAGGCGGATCACGTCCTCGCCCGCCACCGCCTCCACGATGCGAAAGCGCCCGGCATCGCTCACCTTGGCGATGGTGACCGGGATCCCCTCGTCCGACAGGCGCACGAACTCGGGCCTCACGCCGATCTCGAGCGGCCCGGCCGCGCCGTTCAGGCGCCCAGCGTTGGCGGTCGGCACCCGCTCGCCGCGGTAGAAGACCTCATCGCCGCGCACCTCGCAGGACAGCACGTTCATGCCCGGCGAGCCGATGAAGTGGCCGACGAACGTATGATGGGGCGCCTCGAAAAGGTCCACCGGGGTGCCCACCTGGACGACCTCGCCGTGGTTCATGACGACGACCTGGTCGGCGAAGGTGAGCGCCTCGGTCTGGTCGTGGGTGACGTAGATCATCGTGCGGTTCACGCGCTGGTGGAGCTCCTTCAGCTTGGAGCGGAGCTGCCACTTGAGGTGCGGGTCGATGACGGTGAGCGGCTCGTCGAACAGGATGGCGGCGACGTCGTCGCGCACGAGGCCGCGGCCGAGGGAGATCTTCTGCTTGCCGTCCGCCGTCAGCCCCGCCGCGCGGCGGTCCAGCATCTGCCCGAGGTCCAGCATCTCGGCGATCTCTTCCACACGCGCGGCGATCTCCCGGGCCGGCACGCCCCGGTTCTTCAGCGGAAAGGCGAGGTTCTGGCGCACCGTCATGGTGTCGTAGACGACCGGGAACTGGAAGACTTGGGCGATGTTGCGCTTGTCGGGCGGCAGCGCCGTCACGTCGGCATCGTCGAACAGAATCCGGCCCTCGGTGGGGGCGAGGAGGCCGGAGATGATGTTGAGGAGCGTGGTCTTTCCGCAGCCCGACGGCCCGAGGAGGGCGTAGGCCCCGCCGTCCGTCCACTCGAGGTCGACGCGCTTGAGCGCCCAGTCGGCCTCGTCCGCCGGGGCCTCCACGTAGCTGTGGCGCAGGTCCTGAAGCGTGATGCGGGCCATCAGGCCGCCTCCCCGTCGGCGCCGACGGCGACGCGCGTGCCGTCCGGCGCGAAGAAGAAGGCGCGGCCCATGTCGGCGTAAAGGCGCGCGGTCTCGCCCACGTCGAACGGGTGGATGCCGTGGGACAGGCTCACCCAGGTCTCCTCCCCCATCTCGAAGTGGACGACGGTCTCCGAGCCCGACAATTCGGCGACGAGGACGGTCCCCTCCACGGCCACGGGCTCTGCGCCCTCCGGGTGCGGGGTGACGTGGTGGGGGCGGATGCCGAGGGTGTAGCGCCCGTCGGCAAGGTGGCGGGCGCACGGGCCGACGGGCCAGCGGGCGCGGTTGCCGAGCACGATCTCCTCCCCCCGCTTTTCCACCGCCGCCACGTTGATCGGCGGGTCGGAGAAGACGCGCGCCGACAGGAGGTCCGCCGGGCGGCGGTAGATCTCGCCGGTCGGGCCGAACTGGGCGACGCGGCCCTCGTGGAGAAGCGCGGTGTGGCCGCCGAACAGGAGCGCCTCCACCGGCTCGGTGGTGGCGTAGACGACGACGGCCTCACGCCCGGAGAAAAGGCGCGGAAGCTCGTCGCGCAATTCCTCCCGCAGCTTGAAGTCGAGGTTGGCGAGGGGCTCGTCAAGGAGGACGAGGTCGGCGTCCTTCACGAGGGCGCGGGCGATCGCCGTCCTCTGCTGCTGCCCGCCGGAGAGCTCGCCCGGGCGGCGCTTCAGCATCGGGGAAAGGCGCAGGAGCTCGGCCATCGTCGTCACGCGCCGGTCGATCTCGGCGGCGGAGAGGCCCGCGACGCGCAAGGGCGAGGCGATGTTCTCGTAGACGGTCAGGTTCGGGTAGTTGATGAACTGCTGGTAGACCATCGACACGTTGCGCTTGCGCACGTTGACGCCGGTGACGTCCTCGCCGTCGAACAGGACCGACCCGGCCGTCGGCCGCTCCAGGCCCGCCATCAGCTGCATGAGGGTCGTCTTGCCGGCGAGCGTGGTGCCGAGCAGGATGTTGAAGCTGCCCCGCTCCAACACGAGGTCGATCGGATGGACGTGGACGTCCGCGCCGACCCGCTTCGTCACCTGTCGGAGTTCAAGGCCCATCGTTCGGCGTGCCCACCCGGGTTCGTCGTCTGGTCGGTGCGTCGGAAAGAAGGGACGGCGCGCCTCGGAACGTGCCGGCCGAAGCCGGAGGAAAGCCCCGGCCGGCACCCTGCGCCGCCGCGCGAGACGGCCGCACCGGCGGCGCGGCCCCCCGGGGTGACGGGCGGCGGGGAAGCCGCCGCCCGGTCGTCCGCGGTCAGTTCCGGCCGGTCTCCTGCCAGCGGGCGAGGAGGTCCTCGTAACGGGCCGTCTCGCCCTGCGGCTTCTCGTTCTCGAGCTTGGGCTTCGGCGCGCCGGGCTGGGCGAA
>CAZJNX010000149.1:0-11856 GCA_964547415.1 uncultured Hyphomicrobiales bacterium
CGGGGGCTGACCGCCGCCGCCCGCCCGCGCCAGGCTTTGCGCGGGCGGGCGCGGGCGTGCAGGATGGGGGCGGGCCCGGAGGAGGCGAATGGACATCCGCCAGCTGCGCACCCTCATCGCGCTCGCCCGGGAGCGGCACTTCTCGCGGGCGGCGGAGGCGTGCGCCGTCACCCAGCCGACGCTCTCGGCCCGCATCCGCCAGCTCGAGGACGACCTCGGCGTCCAGATCGTCCGCCGCGGCCAGCGCTACCACGGCCTCACACCGGAAGGAGAGCGGGTGCTCGCCTGGGCGAAGCGCATCGTCGAGGACTTCGACGGCATGAAGGCCGAGCTCTCCCTCGGCGCAGGCGCGCTCGAGGGCCGCGTCACCCTCGGCGTCATCCCCTCCGCGCTGCCCGTCGTCCCCGCCCTCGCGACGGCGCTGCGCGACCGCCACCCGAAGCTGCGCCTCACGGTCCTGTCCCGCTCGTCGGCCGAGATCGAGCGGGCGCTCGACGACCTCGCCATCGACGCGGGCCTCACCTACGTGGACGGCGCGCCGCCCGCCCGCTGCCTCGTCCGCCCCCTCTACGTGGAGCGCTACCGCCTGTTCGTGCGCGAGGACCACCCCCTCGCCGACCGCGACGTGGTCACCTGGGCGGAGGCGGCGGGCCATCCCCTGTGCGCGCTGACGCCCGACATGCAGAACCGGCGGATCGTGGACGCCGCCTTCCGGACGGCCGGGGTGGCGCCCGAGCCGGAGATCGAGAGCAACTCGGTGGTGAACCTCACCGCCTTCGTGCGCGCGGGCGGCCTCGCCGCCGTCCTGACGGAGCAGGTGCGCGCCCTCATCGCCGCCGACCGGCGGATCCGGGCGATCCCCCTCGTGGAGCCGGTGGTGGAGCACGACGTGGGCCTCCTCGTCCTCGACCGCACGCCGCCGCCCGTCCTCGTGTCCGCCCTCCTTGCCGCCGCCAGCGGCTTCCGCCTCGAGGATCCCGTCATCGACGGCCCCGATCGGGCCATAGAAAGTTGCGATTTGCCTGCCTGACGGCGGTCCGCCACCGTCCTGCGAAGGCGTGCGCGCACGCGGCGAGAGGGACGGGATCATGCTGGACGAGGTCGCCGGGAGCGGGGCGGACGTTTCGGCTATCGCGCGGGCCCACGGCAACGACCCGGCGCGGCTGATCGAGATCCTGCACGACCTGCAGGAGGCGGCCGGCTGCGTGCCCGACGCGGCGCTGCCGGAGATCGCCGAGGCCCTCAACATCTCCCGCGCCGAGGTCCACGGCGTCGTCTCCTTCTACCACGACTTCCGCCGCGCTCCTGCGGGCCGCGTCGTCGTGAAGGTGTGCCGCGCCGAGGCCTGCCAGTCGGTGGGCGCGCTCGCCCTCATCGAGGCCTTCCTCGCCCGCCGCGGCACGGCCCTCGGCGAGACGTCGGCGGACGGGGTGACGGTGGAGGCCGTCTACTGCCTCGGCAACTGCGCCCTCGGCCCCGCCGCCACGGTGAACGGCCGCCTCCACGCCCGCCTCGACGCGGACCGTCTCGACGCGCTGACGAGGGAGGCGCTTTCATGATCACCCTTTACGTGCCGGCCTGCTCCGCCGCCCGCTCCGTCGGCGCCGACGAGACGGCGGCGGCCCTCGAGGCGGCGGCGGCCGGGGCGGGCGTCCCGGTGCGGATCGTGCGGACCGCTTCCCGCGGCGCCTTTTTCCTGGAGCCGCTCGTGGAGGCGGCGACGGACGCGGGCCGCATCGCCTTCGGCCCCGTGACGGCGGCGGACGCGGCGAGCGTTCTCGCCGCCATCGCCTCGGGCGCGGACCACCCGTTCGGCCACGGGCCGGTGGAGGCGATGGACTGGTTCGCCCGGCAGGAGCGGCTCACCTTCGCCCGCGTCGGCCTGATCGATCCCCTCGACCTTGCCGACTACGAGGCGAACGGCGGTCTCGCGGGCCTTCGCGCAGCGCTCGCCATGGAGCCCGCCGCGATCTGCGAGGCCGTCTTCGAGTCGGGCCTGCGCGGACGGGGCGGCGCGGGCTTCCCGGCCGGCATCAAGTGGCGCACCGTGGCGGGCGAGGGCGCGCCCGAAAAATACGTCGTGTGCAACGCCGACGAGGGGGATTCAGGCACCTTCGCGGACCGGATGGTCATGGAGGGCGACCCGTTCCTGCTCCTCGAGGGCATGGCGATCGCCGCCCTCGCCACGGGCGCCACCGAGGGCATCCTCTACATCCGCTCCGAGTACCCGGACGCCATCGCCACCATGGCCGCCGCCATCGCCGCCATGGAGGGCGCGGGCCTTCTGGGCGAGGACCTCGCGGGCACGGGCCGGCCCTTCCGCGTGTCGATCCGGCGGGGGGCAGGCGCCTACATCTGCGGCGAGGAAAGCGCCATGCTGAACTCGATCGAGGGGCGGCGCGGCGTGGTGCGCGCCAAGCCCCCGATCCCGGCGGTCTCGGGCCTCAACGGCGCGCCGACCCTCGTCCACAACGTCCTCACCCTCGCCGCCGTGCCGACCATCCTTGCCCGCGGCGCCGCCTTCTACCGGGACTTCGGCACCGGCCGCTCCCGCGGCACCCAGCCCTTCCAGATCGCCGGGAACGTCGCCCGGGGCGGTCTCGTGGAGAAGGCCTTCGGCGTCACCCTGCGCGAATTGATCGAGGACTTCGGCGGCGGCACCCGCTCGGGCCGCCCGGTCCGCGCCGCCCAGGTGGGGGGGCCGCTCGGCGCCTACGTGTCGGCGGAAATGCTCGACCTGCCGGCCGACTACGAGGCCCTCGCCGAGGCCGGCGCGATGCTCGGCCACGGCGGCATCGTCGTCTTCGACGACACGGTGGACATGGGCGAGATGGCCCGCTTCGCCTTCGAATTCTGCGAGATCGAGAGCTGCGGCAAGTGCACGCCCTGCCGCGTCGGCGCCACCCGCGGCCGCGAGACAATCGAGAGGATTCTCCGCGGCGAGGACGTCGCCCGGAACGTCGCCCTCATCGAGGACCTCGCCGAGGTGATGCGCGACGGCTCGCTGTGCGCCATGGGCGGCCTCACCCCGATGCCGGTGCTGTCCGCGATCCGCCTCTTCCCCGAAGACTTCGAGCGCGCCCTGCCGGAGGCTGCCGAATGAGACGCCCGAACCTCGCCGATGCCGACGTCGACCGCGGCACCCCCGCCCGTGAGGGAGAGCCCGTCACCCTCGTCGTCGACGGGGTGACGGTCACCGTCCCCGCCGGCACGTCGGTGATGCGGGCCGCCTCCCTCGTCGACCGGCCGATCCCGAAGTTGTGCGCCACCGACAGGCTGGAGCCCTTCGGCTCCTGCCGCCTGTGCCTCGTGGAGATCGAGGGGGTGCGCGGCACGCCCGCCTCCTGCACGACCCCCGTGCGCGAGGGGATGCGCGTCGTGACCGAGAGCGCGCGCCTCGAAAAGCTCCGCCGCGGCGTCATGGAGCTCTACATCTCCGACCACCCGCTCGACTGCCTCACCTGCCCGACCAACGGCGACTGCGAGTTGCAGGACATGGCCGGCACCGTGGGCCTGCGCGAGGTGCGCTACGGCATGGCCGGCGAGAACCACTTCGACGAGACCTCGAAGGCGCCCGTCGACGTGTCGAACCCCTATTTCCAGTACGATCCGTCCAAGTGCATCGTGTGCTCGCGCTGCGTGCGCGCCTGCGAGGAGGTGCAGGGCACCTTCGCCCTCACCATCGAGGGCCGCGGCTTCGACAGCCGCGTGTCGGCGGGCACGGCCACGGACGACTTCTTCTCCTCGGACTGCGTGTCCTGCGGGGCGTGCGTGGAGGCCTGCCCGACGGCGACCCTCGTCGAGAAGTCGGTCGTCGACCACGGCATCCCCACCCGCTCCGTCGTCACCACCTGCGCCTATTGCGGCGTCGGCTGCTCCTTCAAGGCGGAGCTGCGCGGCGAGGAGGTGATCCGCATGGTCCCCTGGAAGGGGGGCGGGGCCAACGAGGGCCACTCGTGCGTGAAGGGCCGCTTCGCCTGGGCTACGCCACCCACAAGGACCGGCAACTCTCGCCGATGGTGCGCGAGACCATCGACGCGCCCTGGGGAAAGGTCTCCTGGGACGAGGCGATCGCCTTCGCCGCCGGGCGCTTCCGGGACATCCAGGCCCGCCACGGCCGCGGCGCCGTCGGCGGCATCACCTCCTCCCGCTGCACCAACGAGGAGGTGTACGTCGTCCAGAAGATGATCCGGGCGGCCTTCGGTAACAACAACGTGGACACCTGCGCCCGCGTCTGCCATTCGCCGACCGGCTACGGCCTCAAGACCACCTTCGGCACGTCCGCGGGCACCCAGGACTTCAAGTCGGTGGAGAACACGGACGTCGTTCTCCTCATCGGCGCGAACCCGACGGACGCCCACCCGGTCTTCGCCTCCCGCATGAAGCGGCGCCTGCGCGCGGGCGCGAAGCTGATCGTGGTGGACCCGCGGCGGATCGACCTCGTGCGCTCGCCCCACGTTTCGGCGGCCCACCACGTCCAGCTTCGCCCGGGCACCAACGTCGCCGTCATGAACGCCTTCGCCCACGTGATCGTGACGGAGGGGCTCGTGGACGAGGCGTTCGTCGCGGAGCGCTGCGAGCGGACCGACTTCGAGCGCTGGCGGGCCTTCGTCGCCGAGCCGCGCAATTCCCCCGAGGCCCTCGCCGGGGTCACCAGCGTGCCGGCCGAGACGCTGCGGGAGGCGGCGCGCCTTTACGCCACCGGCGGCAACGGGGCGATCTACTACGGCCTCGGCGTGACGGAGCACAGCCAGGGCTCCACCATGGTGATGGCGATGGCGAACCTCGCCATGGCGACCGGCAACGTCGGCCGCGACGGCGTCGGCGTGAACCCGCTGCGCGGCCAGAACAACGTCCAGGGCTCGTGCGACATGGGAAGCTTCCCCCACGAGTTCCCGGGCTACCGTCACGTCTCGGACGGCACCGTCCGCGGCACCTTCGAGGCGGACTGGGGCGTGCCGCTCGACGGCGAGCCGGGGCTTCGCATCCCCAACATGCTGGCGGCCGCCCTCGACGGCTCGTTCCGCGGCCTGTTCGTGCAAGGGGAGGACATCGCCCAGTCCGACCCCAACACCACCCACGTGGAGGCCGCCCTCCGAGCCATGGAATGCGTCGTCGTCCAGGACCTCTTCCTGAACGAGACGGCGGCCTTCGCCCACGTCTTCCTGCCCGGCACCTCCTTCCTCGAGAAGGACGGCACCTTCACCAACGCCGAGCGGCGCATCAACCGCGTCCGCCCGGTGATGGCCGAGAAGACGGGCCTGTCGGAGTGGCAGACCGTCTGCCGCCTTTCCACCGCCATGGGCTACCCGATGGCCTATCGCGGCGCGGCGGAGATCATGGACGAGATCGCCCGCCTCACCCCGTCGTTCGCGGGCGTGTCCCACGCCCGGCTCGACCGGGAGGGTTCGCTCCAGTGGCCGGTGAACGATGCCCACCCGGACGGCGCGCCGATCATGCACGCGGGCGGCTTCGTGCGCGGCAAGGGGCGGTTCATGCTCACCGAGTTCGTGCCGACGGAGGAGCGGTCCACCCGCCGCTTCCCGCTCATCCTGACGACGGGCCGGATCCTCACCCAGTACAACGTGGGCGCCCAGACCCGGCGGACGCAGAACGTGCGCTGGCACGCCGCCGACGTCCTCGAGATCCACCCCCACGACGCGGGCCTGCGCGGCATCGCCGACGGCGACCGCGTGTCGGTGACGAGCCGCGTCGGCGCGACGACGCTGATCGCGCGGCTCTCCGAGCGCATCCCCGAGGGCGTCGTCTACACCACCTTCCACCACCCCCTGTCCGGTGCGAACGTGGTGACGACGGAGTATTCCGACTGGGCGACCAACTGCCCGGAATACAAGGTGACGGCGGTGGAGGTGGCCCCCGCCGCGGGCCCGACCCGCTGGCAGGCCGCGCACGCCGGGGACGGCCGCAGCGCCGGGGCGGCCGTCGAGGCGGCCGAGTAGCGCCGGTGGAGATCGTCCGCCTCTCGCCCGACGACCGTGACGTCTCGCCCGCCGCCTTCGGCCGCCGCCTGACGGCGGACGGGGCGCGGGCGGCCTGCTGGCAGGTGGCCGAGGAGGTGCCGGTCGCTGTCCTCCTCAACGGGGAGAGCTTCGCCGTCCTGATGGCGACGCCGTCCGACCTCGAGGACCTCGCCGTCGGCTTCGCCCTCACCGAGGGGCTCGTGGAGGACATCGCCCGGATCGAGCGCCTCGCGGTGGCCGAGGTGGCGGACGGTCTGGCGATCAACCTGAACATCCCGGCGGACCGGGCCGGCGCCGTCAACGGGCGGCGCCGCGCCCTGCCGGCGCGCTCGGGCTGCGGGGTGTGCGGGGCGGTCACCATCGCCGCCGCGCTCCCCGCCCCGCCCCGCGTCGCCCCGGCCGCAGCGCCGTCCCGCGACGCACTCGTGCGTGCCTTTCGCGCCTTTCCGGACCGTCAGCCCATGCGCCGGGCCAACCGCTCCACCCATGCCGCCGCCTTCTGCGCGGCCGACGGGACCATCGACACGGTGCGGGAGGACGTCGGCCGCCACAACGCCCTCGACAAGCTCGCCGGTGCCCTCATCGCTGGCGGCCGGGACGTGGCGGGCGGCTTCGTCCTCCTGTCGAGCCGGGTGAGCGTGGAGATGGTCCAGAAGACGGCGGCCCTCGGCGTGCCGTTCCTGGCGGCCGTCTCCGCGCCCACGGCGCTCGCCCTCGCCTTGGCGCGGCGGGCGGGGATCGCCGTCGCGGCGCGGGCGGGCGAGGACGTGGTCGTGTTCGACGGGGAAGGGGAGGGCGGCCCGTGAGGACCGGGGACATCGTGCGGATGGCGAACCAGATCGCCGCCTTCCACGGCGCCTATCCGCCCGGGGAGGCCGAGGAGGGCGTCGCGCGCCACATCCGGGATTTCTGGGAGCCGCGCATGCGCCGGGCGCTCGCCGAGCACCTCGCGGCGGGCGGGGAGGGGCTCGATCCGCTCGCCGCCGCGGGGGCCCGCCGCGCGCTGGACGAGCGGGCCGCGGGCTGAGGGCAGGCAAGCCCGGGGCAAGGCGGGGGGCGGATAAGGGCCCGTGTCCCAGGCGGTGGTGGTCCGGACGGCTGCCGCCGCGTTGCTTGCGGAGGCGGCCTCATGCTCTCGATCCTCGATCGCGTCAAGCTGAAGCACAAGATCCCCCTCGCCATCGTCGGGTTCTCGATCCTCGGCGGTCTGGTCGTCGCCCTCGCGAGCGGTTTCGTCGCCACCCGCGCGCTGGAGGGGAAGGCGGTGTCCGCCCTCTCCATGCAGGCGAGCGAGCGGGCGAACCGGCTCGAGGGCTACCTGCGCGGCATCGCGGACGAGGTTCGTCTGCTGGCGCAAAGCCCGGCGACGGTTGATGCCCTGCGCGCCTTCGCAGGCACCTTCGCCGCCGTCCCGGGGGACCGGGTGTCCACGCTCCAGGCCGACTACATCCACGACAACCCGTTCCCCCTCGGCGAGAAGGACAAGCTGGAGGCGGCCGACGCGGGCCGCCCCTACGATCTCGTCCACGCCCGCAACCACCCCTTCTTCCGCGGCCTGCAGCAGAAGGGCGGCTACTACGACATCTTCCTCTTCGACGCGCAGGGCGACCTCGTCTACACCGTCTTCAAGGAGGAGGACTACGCGACCAACTTCTCCGCCGGCGGCGGCCGCTGGGCCGGGACGGACCTCGGCCGGGCCTACCGGGCGGCCATGGCGCTGCCGCCGGGCGGGACCGCCTTCTTCGACTTCGCGCCTTACGGGCCGAGCCACGGCGCCCCGGCGAGCTTCATCGCAACGCCCGTCTTCGCCGACGGGACGCGGGTGGGCGTCCTCGCCTTCCAGATGCCGGCGGACCGTCTCAACGCCGTCATGGCCGCCCCGTCCGCCATCGGCGACACGGTGGAGATGGCCGTCATCGGGCCCGACGCGCGCTTCCGCACCGATCTTCCCTCCACCCCCGACGACGACATTCTGGTGAAGGAGGCGGAGGGCGCCCTCGCGGACGGCGGCGCCGCGGCGGCGGCCGGCGTCCTCGTCGAGAACTGGTCGGGCGGGACTGGGCGGCAGATGGCCGTCGCCGTTCCCGTCTCCTTCGGCGGCGTCGATTACCAGGTGGTCGCAGTCCAGGACGAGGCGGAGATCCGCGCCCCCGTCGCCGCCATGCAGCGCCTGCAGGCGATGGCCGTCCTCCTCGTGATGGCGCTCACGGCCATCTTCGGCTACCTCGTGGCACTCACGGTCACCCGCCCGATGGGAGCGGTCGTCTCGGCGATGGGCGAGGTGGCCGGCGGCCGGCGGGACGTGCCCGTGCCCGGCACGGCGCGGGACGACGAGATCGGCGACATCGCCCGCGCGGTGGAGATCTTCCGGGAGAACGAGCGCAAGCGCGTGCGCCTCGAGGCGGAGGCCCGTGCCGACCTCGACCGGCAGCGCGTGCGCCATCGCCAGCTCGAGAGTCTCACCGCCCGCTTCCGCGAGGGCGTGCGCAGCGTGCTCGAGGGCCTCGCCCGCGAGACCGGTTCCATGCGGGAGACCGCGGGGACGCTGACCGACGTCGCCTCGGGCGCGGCGCGGGAGGCCCAGTCCGCCAAGGCCGCCGCCGTGGAGGCCGCGGGAAGCACCCAGACGGTCGCATCGGCCGCGGAGGAGCTGACGGCCTCCATCGGGGAGATCGCCTCCCAGGCCAACAAGACGTCCACCATCGTCTCCCGCGCGACGGACGTCGCCGGAAAGACCGACCAGGACGTCAATCGCCTCGCCGACAGCGCGGAGCGGATCGGCGACATCGTCCGCCTCATCCGGGACATCGCGGAGCAGACGAACCTTCTCGCCCTCAACGCCACCATCGAGGCGGCCCGCGCGGGCGAGGCGGGCAAGGGCTTTGCGGTCGTCGCCAGCGAGGTGAAGACGCTCGCGAGCCAGACCGCCAAGGCGACGGAGGAGATCGCCGCCCAGGTGACGGACATCCAGGGCCTGACCCGCCACTCCGTCGCCGCGATCGGCGAGATCACCACGACCATCCGCGAGATCGAGAGCCTGATGGCCGCGATCGCCGGGGCGGTGGAGGAGCAAGGGGCGGCCACGCGGGAGATCAGCCAGTCGGTGGCCGTCGCCGCCCGCGGCGCCCGCTCCGTCGAGGGCAGTGCGGACGAGGTGCTGTCGGCGGTCCGCTCCACGGGCGAGGAGGCCGATCACGTCCGCGAGGTGTCGGACCGGCTCGGCACGGCGGCGCGCGAACTCTCCTCGTCCGTGGAGTCGTTCCTCGAGGGCGTCGGACGGGAGGTGGAGGAACGGCGCCGCGAGCTGCGCTTCGACGCGGGCGACGACGTCAGCATCACCTACGGCGGCGACGTGAGCGGGGCCCGCGTCGTCGACATCAGCGCCAACGGCGCCTCCCTCACCATCGAGACCCCGCTCTTCATGGAAACGGGGCGCCCGGTCTCGATCCAGTGGCCGGACGCCGAGAGGGTGCCCGCGAAGGTCGCCTGGGTCGATGGGCAGAACGCGGGCCTCACCTTCGACCGTCCTCGCCCGGACATCCTGACCCGCTACGCCGCCTGACGGGCGTAGCGCGTTCGGGGCACGCCGGAGGCGTCCGGCCGTTCGCCCCGTCCCGTGGAGGGGACGGCCATGTCCGCCCCACCCGTCCAGCGCGCGAACGGCAAGCCGCCCCGGCGTGGGCGACGACGGCCCCGATCGGCGATCCCCGGCCCATTCGGTCTCCCGCCAGCGCGGATCATGTCGATCCACCCGGGCCGGGGTGGACGACGGTGCCGGCTCCTCGCCGGGTCGGCCCGCCATCCGCGCCTGCTCCCGCGGCCAGGCCGGGTGCCGGGGAACCCGCGTGCACACGGACGATTGGCCCGCGGTCATGGGCTGCAACGATGGAGATGTCCGGTGCGGATGAAGCAGACGATCGCCACTGTCGCCGTGATCGGCGCGATGTCAGGGACCGCCCTCGCTGAGGTCGAGGTCGAGGACGACGACGGCGTTCTCGAGGAGACCGGCGAACTGTTGGGGAGCGCGGTCGAGGAGACCGGGGATGCGGCAGGCGCGGTCGCGGAGGAAACCGGAGAAGGCGTCGGTGATCTCAGCGAAGGCGTCGAGGAGGGGCTGACGGACGACGACGCGGATCTCGACGAAGACGAGATCGAGGTGGAGGGCTGACGTTCCGCTTCGAGCGCGTCCGCTCGGGCGGCCGGGCGCGACCAGCTGCCGCGCCCACCGTCCCGGCGGCTTCCGGCCCTCGCCACCGCGGACGGGCCGAGCGATGGTCCGGCGTCCGTCATTCCATCGCGCTGTGCGCGTGCCCGCCCGGAGCTGGTCGCGAAGGCCGCCTCCGGCGTCCGTCGTTCCATCGCGCCGTGCGCGTGCCCGCCCGGAGCTGGCCGCGAAGGCCGCCTCCGGCGTCCGTCATTCCATCGCGCCGTGCGCGTGCCCGCCCGGAGCTGGTCGAGAAGGCCGCCTCCGGCGTCCGTCGTTCCATCGCGCCGTGCGCGTGCCCGCCCGGAGCTGGTCGAGAAGGCCGCCGACGAGGATCGCGTCCGCGACAGGCTCGCCTACGCCGCCGCGCGGCTCATGGAAACGAAGGTCGAGGCCGCGACCGGCGTCTCCAAGGGGGCGTGCACGACCGCGCGCGCCCCGCGGTGCAACGGCGATCGAGAGCGAGGTCGAAAGACGCGCGCTTGCCGGATCGACCCGGCGCTCGCGAAGCTGCGCAAGGGCAGCACCTTTCCGAGCATCCTTGAGCCGCTCGCCGCGCGGGACGGCGCGGAAGGCCCTCGTGGCCGTCATGCGGGAAGCCGACGCGCACGGCGTCTCGACGCGTGCCGCGACGATGCGGTGCCCCGGGCGGGACGGCGTGTCCAAGAGCCAAGCGAGCCGCCTCTCGGCAAAGATCGACCGGCGCGTGAGGGCGTTCCCAAGCCGCCCGCTCGAAGGAGCCTGGCCCTTTCGGTGGCTCGATGCCACCATCCGGGTGCGCGAGAACGGACGGATGCTCAGCGGCGCCATGACGATCGCGGCGGCGGTCGACGAGGACGTCCCGCGCGAGGGGATCGGCGTCGCCGCAGGCCCGTGCGAGGCGGCGACGTTCCGAAGCCGCTTCCGGCTCTCCCTCGCCGATCGCGGCCTGCGCGGCGTGAAGCCCGTCGTGGCGGCCGACGATGACGACGGGCCCAGGGCCGCCGCCAGGCGCCTCTTCGACGTGACCCGCCAGCGGCGACGCGTGGGGCCGTTGGAAAACGCCGATCCCTCTGAGAGCTTGACTCAAAAGGCTCACGCGGGTCGGGCGAGACGCTTCAGGGCGAGGGGGATGGCGTCGAGCATGACGAGAGCGGCGAGCGTGTCGGCCAGGTTCTCGTCGTCCCTGGCGAGGCGGCGGTTGCGCCCGCACCATGAGAAGGGTCGCTCGACGACCCAGCGACGAGGCTGGACGGCGAACCCTCTGGTCCCCTCGGCTATCGGACGATCTGCATCGCCAGGACAGGGCTGTCGGCGACGGCGGCCTCGCCTTGTCTCGCATCGTACCGGGCGTCGGCCCACACGCGTTCGCGCCACGGGAAGCGGGCGCGGATGCGTGACAGTACCGACTCCGCGCCATCCCGCCCCTGGATGCCGGCCGAGTGGACGACGATCCGCGGCGGCATCCCTTCGGTGTCGACGAGCGCCTGGATCGTTCGCCCGGTCATGGCTCGTACTCGCCGAAAACGGGGATGGGCCGCACCCTGCCCGTGGTGAGCGGGAGAAGCGGGCGGGCCGGTTGGCGCCGCCGGTCCCAGGGCGCATCCCGACGGAGACAGTATCGGCCGTCGAACGGGCGGGTCCCCCGGTGTACGGTTTGGTGAGACAGGGATTTGGGCTTATGCGGCTCCG
>CAZJNX010000150.1:0-7887 GCA_964547415.1 uncultured Hyphomicrobiales bacterium
TCGACCGCCTGTTCGCCCCGCCGAACGCGGCCGGTCGCGCACCCGTCGGGAACGCGGCGGTCCCCCGGCCCGCTGCCCGTCCCGAGGCGCTTGCGCCGTCGCGGGGCCGCGGGGCTGCACCGCCGGTGGCGACGGGCAGCGCCGAGGCGATGGAGTTCGCCGCGGCCTCAGCCCCGGTCACGGGCCCGTCGACACGGTCGGTTGCGCGCCGTCCGGAGCGGGGCGCCTCGCGATGCTGGACGCTCGTCATGGGGATATCGTCGGGCTCCACGGTGCTGGCATGGGAAAAAGGGGGACGCCGCGGCCCGAACGCTCGGCCCGGACCCACGGGGGAACCGATCGCGGCAGCGAATCCGGGGGACGGCGGTCCGGCCGGCGGTCGCGGGCGGGCAGGATCCGGCGCGGCGCCGCCCGCTCGCTCTTGCGCCCCTCGAGGCTCCCGACGGGCCGCCCACGAGGGGCAGGCGCTCCCGCGTGCGGCCGAAGGTGCGCGCTGGCCGAGTGCGCGATCCTGTCCCCCGGCTTCGTCCCGTTCAAGGCCCACGCTCCCGTTCCGACCAACGCGCGTCCCGGCAACGTAGGCGGGCGGGCTTGATTGTCAATCAAGCCGGCGGGGGCGCCGGATAGCGCGCCCCTTCGGCCGCACCGGCCTATCCGACGGCTGGGGCGGAGGCCGCGCGAGCGTTCCGGGGCCCCGCGCCGGTTGCTTGACTGCTGGTCAAGCCGCGCGGGCGGCCGGGCCGCGGCCGCGCCTGACGCACGGCGGGGCGCCGTGTCCCCCTCACCGCCATGCCGAGCGCTGGCCCCGCCGGCCGTCCGGCGTCACGGGTCCGCTTCGTCGACCACCATGACGGGGACCGTCAAGGCCTCGCCGAGAGGTCCATTCTCCGGGTCGCTCGAGTGGACGGTCCTGCGCACATGGATCGCCCCTGGCGCAATTGAAGGGTGCGCCGGGTCGAAGACGAGCGTCCCCGTCCACGTCGTCCGCGCCCTCGAGAAGGCTCACCGTGACCGGCTCGCCCTCCGCCACGATGCCGAGGGCGCGGCCCCGCCACGAACGGCGGGGCGTTGCAGGGCCTGACGCGCCCCGCAACGCCGCCATCGCCCTCTCCCGCCGCGATGTCGTGGTGGCCCTCGAACCCCTGGATCCGATCGGCGACGACGGTCCCGTGCAAGATGTCGTCTCGGCTTGTCCCCACATGCGTCGCCGACATTGTTTCGCCTTGATCAGGCGTGACATGCCGGATCCTCGATGAGGTTCCGTACGAAGCGCGCCGGGCGCCGGGGATTCGGGGCGAGAGGGCGGGCACGCGGGCGCCGGTCGCTCGCAAACGACTTGGCGGCGCCGCGCGGGCTCGCTACCGGTGCCGGAGGCGCCCGAGCGGGCGCGGCGGCGACTTCGGGGGGGAAGCTTCATGGACGGTCGTCCGGCGTCCGCATCGGGGCCGGCGGGGGCGGTCGACGTCGCGGGGCGGCCGGGCATCGGCCTCCTCGAGCGCGTCCTGTCGCGGATGGACGAGCCGCGGGGGCTGCCGCGGGCCTCCTTCGCCCTCGAGCGGTGGCTCGCCGACTGCCGGAGCCGCGGGCTCACCGGTCCCGCCCTCGACGTCGGATGCGGGCGGGGCGACCACATCCGGCGGATGCGGGCGGCCGGCCCGTTCCACGCTGTCCACGGCCTCGACCTCGCCGACACGCCGCCCGGCGCGGGCGAGGATGCCTACCACGCCGGCACGCTGGAGAGCTTCGCGCCGGAAGTCGCCTACGACGCCCTGTGGTGCAGCCACGTCCTCGAGCACACGCACACGCCGGGCCCCTTCCTCGCCGCCGTCCGGCGGATCGTGAAGCCCGGCGGGCTCGTGTGCATCGTCGTCCCGCCGCTGAAGCGGTGGGTGACCGTCGGCCACGTCAACCTGTTCAACCCGGGCACGCTCATGCTCAACCTCGTGCGCGCGGGCTTCGACTGCCGGGAGATCCGCCTGCGCCGCAAGGGCTACAACATCGCCGCGATCCTGCCGAACCGGCCCTGTCCCCCGCGGTCCGACTTCGGCCTCGATCCGGCGACGAGCTACCGTCCCTTCCTGCCGGACGGACTCGTCTGGCGGCAAAACCGGCGCACGGGCGTTTGGTACTTCGACGGCGACATCGTCCGCCTCAACTGGTGACGCCGGCGGCGGGGGTAGGCAGCCCGCGGCGGGCGTGCCACGGTCGGCGGCGACGGCCGGGGGCGCGAGAGGGAAAGGGAAGCGGCGTGGAGGCCTTCTTTCAGACGCTCGGGACGATCGGGTTCCTCTTCCTGGTGATCGTCGGCGTGCTCGCCGGGCTGATCGCCTCGACGGTGGAGGGCGGGCGCAACAAGGGGCGCAACGTGGCGATCGGCGTCGCGGGGGCGCTCCTCCTGCCCTTCCTGGTGGCCGTGGTGGCGACGGGGGTGCTCGCCGCGGGCGGCCTCGTCCTGATCCTCGCGGTGTCGCTGATCGGGGCCGTCGCCGTCCTCGTCATCGCCCGGCTCGTCTTCCGCTGACGCGGCGCGGGCGCAAGGCCGGCCCCGGCGAGTATGCCGGGGCCGGAAGGTGGCTCAGCCGTTCCGCGGCGTGTCGAACACGGTGACCTCGGGCGGGTCGCCGGCGAACTTCTCCACCTCGGCGAGCACCGTGTGGCCGCAGTTCGCCTGGGCGAGCTTCGAGGTGCCGATGTCGGGCGAGAGCACGTTCACGTCCCCGTAGGCGCACAGGGTCCCGTCGGCGCCGGGCTCCACGGGATCGTACCAGCCGCCCTCGTTGACGCGGATGACGCCGGGGCGGATCCGGTCCGTCACCACCGCCCCCGCCAGCATCTGCCCCCGGTCGTTGAAGACGCGCACCACGTCCCCGTCCGCGATGCCCCGGGCGGCCGCGTCGTCCGGGTGGATGAGGCACGGCTCGCGCCCGGCGACGGCGTAGGTCTTCCGCAGCGCCGTGCCGCACAGCTGGGAGTGGAGGCGCCGCGCCGGGTGGCTCGTCGCCACGTGCAGGGGAAAGGGCGCGTCCGGCCGGCCGATCCGCTCCAGCGGCTCCATCCAGGTGGGGTGGGGCGGGCAGTCCTCGTAGCCCATCTTCTCGATGTTGCGGGAGTAGATCTCGATGAGGCCCGTGGGCGTCCCGAGCGGCTCGAGCAGCGGATCGTCCCGGAAGTCGGCGTAGCGCACGAAGGCCCGTCCCCGCTCCGACACCGGGAACATCACCGACCCTTCCTCCCAGAACGCGGCGAAGGACGGCATGTCGATGCCGCGGGCGTCGGCCTGCTCCTCGGCCGACTTGTAGAACGCGCGCAGCCAGTCCATCTCGGACTTGCCCTCGGTGAAGGCGTCCCTCGCGCCGAAGCGGTCGGCGAGGGCGGCGAAGATCGAAAAGTCGTCGCGCGCCTCGTACATCGGCTCGACGATCTTCTTCATCGCGATGATCCCCTTGAGGGAATAGTCGCCGTACTGCTCGAGGTCGTTGCGCTCGTAGGAGGTGGTGGCCGGCAGCACGATGTCGGCGTGGCGGGCCGTGGCCGTCCACTGGAAGTCCTGGACGACCACGGTGTCGAGGCGCTGCCAGGCCTTCACCATGCGGTTGCGGTCCTGGTGGTGGGCGAACGGGTTGCCGCCGGTCCAGTAGGTCATCCGCGGGTGGGGATAGGTCTCGCGCTTGCCGTTGAAGTCGAACGGGGCGCCCGGGTTCTCCAGCATGTCGACCACGCGGGCGACGGGGATCGAGGCGGCGCCGCTCTGCGTCAGCCACGCCGCGCCCTCCACGGCCTTGCCGCCGTCGGTGATGCCGGGAAGGACCGGGCCGTCGGCGGCGGGCGATCCGCCGTTGGAGTAGTGGTAGGACAGGCCGAAGCCCCCGCCCGGCAGGCCGATCTGGCCGAGCATGGCGGCAAGGGTCACCAGCATCCAGTGGCGCTGCTCGCCGAGGTGCTGGCGCTGGAGCGACCAGCCGCTCGCCAGCATCGTCCGCCCGCCCGCGAAGCGCCGGGCGAGCCCGCGGATCGTCTCCGGGTCGAGCCCGCTGATTTCCGCCGCCCATTCGGCGTTCTTCGGCGTTCCGTCGCTCTCGCCGAGGAGGTACGGGAGGAAGCGGTCGAAACCGTAGGTGTATTCGTCGAGGAAGTCCTGGTCGGAAAGGCCCTCCTCGTGGAGGGTGTGGGCGATGGCGAGCATGATCGCCACGTCCGTCTGCGGCCGCGGGGCGATCCACTCGGCCGCCTCGCCGAAGAAGTCGCAGCTCTCGGTGCGCACCGGGTCGATGAACAGGACCGGCTTGCCCGTCTCCCGGAACGCCTTCAGGCCCTCGAAGCCGCCGTGGTCAGGGATGAGCCAGCCGATCTGGTTGGTCACCACCGGGTCCGCGCCCCAGAACACGAGAAGGTCGGTGTTCTCCACCACGACGGGCCACGCGGTCTGCTGCTCGTAGACCTCGAGCCGGCCGACCACGTGGGGCATGACGATCTGGCTCGCGCCGGTGGAGTAGTCGCCCGAGCTGTTCACGTAGCCGATGCCGGACACGTTGAACATGCGTCGCATCAGGCTCTGGCAGTTGTGGAGCTTGCCCGGGCTCTTCCAGCCGTAGGAGCCCGCGAAGATGCCGGTGGGTCCGTGTTCCTCGCTCGTCCGGCGGATCTCGGCGGCCACGAGGTCCAGCGCCTCGTCCCAGCCGACGCGCACGAAGTCGTCCGCGCCGCGGGTTCCGGTCTCCGCGCCCGGGCCCTTCTCGAGGAAGGCGCGGCGCACCATCGGGTACTTGATGCGGGTCGGCGAGTAGACCGAATCGAGGATGCCCTCGAGCTGCGGGCTCGGCGCCGGGTCCCGTTCCCAGCCGCGGATGCCGGTCCAGCGCCCGTCCTCCACGGTGGCGCGGAAGGCGCCCCAGTGGGAGCCGCCCATCACCTCGTCCGATGCCGCGGCCCGCGCCCGGCCGGGCACGAGGACGGCCGGGGAAACGGCGGCGAGCGCCGCCGTCGCGGCCGCGGTGCCGAGGAAGCGGCGCCGGCTGACGGCGCCCCCGGGAGCGGTCGATGGTGCTTTCGTCATGGCCTACCCTCCTTCCGTGGGGACGAGACGGGTCCGGCGCGGCCCTGCCGCCGGATCGCCGGAAATCGACGGCGCGCGGCGCGCGGCCCTCATGGCGCCGCCCCGCCATGGCGGGCGAGGTCGGCGCGGCAGAAGTCGACGGTGGCGCGGGCGAGGGTCCCGTAGAAGTCGGCCCGGGGGACGGCCGCGCAGCGCATCGCGAAGGCGTCGAGCCAGGGGGCGAGGTGGCCGCGCGCGAAGGCGGCCGCTTCCCCGTCGGCTCCGCGCTCCAGGAGGTGGGCCACGACGGACAGCTGGACGGCCACGTGGTCCGGCGGTTCGCGGAGCGTGTCGGAGAGGGTGAGGCCGAGATCGCCCAGCGTCCGCGACATCGCCCCCGCCTGGGCCTGCATCACCCGCCCCGACGGGTCGCGGTAGACGGAGGCGGTGGGCGGCGCGCTCCGCCGGCCCGCCGCGCCGTGGAAGGCGCGGGCGAACGCGGCGGCGAGGTCCCGGGCGACCGGCTCCAGCGGGCCGTCCCCCGCCACCTGCCGTTCGAGCGCGGCGGCGAGCGGGGCAAGGCCGGGCAACTCGCCGAGCGCGGCGAGGAGCGCCCGCCCGTCCGCCGTGCGGTAGACGGCGAGCGCGGCCGCCGTCGGCTCCCGGGCGAGGAGGCCGGCGAGCCAGCCGTAGGCGGCGGCGCGGGCCGCCCCGTCGGCGTCCGCGACCGTCCCGGCGTCGTCAGCCGCCATGGGCCACCTCCGCCACGTCCCGCGCGTGGAGCTGGAGATACTTCTGGAGGAGCCGCGTCTGGTCCTTGTCGAGGGTGATGAACCGCTCCATCGAATCGATCACCCCGATCCACTGGTTGGCGAGGTGCTCGTCCGCGTGGTGGAGGGAGTGGCACGTGGAGCAGGCGGCGACGTGCATCTCCCGCCCGTACTCCCAGATCCGGTCGAGGTCGGCGATCAGCCCCTCGGGCCGCACCCAAAGGTCCACGCCGACGCGGTGCCAGACGAGGTCCGTCTCCTCGTCCGTGACGGTCTCCCGCCGCTCGATCCTCTCCACCGCGTCCGGGCGGAAGGCGGCCTCGAGGATCCGCCGGCCCATGAGGGCGTAGACGACGCGCTCCGCCCCGTCCTGCTGCCAGCCCTCGAGCCGCACGCGGATCGCGTCGCCGCTCCGCGAGAGGACGGCGAGCCCGGTGGCCGCGAGGAGCTTGCCGGCCGCGCGCCCGCCGTCCGCGGCGTCTTCCTCGGAGAGAAAGATCGGCAGCGGGCGGATCGCGTAGAGCCGGTCGGCCTCCGGCGGGCCGGCCGCGGCGATCCGCTCGATCTCCGCGAGAACCTTCTTGTAGCCCGTCGACAGGTCCGGCATCCCGTGGGCGATGCCCTTGTGGCAGGAGATGCAGGTCTCGCCCGTGGCGTGGGCGTCCTGCATCTGGTCGCGCGCCTCCGCGGACTGGAGGGCGAAGTCCATCGCCTCGAAGCTGTGGCAGTTCCGGCACTCGCGGGAGTCGGTCGCCTCCATGGTGGCCCACACGCGCTGTGCCATCTCGGCGCGGTGGGCCTCGAACTTCTCGGCCGTGTCGATGGTGCCGATCAGGTGATGGTAGAGTTCGCGGGTGGCGGAGACCTTGCGGACGACCTTGTGCACCCAGCCGTCGGGCACGTGGCAGTCGGCACATCCTGCGCGCACGCCGGAGGCGTTCCGGTAGTGCACCGTCTCCCGGTACTCGGCATAGACGTTGTCGCGCATCTCGTGGCAGGAGATGCAGAACTCGTTGGAGTTGGTCGCCTCCATGGCGGTGTTGAAGCCGCCCCAGAAGACGATGCCGGCAAGACCGCCGACGGACAGGAGCACGCCCGCACCGATCGTCGTGCTCGGCCTCCAGAAGCGACGCCACAGACGGAGCATCCCTCACCCCCCGCACGCGCGTCCCCGTCCAGCGCCACGCGACGCCGGTCGTGACGGATCCCCCCGGGGCGTTTCGGCCCCGGCCCGTTCCCTTCAGCCCGTGAGAGTCCCCGCGCGGCGCGCCACCCGGGGCCGCGACGACATCGAACGGCCTTCGCCACCCCGATCCGGCGAAGCCGTCCCCGTCCGGCAGCGGGCGCACGGGCCCGGTCCGGACGCGGCGATCATGCCGCGCCGCGACAATTTGTCATTGCGCTGGATCAAGGCGAACGCGGGGCGAGTCGTTCCAGCGCCTGCGGGCCGCGGCGGACGCTCGCGCAACCGCGGGCGGGGACAAGGCGCGCGGGCGGCGCCGAGGGTCTTCGCTGGGGAGGGGACGGTCCCGGCCGGCCGGCCGGGGCCCCGTCACATGTTGGGGTAGTTGGGACCGCCCGGCCCCTCCGGCGGGACCCAGTCGATGTTCTGGTTCGGGTCCTTGATGTCGCACGTCTTGCAGTGGACGCAGTTCTGGGCGTTGATGACGAAGCGCGGATCGGCGTCCTCGCCCGCCCCTTCCGGCGCCACCCATTCGTAGACGCCGGCCGGGCAGTAGCGCTGGGACGGGCCGGCGTAGGTCTGCCACTCGGACGAGAACTGGAGCGCCGGGTCCTTCACCTTCAGATGGACCGGCTGGTCCTCCTCGTGGTTGGTGTTGGACAGGAAGACCGAGGACAGCTTGTCGAAGCTCACCACCCCGTCGGGCTTCGGGTAGTCGATCGGCTTGTGCCGGCTGGCGGGCTCGGTCGCGGCGTAGTCTGGCTTGCCGTGCTTCAGCGTGCCGAACGGGGAGCGGCCGGTGAGGGCGATCGACCACATGTCGAGCCCCGCCGCCGCGACGCCGCCCGCCGTGCCGTACCGGCTCCACAGCGGCTTGACGTTGCGCACGCTCTTCAGATCCT
>CAZJNX010000150.1:7897-11814 GCA_964547415.1 uncultured Hyphomicrobiales bacterium
GTCGCGCCAGGCGTCCTCGTATCCGGACAGCTCGTCCCGCGCCCGGCCCTCTGCGAGGGCGCCCGCCACGTGCTCGGCCGCCAGCATCCCCGACAGCATGGCGTTGTGGGAGCCCTTGATCCGCGGCACGTTGACGAAGCCCGCCGAGCAGCCGAGCAGCGCCCCGCCCGGGAAGGCGAGCTTCGGCACCGACTGGAAGCCGCCCTCGGAGATCGCCCGCGCCCCGTAGGACAGGCGCGTGCCGCCCTCGAAGGTCTCGCGCACCATCGGGTGCGTCTTGAAGCGCTGGAACTCGTCGAACGGGGAGAGATAGGGGTTCCTGTAGTTGAGGTGGACCACGTAGCCCACCGCCACCTGCTCGTCCTCCAGGTGGTACAGGAACGAGCCGCCGCCCGTCCGGTTGTCGAGCGGCCAGCCGAACGAGTGCTGGACGAGGCCGGGCCGGTGCTTCTCCGGGGCGACGCGCCACAGCTCCTTCAGGCCGATGCCGTACTTCTGCGGCTCGCGCCCCTCGGCGAGGCCGAAGCGGGCGATCAGCTGCTTGGCGAGGGAGCCGCGCACCCCTTCCCCGATCAGGACGTACTTGCCGTGGAGCTCCATGCCGCGGGCGAAGGCGTCCTTCGGCTCGCCGTCCCGGCCGATGCCCATGTCGCCGGTCGCCACGCCCATGACGGCGCCGCTCTCGTCGAACAGGATCTCCGTCGCCGGGAAGCCGGGGT
The DNA here is from genome assembly GCA_964547415.1 of uncultured Hyphomicrobiales bacterium. Classification (GTDB taxonomy): domain Bacteria; phylum Pseudomonadota; class Alphaproteobacteria; order Rhizobiales; family Amorphaceae; genus CAZJNX01. The sequence goes on from CAZJNX010000150.1 coordinate 8,617, forward strand.
AGATCTCGACTCCGAGCTCCTCCGCCTTGCGGGCCAGCCAGCGGCAGACGTTGCCGAGGGAGGCGACGTAGTTGCCCTCGTTCGACATCAGCTTCGGCATCATGAAGTTGGGCAGGCGCACCCCGCCCGCCGGGCCGAGGAAATAGAACTCGTCGTCGGTGACCGGCGTCTTCATGGGCGGATCCTCGTCCTCCCGCCAGTCGGGGAACATGCGGTCGAGGGCGATGGGGTCGATCACCGCGCCCGACAGGATGTGGGCGCCCACCTCCGAGCCCTTTTCCAGGACGACGACGGAGATCTCCTCGCCCCGTTCGGCGGCGAGCTGGCGGAGGCGGATCGCGGCGGACAGGCCCGCGGGCCCCGCGCCGACGATCACCACGTCGTATTCCATGCTCTCCCGCTCGGGCAGGCTCGCCCCGTTGCCGGTCCCGTTCTCGCTCATGTGCCTCTGTCTCACGCCTCGCTCGGGCGGGCGGCCGCACCGTCCGGCCCGCTGGTTAGGACACGCGGCCGCCGCAGGCAACGGCCGCACGCCGCGCGCCTTCGCGACATGCGGTCGGGCGGGAGGCCGTGCAACCCCCGGCGGCGTCGCACGTCCCGCCCGCGGCCGTTCCGTGCTATCGGGGCGCCATGAGCGAGGAGACCATCGACGGCGCGGCCCACGCGGCCGGCCCCCTGCCGCCCGAGGTCGTGGCGGCGATCCTGTCCTTCCACGTCGCCTGCGGGGTCGACGCGACGGTGTCCGACGCCCCGCGGGACTGGACGGCGGCGCCCGCCGCGCCGCCCCCGCCGGGCCCGGAGCCGGCCGCGCCGCGAGGCCCGCCGGCGCCAGCGCGTCCCGCGCCGGCGCCCGGTGGCGGGGCCGTCGAGACGGCGCCGCCGGTGATGGCCGCCCGCGCCGAGGCGGCGTCCGCCGAAAGCCTCGAGGCGCTCCGGGGGATCCTGTCCGCCTTCGAGGGCTGCCCGTTGCGATTCACCGCGCGCAACCTCGTGTTCGGCACGGGCGATCCCGCCGCCCGCCTCGCCTTCGTGGGCGAGGCGCCCGGCCGCGAGGAGGACATGGAGGGAAAGCCCTTCGTCGGCCGCTCCGGCAAGCTCCTGGAACGGATGCTCGCCGCCGTCGGCCTGTCGCGGGAGGCGGTGTTCATCACCAACGTGCTGCCCTGGCGTCCGCCCGGCAACAACGCGCCCAGCGACCTCGAGGTGGCGACGTGCCTGCCCTTCGTCGTCCGCCAGATCGAGCTCGTCTCGCCGGAGGTGGTGGTGCTCCTCGGCGGGGCGGCCACCAAGGCCCTCACCGGCCGCACGGAGGGCATCCGTCGCCTGCGCGGGCGGTGGCTGACCCTCGAGGCGGCGGGCCTTTCCCTCCCCGCCCTGCCGACGCTCCACCCGGCCTACCTCCTGCGCCAGCCGGCGGAGAAGCGCGCGGCCTGGGCCGACCTCCTCGCCGTCGCGGACCGGCTCGGCCTGCCGGCCGCGCCCGTCGCGCCCCGCGGCGAGGGGCGGGGGTGACAAACGTCCTTTGGGGCGGCATCACGGGGCCCGTTCAGTGGCGGGGGATCGAAGGTGCTCAAGAGGCTGAAGTCGCTCGTTCCGGGGATGCGGGACAAGGTGCCGGTGGTGCCCGTGGTCCGCCTGTCGGGCCTCATCGGCATGTCCGCGCCGTTCCGCCCGGGCCTTTCCCTCACCTCGGTGGCGGGCGCGCTCAACCGCGCCTTCTCCATCCGCGCCGCCCCGGCGGTCGCCATCGTCGTCAACTCGCCCGGCGGCTCGCCCGTCCAGTCCCACCTCATCTACCGCCGCATCCGCCAGCTCGCCGCGGAGAAGGAGCGCGAGGTCCTCGTGTTCGTGGAGGACGTGGCGGCCTCGGGCGGTTACATGCTGACGCTCGCCGGCGACGAGGTGTTCGTGGACCCCTCGTCCATCGTGGGCTCCATCGGCGTCGTCAGCCAGGGCTTCGGCTTCGTGCGCCTGATCGACCGGGTGGGCATCGAGCGGCGCCTCTACACGGCCGGCGAGAACAAGGCGATCCTCGATCCCTTCAAGCCGGAGAACCCGGACGACGTGGAACACCTGAAGTCCCTCCAGGCGGACGTCCACGCCACCTTCATCGAGCTCGTGAAGGAGCGGCGGGGCGACAAGCTCGCCGACGACGGGGACCTCTTCACCGGCCTGTTCTGGTCGGGCCGGCGGGCGGTGGACCTCGGCCTCGCGGACGCGGTGGGCGATGCGCGCGGCGTCCTGGTGGAGCGCTACGGCAAGGACGTGATCCTGAAGCCGGTTGAGACGCGCCGCGGCTCCCTCCTGCGCCGGACCTCCCCGGAGATCGGCGGCGGCTTCATGGGCCGCTTCGCCGCCCGCGTCGCCGACGATCTCCTCGACGCGGCCGAGGCGCGGGCCATGTGGTCGCGCTACCGCCTGTGAGGGGTGCGGCCGACGTCCCCCGTGCGGCGGCCGGCCCGTTGCGCTAGCGTTCCGGGGACACCACCCTCCGGAGGCCAGCGATGCCCCACCCCCTCCTCTTCGTCGCCGCGGCGGGTGCCGCGGTCATCGCCGCCCGCATGATCTCCCGGGAGATGCGCCGCATCGGTTCCGAGGTGGACCGGGCGCGCGAGCGGGCGATCGCCGAGCGCGAGGGCATCCCGCTCGAGCGGGACCCGCAGACCGGCGTCTACCGCGCCCGCGAGCGCTGAGGCGCGACCGGGCGAATCGTCCGGCCCCCCTTCTCCGGCGCTGGCGCCGTTTGCGTGACGGGCGTCACGGCGGGGCGCATTCTTCCGCCACCCGCCTTCCCATTCCGGGCACCGCTTCGACATGTCCCGGTGCGGCCCGCCCCGTGGCGGCGCCGCGCTGCGAGCGCGGAGCGTGAGGGAGGTGCGCGATGAGCGAGAGCGAGGCCCCGCCGCCGGAGCCCACCGGCAGCCCGCTCCTCGACGAGGTCCTCGGCATCCTGACGTCGCCGCCCGCCCGGCCGGCCCCGTCCGTGCGCCTGCCGGGCGTCCGCAACCGCCCCGCCACACGACCGTCCGGCCGCCCCTCGGACCCCTGACCGATCCCGCCGGCCGACCGGCGGGCGCCCTGTCGCCTCGTCCATTCCGCTGGTGAGACGAGAGCGCCGACATTCCGCCGGAGCCGACGCTTTCAGAACCGCGCCGGGTGCGGGCCGGGTCAACCCCGAAGAGCCGAAGGCGTGGGTTG
>CAZJNX010000151.1:0-2466 GCA_964547415.1 uncultured Hyphomicrobiales bacterium
TCGCGCCACCCGCAGCGAAACGTCGCCCTGCGCGTCCGCCCGAAGGCTCGCCGCCACCGGGCCAGCCGTCCGCCCGTGCCCTGCGCCGGACGCACGGCCTCCTCGTCCGCGGCATGGACCGCGGGGGTGAGCCACCGGTCGCCGCCCGGGCGAGGCACGCCGTCCGGCGCACGGGCACGGGGTCGGGCGGTGCCGCAGGCGCCGGCCGGCCAGGGTCCCGGCGGGGTGGCACCGTCCGCGGTCGCCGGGGACGCGCGGGTGGCCGCCGCCAGTCCGCGGCAGGTACCCGGCCTTGGGGCGGGACGATCACGGGCGGGCCGAGCGATCGTGAGAGGATGTCAGGACCGCTTCACCGGCACGGCGCCTATCCTGTCGCCATGACGTCCGGCGCGAAACGGGCCCTTGCGCCCGCCGCGGCCAGCGAGCGGAGGAAAGCCATGGAGACGACGGTAGCCGACCGTCCGGGCCCCACCAGCGCCCTCGCGCCCCCGGCCGAAGGAGGACCGCAGGCACGCGCCCGGAGCGCCGCCTTCGCGGACGACCCGCTGACCGCGCCGCCGGACGGCCTTTCCGCCGCGGCCGGCCCGGCCTGGCAGGCCTTCGTCCATGGGCTCGTCAGCCACCACGGGGAGACCGGCGACCGCCTCGCCGCCTTCGAGGCGGCGGCGGGGGAAGACCCGCTGGCGCCGGCCGTGCGCGGCCTCGTCCTGATGACCCTCGGGCGGGCAGAACTCGCGGCGCCCGCCGCGACCGCCCTCGCGGAGGCCCGTCGCCGCGGCGCGGGCCGGCGGTGCGACCGGCTCGCGAACGTTGCCGCCGCCGCCCTCGCCGACTGGCTCGCGGGCGATCCCGGCCGGGCGGCCGACCGGCTCGACCGGCGCCTCGCCCGGGTGCCCGGCGACCTCTTCCTCGCCAAGATGGTCCACGCGATCCGCTTCATGGCGGGCGACCGGCGGGGCATGCGGCGATCGGTGGAGCGCACCCTCGGCCGCGGCCCGGCGAACGCCAGCGCGCGCGGCTACCTCCTCGGCTGCCACGCCTTCGCGCTGGAGGAGACGGGCGAGGTGGCGGCGGCCGAGCGGGCGGGCCGGCGGGCCCTCGAACTCGCGCCGGACGATGCCTGGGCGCTCCACGCCCTCGCCCACGTCCACGAGGTGCGGGTCGCGCCCGAGGCGGGCCTGCGCCTCATCGCCGGGCACCGGGCGGCATTCGCCCACTGCAGCACCTTCCGCTTCCACGTCCACTGGCACGAGGCGCTGTTCGAGCTCGAGCTCGGGCGGACGGAGCGGGTGCTCGCCCTTTACGACGGCGCGGTCCGGGCCGAGCGGACGGACGACTTCCGCGACATCGCCAACGCCGTCTCCCTCCTCGCCCGCCTCGCCCTCGAGGGGGTGGACGTGGGCCCGCGGTGGGAGGAGCTCGCCGAGAAGGCCGAGGCGCGTATCGACGACGGGGCGCTCCCCTTCGCCGACCTCCACTACGTGACGGCGCTCGCCGCGAGCGGGCGGCACGAGGCGGCCGAGCGGCTGGTGGCGCGGCTCGCCTGGGCGGCGGCGGAGACCGGCGGGAGCGAGCGTGGGCGCATCGCGGGCGAGGTGGCGGCGCCGACGGCGGCCGGCATCGCCGCCTTCTTCCGCGGCCGCGCCGCGGGTGCCTTCCGCCGCCTCGCGGCGGGCGAGCGGGCGCTCGCGGCCGTCGGCGGCAGCAACGCCCAGCGGGACCTCTTCGCCCGCCTCGCGATCGAGGCGGCCCTCGCCGCCGGCTTCGGCCGGGAGGCGGCGAACAGGATCCGCCGCCGCGCCCGGCGCCACGGCGGCCTCGACCGGTTCGGGAGGAGCCGCCTCGCCCGCGCGCATATGCACGGCGCCACCCTCTGACCGGCGGCCATCGGCCCTGCCGGGCGGCGCCCGCCTCGTCGACGGCGACCGGCGCGCCGTCCGACGGGACCGTCACGCCCTCGCTGCGACCTCGCCCGCCGCGCGGGCCGCGATGGCCGCGGCGGCGCACTCGGCGATGAAGGCGGCGGTCCCCTCGGCCGGGACGGCCGCGAGCACAAGGTGGTCGTCTCCGCCGCCACGGGCCGTCGCGGGCGGCGCGGCGAGCCGGTCGGCGCGGCCTCAGAAGTGGTGGAAGGCGCCCGCCTCGTCGACGGCGACCGGCGCGCCGCCCGACGGCACCGTCACGCCTTCGCCGGCCGCGACCTCGCCCACCGCGCGGGCCGCGATCCGCGCGGCGGCGCACCCGACGATGAAGGCGCCGGTCCCCTCGGCCGGGACGGCCGTGAGCACCCGGTGGTCGTCTCCGCCGCCCGGGGGCCGTCGTGGGCGGCGCGGCGAGCCGGTCGGCGCGGCCTCGGAAGTGGTGGAAGGCGCCCGCCTCGTCGACGGCGACCGGCGCGCCGCCCGACGGGACCGTCACGCCCTCGCTGCGACCTCGCCCGCCGCGCGGGCCGCGATGGCCGCGGCG
>CAZJNX010000151.1:2566-11786 GCA_964547415.1 uncultured Hyphomicrobiales bacterium
CGGCGATGAAGGCGGCGGTCCCCTCGGCCGGGACGGCCGCGAGCACAAGGTGGTCGTCTCCGCCGCCGGGGGCCGTCGCGGGCGGCGCGGCGAGCCGGTCGGCACGGCCTCAGAAGTGGTGGAAGGCGCCCGCCTCGTCGACGGCGACCGGCGCGCCGTCCGACAGGACCGTCACGCCCTCGCCGGCCGCGACCTCGCCCACCGCGCGGGCCGCGATCCCCGCGGCGGCGCACGCGGCGATGAAGGCGCAGGCTTCCTCGGCGGGGACGGCCGCGAGCACCTGGTAGTCGTCGCCGCCGGTGAGGGCCGTCGCGAGGACCGCGTCGTCGCGGGCGGCGGCGGACCGGGCGGCCGCCGACAGGGGAACGGACGCAAGGTCGAGGCGGATCGCGACGCCCGCCGCCCGGGCGAGCTTGCGCGCGTCCGGCAACAGCCCGTCCGACACGTCCATGGCGGCCCGGGCGTGGCGGCGCACGATCGGCGCGGCGGCGAGCGGCGGGTCCGGGTAGAGGTAGGCGCGGCGCAGCGCCGCCGCCTCCTCCGGCGACAGGCGCCAGCGGGCCTGCCGCGCCCCGTCGAGGCGGCCCGCCAAGTAAAGGGCGGCATCGCCCAGCGTCCCCGTCACGACCAGGCGGTCGCCCGGGCGGGCGGTGCGGCGGCGCACGGCCGTTCCCGCCGGCAGGCGGCCGAAGGCGGTGACGGCGACGTGGGTCTTGCCGGCCGCCCGCAGCGTGTCGCCCCCGAGGAGGGTGAGGCCGTAGGCGTCCTGGTCGGCGGCGAGGCCGCCTGCGAAGGCTTCCACCCACGCCCCCGTCCACGCCCCGCCGAGGGCGAGGGCAAGGACGTAGCCGAACGGCTCCGCTCCCTTGGCGACGAGGTCGGAGACGTTGACGCGCAGGGCCTTGGCGGCGATCGCCTCGGGCGGGTCGTCGGCAAAGAAGTGGACGTCGGCGGCGAGGGCGTCCTGGGTGACGACGAGCTCCTCCCCCGGCGCCAGCGACAGGACGGCGGCGTCGTCGGCGAGGCCGTCCGCGCCCGGGTGGGTGGCGAGCGGGGCGAACAGGCGCTCGATGATCGCCTCCTCGCCCGGGCGGCCCGCCGAGCCCCCCTCCCCGCCCGACGGCCCGCCGCTCAGGACCGCGCCCCGGCGAACTCGGCCGGACGCATCCGGCGGGCGATCCGGTCGAGGACGGCGTTGGCGATCTTCGGCTCGTCCTGCGAGAAGAAGGCCTTGGCGACCTCCACGTACTCGGAGATGACGACGCGCGCGGGCACCTCCTTGCGCTCGCCGAGCTCGTAGACGCCCGCCCGCAGGACCGCCCGCAGGGTGAGGTCGATGCGCGTCAGCGGCCAGCCCTCGGCGAGGGTGGTGTCGACCGTCCGGTCGATGGTGCGCTGGGAGGCGACGACGCCGGACAGGACCGCGCGGAACCAGCCGATGTCGGCCTCGCGCAGCTCCTCCCCCTCGATGCCCTGGGGCAGGCGGTAGAGCTCGAATTCCTTCGCTACGTGATCGGCCGGCAGACCCGTCACGTCCATCTGGTAGAGCGCCTGCACCGCGGCGAGGCGCGCCACGCTGCGCTTGTTGGCCGGCCGCTCGTCCCGCGGGCCGGGCCGGCCCCCGGACGCCTCGCCCGCGCTCGCCTTCACGTCAGTCGTCATGGTGCCACCCGTGCACGAACGCCCCGCCCCCGGCCTCACCGGGAGACGACCGCGCGCAGGTCGCAAAGGGCGAGGGCCGCCGCCGCCGCGCCGCCGCCCTTGTCGCGGCCGTCGGGGCGGGCCCGCTCCAGCGCCTGTGCCCGGTTCTCCACCGTCAGGATACCATTTCCGAGGGCGAGGCGGTGTTCCACCGCAAGGTCCATGATGGCGCGGTTCGCCTCCCCCGCAACCACGTCGTAGTGGGATGTCTCGCCGCGGATGACGCAGCCGAGCATGACGAACAGGTCGAACCCCCGGTCGCGGCGCCTGACGGCGTTGACCGCCATGGACAGCGCGACGGGAAGCTCGAGCACCCCGGGCACCGTCAGCCGCTCGTGGCTCGCCCCGCGCTTGTCGAGGACGGCGACGGAACCCGCAAGCAAATGGTCGGCGATCTCCGGATAGAAGCGGGCCTCGAGGACGAGGGCATGCGGGGGCTGTTTCATGGGGCGGCTCGGCGGCATCCTGGCAACACGGCCGTCCGGTCAACCACGGGCGGGCGCGGCCGTAAAGCGACGCCCGCGCAGGGCAGGGCGCACCTCGGGGCGCCTTGACGTCAGCGCCCCTCCACCGCGCGCAGGCGGGCGACGTAGCGGGCGAGCATGTCGACCTCGATGTGGACCGCGTCGCCCGGGCATGCCGCGCCCCAGGTGGTGACCGCGAGGGTGTGGGGGATCATCATGACGTGGAAGGTGTCCTCGTCGACCCCGTTCACCGTCAGCGAGGTCCCGTCGAGGGCGACGGACCCCTTGGTCGCCACGAGCCCCATGAGCTCCCGCGGCGCGCGGAAGACGAAGCGGGCCATGTCGCCCTCGTCGAGCCGGTCGGCGATGGTGGCGACGCCGTCCACGTGGCCCGTCACGATGTGGCCGCCGAGCTCGTCCCCGAGGCGCAGCGAGCGCTCCAGATTGACGCTGACGCCCGGCCGCCAGCGGGCGATGGCGGTCCTGTCCAGCGTCTCGCTCGACACGTCCACCTTGAAGGTCGAGCCGCCCTCCGGATCCGCGCTCGCCTCGGTGACGGTGAGGCACACGCCAGCGCACGCGATCGAGGCGCCGATGGCGATGGTGTCGGCCGCGTAGGCGGAGCGGATGGAAAAGCGCCGGCCGGTGCCGCGGGGTGCCACCTCCACCACCTCGCCCACGTCGGTCACGATGCCAGTGAACACGTCCTCGTCTCCCCCTTCTCGTTCGCCTCGGCCGGAAGCGCCGCCGCGCCCTCGTACGCCGCCTCTCCGCGCCGCACGCGCCGCACGAGCCGGTCGGGGCCGAGTACCCGCGTCGCGATCGTCTCGTAGGCCGGGTCGGCGAGGAGCGCCTCGACGGAATGGGCGGCGAGGGCCGGTATCCCGCCCGCGCCGACCCGGAGCGGCGCCCGCACGATCACGACCTCGTCCACCAGCCCCGCGGCATATAGGGCCGAGGCGATCCGCGCGCCCCCCTCCACCATCACGGTCGTGATGCCGCGGGCGGCGAGGGCGGCGAGGGCGGCGTGGAGGTCGAGCCGCCCGTCCGCCCCGGGCGCCACCTCGAGGACCGTCACGCCCGCGGCCTCGAGGGCGGCGCGGCGGCGCGCGTCCGCCGGGTGGGCGGCGACGGCGATCACCGGCGCCTCGGCGAGGCTGCGCACGAGGCGGCAGTCCGGCGGCATGGCGAGGCGGCTGTCGAGGACGACGCGGACCGGCGAGCGGTCGGACAGGCCCGGCAGGCGGCAGGTGAGGAGCGGGTCGTCCGACAGGACGGTGCCGACGCCCACCAGGATCGCGTCCGACAGGGCGCGCATGAGGTGCGCCTCCCGCCGGGACCGGGCGCCGGAGATCGCCACCTGCCCCGCCCCCTCGCGGCCGATGCACCCGTCGGCGGAGACGGCCATCTTGAGCCGCGCATGGGGCCGGCCCGAGCGCATGCGCCGGACGTGGCCGGCGTGGTCGATCGCCGCCTCGCGGGCGAGGACGCCGGTGGTGACGGGGATGCCGGCGGCGGCGAGGGCGGCGTGGCCGCGGCCCGCGACCGCCGGGTTCGGGTCCTCCATGGCCGTCACCACCTCGCCGACGCCCGCAGCGACGAGGGCGTCCGAGCAGGGGGTGGTGGCGCCGTGGTGGGAGCAGGGTTCCAGCGTCACGTAGGCCGTGGCGCCGCGGGCGGCGGGGCCGGCGGCCGCGAGGGCATTGCGCTCGGCATGGGGCCGGCCGCCCCGGGCGGTCCAGCCCCGGGCGATCACGACCGGCCGGCCGTGCGCGTCCCAGCGCACGAGGAGGGCGCCGACCGCCGGGTTGGGCGCGGTGAGGCCCGCGTTCCGCCGGCCGAGGACGAGGGCGGCCGCCATGAGCACCCGGTCCCACTCGGCGCGGCTCAGCGGGGGGGCGGCGGCAAGGTCGGGCAGGTCCATGTCAGGGGGTCCCGCCGCCGCGGACGTGCTCGTCCGGTGCCGGCACGCCCGTCCCGGCCTCCTCGTCCGCCGCGGCGCGCTCGCCCACGGTGGAGGCGAGTTCGCCCACGAAGGCCTCGAAGTCCCGCGCCTCGCGGAAGTTCTTGTAGACCGAGGCGAAGCGCACGTAGGCCACGTCGTCCACCGTCTTGAGGGCGTCCATGACGAGGTTGCCGATGGCCTCGGCCGTCACCTCCGATTCGCCGCCCGCCTCCAGCTGGCGCACGATGCCCGACACCATGCGCTCGATGTGCTCCTCGCTCACCGGGCGCTTGCGCAGCGCCACGGTGACGGAGCGCATCAGCTTGTCCCGGTCGAACGGCTCGCGCCGGTTGTTGCGCTTCAGGACCACGAGGTCGCGCAGCTGCACGCGCTCGAAGGTGGTGAAGCGCCCGCCGCAGGTGACGCACACCCGGCGGCGGCGGATCGCGGCCCCGTCCTCCGTGGGCCGCGAATCCTTCACCTGCGTCCCGTCCGCGCCGCAGTAGGGGCAGCGCACGGACGCGCGCCTCAGCCGTAGATGGGGAAGCGGTCGGTGAGGGAGACCACCTTGTCCTTCACCGCCTTCTCGACGGCGCCGTTGCCCTCTTGCCCGTTCGCGACGAGGCCGTCGATCACCTCGGTGATGAGGCGGCCCACCTCCTGGAACTCGGCGACGCCGAAGCCGCGGGTGGTGGCGGCCGGGGTGCCGAGGCGGATGCCGGAGGTCACCGTCGGCTTTTCCGGGTCGCCCGGCACGCCGTTCTTGTTGCAGGTGATGTTGGCGCGGCCGAGGGCGGCCTCGGCGGCCTTGCCGGTGATCCCCTTCGGACGCAGATCGACGAGGAGGACGTGGGTGTCCGTCCCGTCCGAGACGATGTCGAAGCCGCCGCCCTTCAGCGTCTCGGCGAGGGCGCGGGCGTTGTTCACCACCTGGTGGGCGTACTGCTTGAAGTCGGGCTTCAGGGCCTCGCCGAAGGCGACGGCCTTGGCCGCGATCACGTGCATCAGCGGCCCGCCCTGCAGGCCCGGGAAGACGGCCGAGTTGATCTTCTTGGCGATGTCGGCGTCGTTGGTGAGGATGATGCCGCCGCGGGGCCCGCGCAGGGTCTTGTGGGTGGTTGAGGTGACCACGTGGGCGTGGGGGATCGGGCTCGGGATCACCCCGCCCGCCACGAGGCCCGCGAAGTGGGCCATGTCCACGAGGAACCACGCGCCCACCTCGTCGGCGATGGCGCGGAAGCGGGCGAAGTCGATGGTGCGGGAGTAGGCCGAGCCGCCCGCGATGATGACGCGCGGCTTGTGCTCGCGGGCGAGCGCCTCCATCCCCTCGTAGTCGATGAGGCCGGAGTTGTGGCCGACCCCGTACTGGACGGCGTTGAACCACTTGCCCGACAGGTTCGGCCGCGCCCCGTGGGTGAGGTGGCCGCCCGCGTCGAGGCTCATGCCGAGGACGGTGTCGCCCGGGGTGGCGAGGGCGAGCATGACCGCCTGGTTGGCCTGGCTGCCCGAGTTCGGCTGGACGTTGGCGAAGCCGCAGCCGAACAGGCGCTTCACCCGCTCGATGGCGAGCTCCTCGGCGACGTCGACGAACTGGCAGCCGCCGTAGTAGCGCCTGCCCGGGTAGCCCTCGGCGTACTTGTTGGTCATCACCGAGCCCTGCGCCTCCAGGACGGCGCGGGAGACGATGTTCTCCGAGGCGATCAGCTCGATCTCGTCGCGCTGGCGGGCGAGCTCGCCATCGATGGCGCGGGCGATGTCCGGATCGGCCTCCGCGAGCGGGGTCTCGAAGAAGCCGTTGCCGGTCTCCCGGGCGTGGCCGGCGTCCTGGATGCTCATGGCGCTGTCCTTCGGTGTCGTTGTCGTGACGGCCGGCCTCCGCGGGCACCTGCGGATCCCGACCCGGTGAATGGTGCGTCGTCTCCCGCCGGGGCCGCGCCCGCCACGGGCGCCTCGCCCGCCCGCCCCCGGTGACCGCGCGGGGCGGACGGCGGCGGAGAGCGGGTCGGACCGCGGGCGCGGCGCCGGCGAACGGCCGGCCCCCGCGCACCCGCATCGGAGGGGGCGGGGCCGGGGGCCCCGCGTCGGCGGCCCGCGCCCCGGGCGATCCGCTCCGGGAGGACGGCGCCGCCGGCCGACCGGGCCGTGCGCCTGCCCGACCGGTCGGTGCGCCCCGGCGCCGGCGTGCGAGGCCGGGGGCGCCCGTCGTGTCTGACGGGAGACTAGGCGGGAGGATGCCCGAAAGCAACCGCAGGGAAGGGGTCGGCTGCGACGCGCCGTGTCGCAAGGGCCCGCCCGGGGAGCGCGCCAGGCGCACCCGACTCTTCCATTTCCCGGATTCGTCGTCTAGAAGCATCCCGGCTGGAACTGGGGCTCGTGTGGACATGAACCGGATGCGGATCGCGGCCGTCGCGGCCATCCTCTTCCTCGCCGGCTCGCCCGGCGCTTCGGCATCGGACGGGGCGAACAGGCTCGCCGTCGTGGGATCGGACACCCTCGAGGTGCTCGTCCGGGACTGGGCGGACGCCTTCGCGCGGACCCGCCCCGACGTCTCGGTGGTGATTGACGAGGACGGCTCGGCCGACGCCCCGCCCGCCCTCGCCTCGGGCGCTGCCGACCTCGGCGCCATGAGCCGGCCCATGACGCGGACGGAGGCGCGGACGGTGGAGGAGGCGACAGGCATCGCCCCGACCGGCTTCACCGTGGCGCTCGGCGCGATCGCCGTCATCGTGCACCGGGACAACCCGCTCGAGGGTCTCACGCTCAGCCAGCTCGACCGGATCTTCTCGGCGGGCCGCGCCTGCGGCGAGGGCGCGCCGATCACGACATGGCGGGAGCTGGTGGTCGGCGCGCCCGCCTCGCCCATCGCCCTCCACGGACGGGACGCACGCTCCGGCACCGCCGAGGCGTTCCGCGCCATCGCCCTGTGCGAGGGGCGCTTCGCCGACCGCTTCGTGGAGGAAAAGGACAGCGCGGCCGTGGTGGAGGCCGTGGCGTCCGACCCGGCGGCCATCGGCTTCGTCGGCCTCGGCTATCTCGACGAGCGCGTGCGGCCGCTCGCCGTCGGCGCCGGCGACGACGTGGAGACGCTGCGCTACTACCCGTTCATCGTGCCGCGCTTCGCCGATTCGCCCGATCCGACGCGCAAGTACGCCTACGTCTTCGACGGGCGCTACCCGCTCGCCCGGGCGCTGTGGCTCTACGCGCTGAAGCCGGCCGGTGAGGCCCTGCCGGAGCACGTGGAGGCGTTCGTGCGCCTCGCCCTGTCGGAAGACGGCCAGGAGACGGTGGCCGACGAGGGCTTCGTGCCGCTCACCCCGGCGATGGCCGCGGAGGAGCGTGCCCGCCTCGCGCCGGACTACCGGGAGCGGCGACGCCTCCTGCCCTGGCTGTAGGTCCCCTCCCCTCCTCTGCCCGTCCCGCCTCGTCCCGCCCCGGCCCCCGCGGCCGGGCCCGCGCCGCCGGAATGCTCGCCATGGACATCACCTGGACCCAGGTCTACCTCTTCGCCGGCTTCATCCTCGCCGCCTACGCGATCGTCGCCAACGACGCGATCCAGACGCTCGGGACCTTCCTGAGCTCGAACGCCCACCGGCCCTGGTGGGTTCTCTGGCTCTACGCGAGCTCGATTCTCGTCGCCGTCCTCGTCTACGGCTGGTGGGCGAATTACGGCGACGTGGCCTACGGGCGCCTCGAGAAGTTCCCCGAACCGACGGGCGGCATCAGCTGGATCCACGTGATCCCGCCCATCTTCATCCTGCTACTGACCCGCTACGGCGTGCCGGTCTCCACGACCTTCCTCATTCTCGCCGTCTTCGCGCCGACCAACACGCAGGCCATCCTGATGAAGTCGGCGCTCGGTTACGTCTGCGCCTTTTTCGTCGGCATTCTCGTCTACATTGCGGTGTCGCGATTCGTCGAGAAATACTTCATGTCGACGGACGGTCAGCGCCCGGGGCTGTACTGGGTGGCGCTGCAATTTGCCTCGACCGGTTTCCTGTGGAGCCAGTGGCTGATCCAGGACCTCGCCAACATCTTCGTCTACCTGCCGCGGCAGATCGGCGTCGAGCTTCTGATCTTCGCGGTCGTCCTGATGCTCCTCCTGCACGCGCTCCTGTTCGCGCGGCGCGGCGGCGCGATCCAGAAGATCGTGAGGACCAAGACCAACGCCCAGGACATCCGCTCGGCGACGATCATCGACTTCCTGTTCGGGTTCATCCTGTTGTTTTTCAAGGAATTCTCGAATTTGCCGATGTCCACCACCTGGGTGTTCCTCGGCCTGCTGGCGGGCCGCGAGATCGCGCTCAGCTTCATGCTGCGCGCCCGGTCGACGAGCGAGGCGTTCCGCATCGCCGGGCAGGACGCGGGCAAGGCCCTCGTCGGCCTTGCCGTCAGCCTCGCCCTCGCCCTCGGGCTGCCGCGGATCGCCGCCGTCGTCGATGGTGGAGACACGCTGGCGGCCGCCGAGGCGTCCGACCGGACCGCCGCGGGCAACCCTGATGAAGAACCGGCCCTCGCCGTCGCCGACGACCCGCGGACCCGCCCGGACGAGCGATGACGCCCCGTCCGCTTCGCCATTCGTCTTTCCCTCTCGCGCCGGTTGGAATTTTGGTTAAATAGTGGCGGAGCGCGCGCAGGGCGCGACGGATGCGGGGGCGGGAGGACACGGGATGGGCGGGGTGCATCGGACCGGCGGCTTCGGGCCGGACAGGCTGTCGGGGAGCCCGCTCGCCGACATCCTCGAGGGGCTCGACGGGGCCGACACCCTCCTCGGATACGCCGGGGACGACAGCCTGGACGGCGGGGCGGACGACGACCGCCTCAACGGCTGGGACGGGGACGACAGCCTCCTCGGCGGCGACGGCGACGACGTCCTTGCGGGCGTCGTCGGCGCGCACACCCTGATCGGCGGCGCGGGGCGTGACACCCTCATGGGCGGGGCGGGCGACGACACCCTCGACGGGTGAGCCGACGACGACCGCCTCGACGGCAAGGCAGGGGACGACGGCCTCCACGGCGGCGACCGCGACGACGTCCTTGCGGGCGACGTCGGCGCGCACACCCTGATCGGCGGCGCGGGGCGGGACATCCTCCTCGGCGGGGCGGACGCGGA
>CAZJNX010000152.1:0-11643 GCA_964547415.1 uncultured Hyphomicrobiales bacterium
CGGGACGTGTCGGTCGCCGGCGGGACCCTGTCGGCGACCGCGGTGACCTGCCGCTACGCGGTGATGGTGACGCTCCTCGACGAGCGCCCGGGGGGGCTCGACCTCGTGAACCTGTTCGGCGCCGCCGCGCCCCTGTCGCGCGACGGCGCCCTCCTCCTCGGGCGCATGGGCCCGCGGACGATCGAGCCCGACGAGGTGAAGTTCGCCGCCGGAACGCCCGACCTCGAGGACCTCGACCGGCCCGGCGGCCGCGTCGACCTCGACCGGTCCATCGCGCGGGAACTCGCCGAGGAGACCGGCCTCGAGGCGGCCGATGCCACCCCCGCCCCCCGCTACGTCGTGGCGCGGGAGGGGCCGTACCTCGCGGTCGTGCGGCCCCTCGTCTTCCCGCTGACGGCGGACGCCCTCGGCGAGCGGGCCAGGACCTTCCTCGCGGGCGAGCGGGATCCGGAGCTGTCGGACGTCGCCCTCGTGCGGCGCCCGGACGATGCGGCGCTCGCCGACGCCGCCCCCCTCGTCGTTCCGCTGGTGCGGGCGCTCCTCGGGAGCCGCGACCTCACAGGATGAGGTCGGGGATGCCGCGGGGCACCTCGACGAGGAGGAAGAGGTCGGCCCGGCCGTCCCCGTCCCGGTCCATCTCCACCCGCTGCGTGCGGGCGTCCCAGCGCATCTCGCCGGCCGTCCCGGAAAAGGGCGCGAGGCCGCGCCAGTCGAACGGGTCGTCCCGCGTCGTGGTCGTGTCGGCGTCGATCCCCGAAAGGTCGATCGCGTCCCGCCCGTCGAACTCCCCGATCGTGTCGGTCCGGCGCGGACGGCCCGACAGGTCGCCCGCTTCCTCGAAGAGGAACGTGTCCCCGCCCGGGCCGCCGAACAGGACGTCCCTGCCCGGCCCGCCGTCGATGACGTCCGACCCGTGCCCGCCGTCGATGCGGTCGTTCCCCCGGCCGCCCGACAGGCGGTTGGCGCCCTCGTCCCCCTCGATCCGGTCGCGCCCGTCGGAGCCGACGACGTCCTCCACGCCCCGGTAGCGGTCGCCCGCGGCATCGCCCCGGCGTCCCCGGCCGGCGAGATCGACGACGACGCCGCCCGACGCGGATGCGTAGGAGACCGTGTCCTGCCCGGGGCCGCCCACGTGCAGGTCCCGCCCCGCGCCCCCTTCCAGCACGTCGTCCCCGCGGTTCCCCTCGAGGCGGTCGTCGCCGTCGCCGCCGGCGAGCCCGTCGTCGCCGCCGCCGCCCTTCAGCCGGTCGTTGCCCCCGCCACCGGCGAGGGTGTCCGACCCGCCCTGCCCGAACAGCCGGTCGCGGCCCGGCCCGCCCGACAGCGCGTCGTCGCCGCCCCGGCCCCGGATGACGTCGTCGCCCCGTTTCCCGTCGATGACGTCGTCCCGCGCCCCTCCCTCGATCGTGTCGTCCCGGCGTGTCCCCTCGCGCGCGCCCCCGCCGCCTCCGCCCCCCTCGAGGTCGAACGCGGGCAGGAGCGCGATGCGGTCGGCGCGCGCGGGCGTCGAGACGGTGAGATCCTCGCCGATCCGGTAGGCGACGTGATCGGTGAAGCGGCCCTCGTCCTCGAAGGCGACGAGCTGCAGGTCGGTGAGCGTGGCGAGTTCCGGAAAGCCGGCGAACACCAGCCGGTCGGCCGGGTCCGCGAGGTTGACGAACCAGCTCCCGCTCGCCTCGGGCAGGATCACCACCACGTCGGCCTCGCCGTCGGGCTGCCCGGGCGTGCCCGGGATGCTGATGCGGGTCCCGTCGGGCGCGATGACGCTCGTGGGCGGCGCCCCTGCAGTCCCGCCGGTGCCGATGCCGCCGCCGTTGCGGCCGGTGACGAAGGCGATGTCCGCGCGGAGGCCGAGGTCGAGGCTCTCGCCCGCGAGGACCACGTCGTCCGTGTCGCCGGGCGCCTCGTCGAAGCGGCGCGGGCGGGGGACGGTCGCCGTGGCGAGCGCGTCGCCGATGTCGACGAGCCCGGCCGGCACCTCCGGCAGGCCGAGGTCCTCCGGCCGGGCGTAGACGAGGCCGCCGCGCGCCTCGAGGTCGGCGAGGGTGAGGTCCATCGTCAGGACGTACTGGTCGGCGATGTCCGTCGGCGACCAGTCGATCTTGATGCGCTCGTCGAGGGGGGTGAAGGTCCAGCGCACGGCGACGGCGTCCGGATCGTCGGCGACGAGGATCCGGTCGCGCTCCGGATCGAAGTCGGCGAGCCAGACCGAGGCCGCGCCCTCCTCCCGGATCAGGTAGACGTCGTGGCCTGGGCCGCTGCGCACGATCCCCTTCGAGCCGCTGCGGATCTCGATGACGTCGTCGCCCCCGCCCGTGTCGATCGCCCAGACCCATCGCGCCGGGTTGTCGGGGTAGGGCCCCTCGAGCACCGCGTAGGCGTTCTCCATGACGTCGGCCCGCGTGTGGGGGGCGTCCTGGTCGTTCCCGTCGAAGAAGCGGATCGCCTCGATCTCCGGCAGGAGGCCGTCGTAGGGCGGGTCGACGACGGGCGGCGGCTCCTCCTCCCCCGGCGGCCGCGGCAGGGGCCCGCCCGGCACGACCGGGTCCACGGGCTCCGGTCCGGGGGAGCCGGGCCGGGTCGTTGGACGCTCGGCCGGGTCGCCGATCAGGAGATCGCTCGGCTCGTCCGTCATGGGCGACAGGATCGGGGCGGGGTCGCGCATCGTCTCGCCGTCTGGTCGAAGGTCGCTCGGAAGACCAGGACCGGCCGGCGGCACGCCCGACCCGCACCCGATCGCCGACGACTACAGGTTGGCTGTGTCGAAGCTGTGGCGTCGTGCCGGTTGCCGCTTGACGGGCGGCGCCGCCTTGCGCGTGACTGGGGCCGGCACCCACGGTCCCGCGGAGGAGACGTCATGGCCGACCTCGCCTACGAGATCCTCGACGTCTTCACCGAGACGCGCTTCGAGGGCAACCCGCTCGCCGTCGTCCACGGGGCGGACGGCCTGTCGGACCGGGCGATGCAGGCGATCGCGGCCGAGTTCAACCTGTCGGAGACCGTATTCGTCCGCACCGCCGAGGGCGCCCACCACACGGCGAGCCTGCGGATCTTCACCCCGACGCGGGAGCTGCCCTTCGCCGGGCACCCGACGGTGGGGGCGGCCGTCGCCCTCTACCTGCAGCGCATCGCCTCGGGTGCGCCGGACACGCCGGCGGTCCTCGTCCTGGAGGAGAAGGTGGGGCCGGTGCGCGCCGTCGTCTCCCCGGCGGGGGAGGGGCGGGCGCGGGCCGAGTTCGACGTGCCGCGCCGTCCCGAGCTCGCCCATGCCGCGCCGGAGGCCGCGCGCGTCGCCCGGGCCCTGTCCCTCGCGCCCCACGAGGTGGGCGGCCACCTGCCCGTCGCGGTGGCGAGCGCGGGCGTTCCGTTCACCTTCGTCCCGGTGACCGGGCTCGAGGCCCTCGCCCGCGCCCGGCCCGACCCGGCCCTCTTCGCGGAGACCTTCGAGGCGGACCACGCGTCCGTCTACCTGGTGGCGCCCGGCCCGGTGGACGGCGGCGCCGATTACCGGGCGCGCATGTTCGCCCCGCTCATGGGGGTCGCGGAGGATCCGGCGACCGGCTCGGCCGCCGCCGCCTTCGCCGCCGTCCTCCTCGGCTACGGCCACTTGCCGGACGGGGAGCACGTGCGCCGCATCGCGCAAGGGGTGGAGATGGGCCGTCCGTCGCAGATCGTGCTGGAGATCTCGGTGGAGGGCGGCGCGCTCCACGCCGTGCGGCTCGGCGGGGCGGCCGTGCGGGTGGCGGCGGGCACGCTCTTCGCCTGATCCGTCAGGAGAGGCCGCGCACGATCAACAGGACGCCGATCGCCATCAGGGCGAGGAGGATGACGAGGCGGAAGGTGCGCCCCGGGATCCGCCCCCGCAGGAACGCCCCGGTGCGCATCCCCGCGAACAGCGGGACCAGGGCCAGGAGGGACATGACGAACTCCGTCGCCCCCAGCACGCCGAAGACGGCGAGGGAGGCGAAGTAGGGCAGCGTCACGATCACGTAGTAGCTCGCGACGGTGGACACGAACTCGTCCTTCCCGAGGTCCAGCGCGACGAGGTAGGGCACCACCGTCGGCCCGTAGAACGACGTGATGCCGCCCACGACGCCGGTGACCGCCCCCACCGCCGCGCTGGTGGCCGGCTCGACGGCCGGCCTGGGCCGCGGCAGGCGGATGCCGAAAAGCTGCACCACGGCGATCCCGATGAGGACGGCGCCCACCACCGCGTCGAGCCCCTCGCCGCTCGCCTGCGACAGGATCCACGCGCCCACGGCGGAGGCGAGGACGGTGGTGAGCACGAGCGGCCAGAAGCGAACGATCGTGCGCCGCCAGGCCCCGCTCGCCTGGACGAGGTTGGAGGTGAAGATGGGCGCGGCCATGATGGCGATCGCCGTCGCCGGCGCCATGACGAGCGTCATGATCGGCACCGTGACGAGGGGCAGGCCGAAACCGATCGTCCCCTTCACGATGCCGCCCAGGAACATGGCGACGGCGATGACGGTGGCGTCGAGGAACCCGAAGTCGGAGAGTTGCGTGGCTGTCCTCCCGGGGGCGCGGCCGGGGCGGACGCCGCCGGCGGGGCGACGAGGAAAGGCCGCCCGCCACGTCCGGGTCAACGCCCGCGGGCGCAGATCCCGTCTGCACGAGCGCGCCCCGCGTTGGTGGCGCCGCCCCGCCGTGTTACGGGCCCGACCGGAGGAACCCCTTGCGAGAGCACCGAATGGCCGACTTCGTCCTGCCGCCGCCGCCCGTCCCGTCCCTCGCCGTCGCGGGGGAGGGGCGGCGCTTTCCCGTCCGCCGGGTGTTCTGCGTCGGCCGAAACTACGCCGCCCACGCCCGCGAGATGGGCCGCGACCCGGACCGGGAGCCGCCGTTCTTCTTCATGAAGCCGGCCGACGCCGTCCTCGACGCGGACGAGACCGTGCCCTACCCGCCCGACACCGCGGACCTGCAGTACGAGGGGGAGTTCGTGGTCGCCCTCGGCGCGGGCGGGCGGGACGTGCCGGAGGCGGCGGCGGCGGCGCTGGTCTGGGGGGAGGGGATCGGCATCGACCTCACCCGGCGGGACCTGCAGGCCACCGCCAAGGCCCTCGCCCGCCCCTGGGACCTCGCCAAGGGCTTCGACGCCTCGGCCGTCGTCGGCCCGCTCCGCCCCCTCGGCGGCGCCGTGCCCCGCGCTGCGGGCCGGATCGCGACGGCGGTGAACGGCGAGGTGCGCCAGGAGGCGGACCTTGCCGACATGATCTGGACGGTGCCGGAGATGATCGCGATCCTGTCGCGCACCGTCGCCCTCGCGCCGGGCGACCTCCTGTTCACCGGCACGCCCGCGGGGGTGGGGACGATCGTGCCCGGCGACCGGGTGACGGTCGCCGTCGAGGGGCTCGGGGAGATCGCCGTCACCATCGGCGGGAAGGAGTGACAGGGATGACCACGCTGCCGATCCTCCACGGCTACTTCCGCTCGTCCACCTCCACGCGGGTGCGCGCGGCCCTCAACTTCAAGGGCATCGACTACCACTACGAGGCGCTCCCCTTGCGCGAGGGTGCCCAGAAGCGGGCGGCCTACCTCGCCCTCAACCCGCAGGGGCTGGTGCCGACCCTCGTGATGCCGGACGGGGTGGCGATCTCCCAGTCCCTCGCCATCGTCGAGTACCTGGAGGAGACGGTGCCCGAGCCGCCCCTCCTGCCCGCGGACCCGGCGGGGCGGGCGCGGGTGCGCTCCCTCGCTCTCGCCATCGCCTGCGAGGTCCACCCGCTCAACAACCTCAAGGTCCTCAACCACCTGAGGGCCACCTTCGGGGCCGACGACGCGGCGGTGGCCGCCTGGTTCCGCCACTTCGTCGCCGAGACCTTCGGCCCCCTCGAGACGCGCCTTGCCGGCGAGCCGGCAACCGGCCGCTTCTGCCACGGCGACCGGCCGGGCCTTGCCGACCTGACCCTGTTCGCCCAGGTCCTCAACAACCGCCGGTTCGACGTGGACATGGGCCCCTACCCGACCATCCGGCGCATCCACGAGGCGTGCCTCGAGATCCCCGCCTTCGTGAAGGCGATGCCGGAGAACCAGCCAGACGCCGAATAGCCGCCGTCAGCCCGCGGGGTTGAGGTCGCACACGACGGCGGTCGCCGGCTCCTCGCCGCGGTTGAAGAACCAGTGGTCCGTCGTCTCGTCCTCCAGGATCGCGACCGCGTCGTCCGCGCCGTAGGTCCGGCATCGCCCTGTTCGAGCGGGGGCCGGGCACTGTCCGCCCGACGGCGGAGGCGCGGGAATACCTCGCGGAGGTGTCCGACCTCCTCGACCGGCTCGACCGCAGCACGCGGCGGCTCGTCGCCGGCACCGCCCCGCGGCGCCTGCGCATCCGGGCGACGCCCGCCTTCACGAGCCGCTGGCTGATCCCGCGGCTCCACGCCTTCGAGGCGCGCCACCCGGACATCGACTACGACGTCGCGATCGGCTTCCCGCCGACGGACCTCACGGGGACGGACGTGTTCGTCCACTGGGGCACGACGCCGGTGGAGGGGGCGCGGGTGGAACCCTTCTTCGCCTCGCCGCGGGCACCGGTGGCGAGCCCCGCCTACCTCGCCCGCGAGGGGCCGGTCGGCCGGCCGGCGGACCTTCTCGGACGCCGGCTCCTCCACGACGAGGTGGCGGACGGCTGGTCCGGCTGGTTCGAGCGGGTCGGCGTGCGGCCGCCGGGCGGGCCGCTCGGCCCGCGCTTCGCCCATTGCGAGCTGGTCCTGACGGCGGCGGAGGCGGGGCAGGGCGTGGCGCTGCCGTACCTGGCGCTTCTCGCCCCGCCGCCGGGGGCGGGGGAGGGCGGCGGCCTCGTGCGCCTGTTCGACGAGGCGAGCGAGCCCGTCACCATCTACGCCTGCGCCTGTGCCGAGGCCGACGCGGATGATCCGGCGGTCCGCGCGTTTCGCGATTTCCTGTTCGAGGAGGCGGAGGCCGCCGGCGCCCTGCCGCCGGCCGCGCCGGTCTTCGCCCTGCCGTCCCGCGCCACCGGGCGGGCGGCGGTCAGTGGCGGAAGTGGCGCACGCCGGTGAAGACCATCGCGACGCGCGCCTGGTCGGCCGCCTTGATCACCTCGGCGTCGCGCATGGAGCCGCCGGGCTGGATGACGGCCGTCGCGCCCGCCTCCACGGTGGCGAGGAGGCCGTCGGCGAAGGGGAAGAAGGCGTCCGAGGCGGCGACCGAGCCGGTCGCGAGGGAGGTCGCCTCGCCCGCGGCGGAGGCGGCGTCCTCGGCCTTGCGGGCGGCGATCCGGGCCGAATCCACCCGGCTCATCTGGCCCGCGCCGATCCCGACCGTGGCGAGGTGCCGGGCGTAGACGATCGCGTTGGACTTCACGTGCTTGGCGACCCGCCAGGCGAAGCGCAGGTCCGCCCACTCCCGCTCCGTCGGCGCCCGCTTCGTGACGACGCGCATCTCCACCCGGTCGGCCACCTGGTCGTCCCGGGACTGGACGAGGAGGCCCCCCGCCACCGAGCGCACCGTCTCGCCCCGCCCGGCCGGATCGGGAAGGCCGTGGGCGAGGAGGAGGCGCAGGTTCGGCTTGTCCGCCATCGCCGCCCGCGCCTCGTCGTCGGCCTCGGGCGCGATCACCACCTCGGTGAAGATCCGCGCGATCTCCCGCGCCGCCGGTCCGTCGAGCGGCCGGTTGCAGGCGACGATCCCGCCGAAGGCGGAGACCGGGTCGCACAGGAGGGCCTTGCGGTAGGCCTCGGCGAGGCTGTCGCCGGTCGCCACCCCGCACGGGTTGGCGTGCTTGACGATGGCGACGGCGGCCGCGCGGTCCGGCGGGAACTCTGCGACCAGCTCGTAGGCCGCGTCGGTGTCGTTGATGTTGTTGTAGGACAGCGGCTTGCCCTGGACGAGCTGGGCCGTCGCCACGCCCGGACGGCGCGCCCCGCCCACGTAGAAGGCCGCCTTCTGGTGCGGGTTCTCCCCGTAGCGCAGCGGGATCGAAAGGCGCCCGGAGAAGGTGCGGAACGGGGCGGGCGGCTCCTCCCGCGGGCGGTCGTCCCCGTTGCCCTTGTGGCGGGGGCCCTGGTCCTCCTCGGCGAACCAGCGGGCGATCTCCGCATCGTAGGCGGCCGTGCGCGCGAAGGCGCGGGCCGCGAGGTCCCGGCGGAGGGCGAAGTCGGTCGCCCCGCCCGTCGCCTCGAGGCTGGCGGCGAGGGGGGCGTAGTCGTCCGGATCCGTCACCACCGCCACGAAGGCGTGGTTCTTGGCGGCCGCGCGGATCATGGCCGGGCCGCCGATGTCGATGGTCTCAACCGCCGCGTTCCGGTCGGCCCCGCGGGCGATCGTCTCCTCGAACGGGTAGAGGTTGACCACCACGAGGTCGAACGGGGCGATGCCGTGGGCCTCCATGGCGGTGAGGTGGGACGGGTCGGTGCGCACCGCGAGGAGGCCGCCGTGGACCTTCGGGTGCAGCGTCTTCACCCGCCCGTCCATGATTTCCGGGAAGCCGGTGACGGTCGACACGTCGGTGACGGGAAGGCCCGCCGCCTCGATGGCCGCCCGCGTGCCGCCCGTGGAGACGATCTCCGCCCCATGGCGGTGGAGCACCTCGGCGAGCTCCACGAGGCCCCGCTTGTCCGAGACGGACAGGAGGGCGCGCCTCACCGTCACCTCGTCGGGCGCCTTCTGGGAGTCTTCGTCGGCCGTTTCACCGGACATGGCGTCCTCCGGAACGTGTCGCGGCGGGGGGTGGACGGGAGGTAGCACTTTTTTCACCGCAGGCGGAAGCGCCAAGCGCCCCCGTCAGGCGGATAGCTGCCGCTCGAGGCGCCAGCGCACCACGTCGGCTGTGCCCGTGGTGGCCGAGATCACCACCTGGCGCGTCGCCCTCGCCCGCCCGTCCGCCGGGTCCACGTGGATCGAGGGCTCCACGTCCACCGCCGCGTCCGCCTCCACCGAGAGCCGCCAGATGCCGCCGGTGCCGACGGTGAGGAGGACGGCGCGGCGGGAGGGGCTGAGGCTCGTCTTGACGTCCGGGTGGAGGTGGAAGCGGATCGCGAACGACACGTCCTCGGAGGCGCCGGGGCCGAACAGGGAATCCCGGCCCGAGACCACCGTGCCGTCCGCCGACACCTGGAGGGCGCGGCGGTGGACGAGGCCGAACTTGCGCCGGTAGCCGTCGTGGCCCGCGACCACGATGGTCCGCCCGCCCCGCTCCAGGCGCTCCACCGGCACGGTGGCCGGCCCGTCGAGGAGCGGCCCGTCGGCCGTCCTGAAGCGCCCGGAGGCGGTGTCGGCGACGACGAGGGTGGAGTGGGCGGCCGTGGTGCGGGTGGCGGCGAGCCAGTCCGGCCCCGCGCCCGCCGGCACGCCGCAGTTGACGACGATCGGCCGCCCCCGGTCGCTCGCCTCGAAGGACAGGCACCCGGCGTGGGCGGTGCCGGCGAAGGGCTTCGGCGGGGCCGGCCCGGTCTCCATGAGGAGGACGAGGTCGCCCGCCTCGACCCGCTGGTAGCCGGAGTAGCGGGCGTTCGCGGGCGCCCGCGCCTCCGGGTCGGCGGCGGCGCTCACCGCCTCGAGGCGGGGGAAGGGCGTCGCGCCCACGCCGTTGAAGCGGGCGAGGCTCCCGTCCGGGTGGCGGAAGAAGGCGAGCATGGGCAGCATCCGGTCCACCTGACCGGCCACGGCGGCGAGCGGCGCCGGGTCCGCGTCCCGGGGAATGCCGCGCGCCTCGACCACCTCGAGCGCGGGCAGGAGGGCGGCGAGGACCTCGAGGAGCGCGAGGGGGCTGCGGCTCACGTGGCCGCCGTCGGGCAGGACCTGCCGCTCGATCTCCTCGGCGAGCGCCGTGCGCGCCCGCCACGCCGACCGCTCCGGCGCGTCGAGGGCGTGGGTGGCGGCGAGGAAGGCGATCGCCGCCTCGAGGCGCTCGGGCGCGTCGGAGCCGCGCTTCAGGAAGGCCTCGAGGCGGCGGGTGTCGCGCCAGGCGGCCTCGAGAAGGAGGCGGGCGAAGGCCGGGTCGTCCTCCGTCAGAAGGTCCGGGGCGGCGGCGAGGAAGGCGGTGAGGCGCCGCGCCGTCGTCCGCGGGGCGAGGGCGATGGCGGGCAGAGCGCGCTCCTCGGCGACCCAGTCCTCCACGAGGGCGGCGGCGTTGGCGCGTGCGACGCGGGTCCGGGCGCTCGCGAGGCCGGTCAGGAAGGAAAAGCCGTGGAGCTCGGCGGCGAAGGCCTGCGAGGGCGGCTCGAGGGCGAACGGGGAGCCGCGGTCCGCCTCCAGCGTCTCGCCCGCGAGGGTGAAGGTGCCGGCGTAGATGGCGTCGGCGACGGCGGGGTCGGCCGCTTCCAGGGAGGGGAGGGGGGTGACGAGGCGGCACGGCGTCCCGCCGAGGCCCCGGCCCCTGAACAGCGACGAGAGCGCTCGCGCCACGGGACCCGCCGGCGCCGTCAGCCGGCCTTCACGAACCGCGCGGCGAAGAAGCCGTCGAGGTCGAAGCGCCCGGACGCGTCCGGCAGGGGCGGGCCGCCGGGCACCGTCCTGAGGGTTCCGGCGGCCGTCACGAACGGTGCGGCGCCGGCGACCTCGTCCGGGTCCAGCGGGTCGGGCGCGAGGGCAGGGAGGGCGTCCGCGATCCGGCGGGCGAGGCCCTCCCCCTCCTCCGTCTGGAGGGAGCAGGTGCACACGACGAGCCGGCCGCCGGGCGCGAGCCAGCTCGCCGCGCGCTCCACGAGGGCGAACTGGAGGTCGGAAAGGGCCGCCGCGTCCGCCTCGCCCTTCAGCCACGGGATGTCGGGATGGCGGCGGATCGTGCCGGTCGCGGTGCAGGGGGCGTCCACGAGGACGGCGTCGAACGGTGCCGCGGGCGTGAAGGCGCGGGCGTCGGCGGCGACGGTGCGGGCCCGAAGGCCGGTGCGCGAGAGGTTCTCCTCCACGAGGCGGAGGCGGTCGGGCGCCACGTCGATGGCCGTCACGTCCGCGCCGGCGGCCGCGAGCTGGAGCGTCTTGCCGCCCGGGGCGGCGCACACGTCCGCGACGCGCCAGCCCGCGACGTCGCCGAGGAAGCGGGCGGGAAGCTGGGCCGCCGCGTCCTGCACCCAGAAGGCGCCCTCGGCGAAGCCGAAGAGCGTGTCCACCCGGGTTGCCGCGGGGAGGCGGACGGCGCCGGTGGGAAGGAGAGTGCCGCCGAGGCTGCCCGCGAGCGCGGCCGCGTCGTCCCGGGCGGCGAGGTCGAGGGGCGGCTCGCGCCGGTGGCTGTCCGCGATGGCGGCGGCCGCCGCCTCGCCGTAGGCCTCGACCCAGCGGGCCCACAGCCAGGGAGGCGTGTTGTCGGCTGGAGACAGGGCGGCGAGGCGGTCGTCCCGCTCCCGGGCGAGGCGGCGCAGCACCGCGTTGAGGAGGCCGGCGAAGCCCGCGGCCGCGGCGTCGGACCGTGCGGCGGCGACCGTGGCGGAGACCGCCGCATGGTCGGCGACGCGCAGGAACAGGACCTGCGCCGCGCCGATGCGCAGGAGGTCGCGGGCGAGGGCGGCCTTCGCGGGCAGCGGCCGGTCCATGACCTTCGACAGGATCCGGTCGATGTCGCCGAGGCGGCGGACGGTGACGAGCACCATCGCCCTCAGGAGCGGGCCGTCCCGTCCGGTCTCGCCGTCCGCCTCGAGGGCGGCGTCGAGCGCCGTCTCCCGGCGGGCGAGGACG
>CAZJNX010000153.1:0-11631 GCA_964547415.1 uncultured Hyphomicrobiales bacterium
TCGCGAGGACCACGGGCCCGATGCCGGGGACGGCGGTCAGCAGCTCGGCCTGCCGACGAAGCTGACGATCCTCGGCGATGAGCGCCGCGATCTTGCGGTCGAGGGCATCGATGCGGGCGGAGAGGAGGTCGATCATGGCCTCGATCTCCTCGGTGATCTCGTCCTGTCCCGCACTGTGGCGACGGACCTTCTCCGCCTTGCGGATTTCCGCGAGCTGCCGGCGGCGTCTGAGAAAGTCGGCGAGGCGCAGCCGTGCTGGGCCGGACGGGACGGTGACGGGAAGGTCGAGCCGTGCTCCCATTTCGGCGAGGACACGGGCGCGGTCGGTCTTGGGAGGGACGCCGATGGCGCGGGCGAACGCACGGGCCTGGCGCGGATCGACCCGCGCGAAGGCGATCCCGCGTGCGGCGAGCGCCGCCATCAGGGGGCCGTCGCATCCGCTGGTGGCTTTGAGGACGATGAGCACGTCGGGCGGCACGGTCCGCAGCCAGGTGGCGATGGCGTCGGCGCTGTCTTCGATCCGGGCGCTCCGGGCCTCTGGAAGGATGTGAATGTCGAGGAAGGCGCGGGAGAGGTCGCAGCCGATGACGGCGCGGGGCTCGGGTCGAGGCTGCTGTCCATGTCGTGCGGGATCGGCAGGCCTGCGCAACTGTTCAGGGTTCGGAGCGACGCGGAAGGGACCCATGCTCCCTGACGGGCTGAGGACCCTCGGAGGGACGGGCTCCCCTCCGCAACTTTAAAGCTACCACCTCGCCGACAGACAGGGGGAGGTCGGGCTCCCTTCCGCAACGCCCGATCCAACATCTCGCCCACAGACAGAGGGGGACGGGCTCCCTTTCCGCACCTTCCGAGCACCACCTCGCCAACAGACAGGGGGGCCGGGGCGTGCCGGCCGCCAGGTCGTGGGGTGCGTGGCCGGCCGCTTCGGCGGTGCCCGTCAGGCCCTTGCGACGCGCTCGAGGAAGGTGCCGACGGTGCTGCCGAAGGCCTCGGAGGTCGTGGTGACGCCCTCCGCCACGTCCTGAACGGTGCCCGCGGCGCCGTTCGTGGCCGTGACGGCGCCAGCCAGATCCTCCACGGCCGCGGTCGCCGCGCGGGCACGGGTGCGGGCGGCGGCGACCGTGTCGAGGAGGGTCCGGCTCGTCGCCGTCTGTTCCTCCACCGCGCCGGCGATTGCGGCCATTCCCGAATTCATCTCCTCCACCATCCGGCGGATGTCGGACATCGCGGTGACGGCATCGGCCGTCGAGCCGTCCATGGCGGCGATGCGGCCCGCGATCCGGTCCGCGGCCGTCGCGCTCTGGCCCGCGAGCGCCTTGACCTCGGCGGCGACGACGGCGAAGCCGCGCCCGGCCTCGCCCGCCCGCGCCGCCTCGATCGTGGCGTTGAGCGCGAGGAGGTTGGTCTGATCCGCGACGTCGCGAATGAGGTCGAGCATCTCGCCCACCTCGCGCGCCGCGCTGGCGAGGGCGGTGACCGCCGCGTCCCCGCCGCCCGCGCGGTCCGCCACCTGCGCGGAGAAGCGGGCCGCCTCGCTCGCCCGGCTGCCGATCTCGGCCGCCGCCGAGGCGAACTGGTCGGCCGCCGAGGCCGCCCCCTCCATGTCCTCGAGGACGCCGTCGGCCGTGCGCGAGACGGTCTGCAGCGCCCCCTCGATGCGGGCGGAACAGTCCGACAGTTCGCCCGCGGCGGCGCGCAGGCGCGTGCAGCGCTCCGTCACCTCGCGCAGCATCCCGTCCGCACCGTGCCTGAGCTCACCGATGAGACCGTCGACCCGGCCGCGGCGGGCCTCCTCCCTCGCCCGGCGCTCCTCGATCTCCTCCGCCTGGGCGTGCGCCCGCTCGCTCGCCGCCCGCGCCTGCCCGGAGATGGTGCGCGTCGCGACGAGCGTCGCCTCGAGGCGGGCGGCGACCATGGCGAGGACGACCGCCATGAACAGGACGATGCCGGCGTGGAGGAGGACGCGGCCGTAGTCCGACCCGTCGGGGAATACGGCCGCGGGATAGACGGCGTTGAGGCCGAGATGGTGGAGCGCCACGACGAGGACGGCGGGGGGGAAAACCCGCCAGTCGCACCAGCCCGCGAGCACCGCGAGCATGGCGAAGACGTACATGTGAAGGTCGATCTGGTAGAGCGTGCCGCTGGCAGCGCCGATCATCACGGCCGTCATGCCGACGGCGGCGACGGAGATGACCTGCCGCGCCGCGGGCCCTTCGCCGCCGACGGCCCGCGCCGCGGTCGCCAGCGCGGCGAAGGCGGCGGCAAGGCCCGCGTCGAGGAGACCGCCGCCGTCGCCCGACAGCACGCCGACGAGCGCCGCCGCCGGGACGTTGAGCCACAGGAAGGGAACGAACCAGGCGGCGAACTGCCGGCGGACGGGGACGAGCGCGTCCTCCCCCGCGGGAACGGCCGACGGGGGCGCCTCGGCGGGCACGGCCGCCGCCTCGCGCTCGAGGCCGGGACGCCGCGCCGCCGTCACGGTCTGGAGCATGACACGTCTCCTGCCTTGAGGACGAGGAAGGATCCGGAGCGTGCGAGCCGCGCGGCAAAGCCCGGACCGCCCGCCGCGGTCACCACCGGACCGCCGGCGTCGAGGATGCGGCCGCCCGCGGCGAGGGCGGCGGCCGCCGCGTCCGCCCCATCCGCCCAGGGGAGAGGAAGGATGCGCACCGGCTCCCCCGCCGCCGGCGCCAGCGCGGAGCGAGCGCGAGCGGCGCCACGGCGAGAGCGGCGAGAAGGCCCGGCCACAGGCCGGCGCGGCGGCGCGCCGTGGCCGCCGCGAGGGGACGATCGAGGGGAACCGCCATCAGCGGGACCTTCCGCGAATTGGGCCGCCGACCCCCGGCGCACCCGACACCCGCTCTCTACCCCGCCGACCTGTCCCGAAGCTTGCGCCGCGGGATCCGCCGTCACGCCGCCTCGTCGAAGAGGCTCTCGAGGAGGTCCGGAATGCGCTTCTTCACCTTGAAGAAGCCCCGGTCGGCGAACGCCCAGGCCCGCCCGTCGCCCGGGCGCCGCACCGTGGCGAGGGCGATCCCCGCCTCCCCGAGCGGCCGCTTCAGCGTCTTGAGACGCCCGCGGACCGGGCCGACCGGCGCGTAGGCCGTCACGATCCGCGACACGCCCGCGGTCCGCGCCGCCTCCACCAGCGGCTCGAGGGAAAGGTCCGGCAGGCGGCACGCCGGCACGCCGTAATGGTCCCGCGCCCGGGCGAGCCCGTCCTCCACCGCCGTCCCGGTGAAGGACAGGACCATCCCGGAGGCGCCGCGCCCGGTGCGGGCGGCGGCCGACGAGGCCCCGGCGACGGCCACCGCCGGCACGTCCGAGAGGGGGCCGCGCTCCGGCGACAGGTCCTCCTCGGTGAGAAGGAGGAGGCAAGGCTCCCCGTCGACGCTCTCGGCGGCCGGTGGCACCGGGCGCGTCGCCGGCAGCGGCGGCTCCTCGAGCGGCGGGGCCGTGGGGGCGAGGCCGGTCGGCCGGAAGCGGCCCTCGGTGTAGCGGGCGATGTTGTCGGGCCGGGCGAGGTAGGTCTTGCCGCGGGTGTGGAGGCCCGCCACCCAGCGCCAGGACAGGGTGTTGGACGCCGGGTCTCCGTCGAGGAGGTGGCGGTAGAAGAAGTCCGCCCCGAGGGTCCAGGGCAGGCCGAGGGTGAAGATCCAGATGGAGGCGAACCACATGCGCGCGTGGTTGTGGACGTAGCCGGTCCCGACGAGCTCCTCCGCCCAGGCGTCGAACGGCTCGATCCCGGTGCGCCCCTCCATCGCCGCGTCGAGGCGGGCGGAAAGCGCCCGGTCGCGGCGTGCTGCCTCGAGGTCCCGGGCGAGGGCCTCCCGGTAGGCGGCCCACACGAACGGGTGCCGCTCCAGGTAGCCCTTGAAGTAGGCGCGCCAGAACACCTCGTCGATGAACTTCTCCACCGTGGAGGGCGCGTACCGCTCGAGGACCGCCGCGATCGCCTCTTCCTCGAGGACGAGGCGGTGGCGCAGGAAGGGCGACAGGCCCGAGACGGCGGTGTGGCCGCCAGGCCCCCGGTCGTAGTTGCGTTCGCGCCCGTAGGCGCCCGCCCGTGCCGCGAAGGCGGCGAGGCGCTCGAGCCCGGCCGCGCGGGTCCCGACGGCGAATGGTTCCACGGCATGCTCCCCTACGTGTGGGGCGGGTTACGTCGGCCGCCCGCGGCCGGATCGCCCGCGGCGCGCGCCTTGGCGCCGCACCGCGAACCCCTCCGCGGGGGGTGCGTCCTTCCGTGCCGCCCCCGCCGAGGCGCGACGTCTGCCTCCCGCCCCCGCCCCGCGAAGGGATCGCGCGGGTGGTCGGGCCATCCGGTCTCGCGGCAGGCCGCCGGGGCTTGTCCGGCCGATCCCCGGCGTTTGCCCGGCCCCCCGCGGGCGGAGGCAGGCCGACGGGACGAGGCTCGGCGCTGCCCGGCCGGCGCCTCACCGGGAGACGCGATCGTCCCCGGGCGGAGGAGCGGCGCGGACAGGTCGGCTCACCGGGCCGGCGTTCGGCCGAGGGAGCCGGTGGCGAAGGCGAGGGCCGTCGCCGAGACATGGGCGTCCGCGCGGGACTGGGCGCGGACCTGTTCCGCATCGAGGAGGACGTTCTGGGCGGCGAGGGCGTCCGTCAGGCTGCCGACGCCCTGGCGGTAGGCGGCGAGCGTCGCCTCGGCCGTCTCCCGGGAGGAGGCGACGAGGGCGCTCGCGCTCTCCCAGGCGGCGAGCGCCGTGCGGAGCGTCTCGTAGGCCGTCACGACCTCGCTCGCCGCCGCGTCCCGCACCGCCCGCAGCTCCGCCCGCGCCGCCGCGACGCCCGCCTCCGCCGCCTTCGTCCGGCTCTCCCGGAGGCCGCCGTCGAAGATCGGGAAGCTGACGGTGAGGAGCGCAGCGGTGTCGGTGGAGGGAAGGTCGAAGCCGACGCCGCCCAGCGACAGCCCGTCGTCGGTCCGGGCGAGGGAGCCGACGACGGCGACCTTCGGGCGGAACGCCGCGCGCGTGCCCGCCTCCCGCGCGCGGCTGGCGTCGAGGGCCACCACCGCCTGCAGGACGTCGGGACGGTGGCGAAGGGCCTTGCGAATCATCCGGTCGAGCCGCTCGCCGGTCCCCTCAGGCAGCGGGCGCGGGGCGGTGTCGATGGCGAGACGCTCCGTGGGCGGCAGCCCGACGGCGTCGAGGAGGGCGACGGTGGCGGTGCGCTCCGTCCCCGTGGCCCGCACCTCGCCGAGGCGGGCGCGGGCGAGGGCCTGGCGGGCCTGGGCGACCTCGATGGCGTTGCCGACCCCCCGCTCGCGCCGCGCCTCGGCGGCCGCGAGGATTTGGCGGCTGTTGCCGAGGGCCTTTCGCGCCGCGGCCGCCTGGGCCCGCGCCGAGGCGAGCGCGTGGTAGGCGCGGCTGACGGCGAGGACGGTGCGCTGGTGGGCGAGGTTGAAGGCGAGGTTCTCCGACAGGGCGAGGTTGCGGGCGAGCGCCACCGCGGCCTGCCGCTCGCCGAAGTCGAAAAGCAGCCATTCCGCGAACACCGCCGGCACCACCCCGGCCGCCTCGTTGTCGACGGTGGTCTGCCCGCCCGCGGGCAGGTCCAGCCTCACGTCGGACGTGCCCGCGCCGGCCACCAGGCCGGCGCCCACCTGGGGGAAGTAGGCGGCTTTCGCCGTGTCGATGCCGGCCGCCGTCTGCCGCGCCGTCTCCCAGGCGAGGCGTGTCTGCGGGTCGAGCCGCTGGGCGAGGTCGATGAGGGCGGGGAGATCGTAGCGCCTGTCCCGGTCGACGGCGGGCGGCGGCACCTCCTCGAGCGCGGCCTCGCTCCGGGCGAGGAGGTCCGCCGGCACGCGCCAGGGCTCGGACGGCGTCGGTGGGGCGACCTCTTCCGCCTCGCTCACGCAGCCGGCGACAAGGCCGGCGAGGCACACGAGGACGACGGCGGTGCGGGGGCAGGGCATGCGATCTCCCGGAGGCGTTCGACGAGGGCGCGGTCGAGCGGGTCGGCGGGCGGCGGCGCGGGCGGCAAGGGCGCGGCCCGGGGCGGCGCAGGCTCGCCACGGCGCAGCGCGGCGGCGCCGGCCGCCACCGCCCGGGCCAGACCGTCCGGCGCGGCGGGTCCGTCGCGGCCGAGCCGCTCGCGCCGGCGGGCGAGGCAGCGGGACACGGCGAGGAGACGGAGCGTGCGCCCGCTCGCCGACCGCCAGGCGGGCCCGAGGCGCGCTTCCGCCGGGCCGCTCTCGAAGCGAACGTAGTCGAACAGGTCGCAGGCGCGGGAGACGCGCGGCAGGAGGGCGGCCGGCACGATCGGGCCGGCCCCGGCGAGCCCGGCGGCGACCCGCTCCCACGTCTCGGCGAGGAGGCGGGCGACGTCGCCGCGCATCGGCGCGGGCCACAGCGTCAGGAAGACGAAGGCGCAGGCGAGGTTGCCGACGAGGATGCCGAGGATCCGGCCCGTCGCGGGCTCGAGGTCGAAGCTCGGCCCGAAGTTCGGGCCGAAGGTGCCGAACGATTCGAGCACCACGAGGAAGAAGGCGAGGGTGATCTGGAAGCCGGCGTAGGCCACCCGCTCGGGCCCGACGGCGATCCAGCCCCCCAGGGTGGCGACGAGGAAGACGAGGATCGCGAGCTCTCCCACCCCCGTCATGCGCGGGACGAGGAACACGATCGCTCCGACGGCGATGGCCGCGCCGATCAGGGCGCCGACGATCCTCAGCGTCATCTTGTGCAGCGATTCGCCCAGCGTGGCCTCCGACACGTAGTAGCAGGTGATGAGACAGGTATGGATGCTGACCCATTGCAACCCGGTGAAGAAGGCGATGCAGGCCATCGCGGCGATCGTCACCTGGAGGGCGAAGCGGCGATGGCGCGGGTCGTGGAGCGCGCCTTCCTTCAGGAACCCGCCGTCCGCCTTCGGGATCGTCCGCCGGACCGGGCCGCCCGCGAGCAGCGCGGCGATCTCCTCCGTCGCGGCGGCGACCTCCCCGGCGGCCGCGGCGGCGACCGGGTCGGCCGGCGGGGGCGGTGAGGGGGCGCGGCCAGCGCGCAGCCGCGCGGCGAGGGCGGCGCGAACCGCCGGGTCCGTCTCCGCCTCGTCGAGGGCGGCGACGGCGAGCATCAGGTCGAGCGTCGCCGCGTCGAGGGCGAGGAGGCGGTCGAACCGCCCGCGGGGCGCGCCGAGCCTCGCGAACGGCTTCATCTCCTCCACGAGACCGGGCGCGGCGGCGACCGCCTCGGCGAAGGCGTCCGCGTCGATCCGTCCATCCAGCCGGTCGGCGGCCGTGGCGATCCGCGCCTGGAGCCGGTCGGACAGGACGGCGAGGGACTTGCGCCCGAACAGGAGCGCGCCGAGGGCGATCACGGCCATCGCCGCGACCACCATCGGCACGAGCCAGACGATGCCGCGCACGAGGAGCGCGACCTCGTCCGGAATCGGCGCGTCGACGACGTCGGGCAGGATGAGGAGGAAGGTGAGGAGCATGGCGAGCGTGCTCGCGATCGGGCCGAGGGCCGTGGCGCTCGCCGCCCACATCCCGGCGAAGGTGATGGCCGCCACGAGCGCCATGCGGGCGAGCGGCGCGTCGATCACGAGGCCGATCAGCGGCACGGCGAGGGCGACCACGATCACCGACAGGAGGGAGAAGACGACCGCGACCGCGATGGTCCCGTTCGCGTCCGCCCGGTAGGCGAAGAAGACGAGGTAGGCCGCGAGCCCCGCCTCCGGGATCCGCAGCGTCATGAACAGGACGACGATGGCCGTGCACATGCCGCCGATGGTGACGGCGTCGCGCAGCCGGCCCGGCTGCGGCGCGAGGTCGGCGATCAGGCTCACGGCGTTTTGCCGGCGCCGCCGGCCACGGTCTCCTCGCCGGCGCCGTCCTCGTCGTCGCTTTCGCCCGGCGGTGCGCCGGTGCGGAAGACGACCATGGCGGACGCCCCGATCCGCATGAGGTGGTCGGGCGGGTCCTGCAGCGCGACGCGGACCGGAAAGCGGCGGGCCACCTTCACCCAGTCGAGCGTCGCCTCCACGTACGGGACGCGGCCGGCGACGTCCACGTCGTCCGTCGACTGGATCCCGCGACCGACGCTCCGAACCCGGCCCGCGACGGTCGCCCCCGTGTCGATCGCCACCGTCACGTCGGCCCGGATGCCGGGACGGATCGCGGCGAGGTCCGTCTCGCGCACGAGGGCGACGGCGTGCCAGGAGGCGTCGTCGATGAGGGTGAAGACCGGGGTGCCCGGCAGGAGGTACTGGCCGACGCCGGTGGACAGGCCGACGACGCGCCCGTCGAAGGGGGCGCGGACGGTGGTGTTGTCGAGCTCCCAGCGGGCGAGGTCGACGGCGGCGCGCGCGGCGTCCACCTCCGCCTCGAGGGCGGCGGTGGTCTGGACGAGGTCCACGCTCGCCGTGGCGGTGCGCCGGGCCTGGGCGAGGGAGACCTCCGCGTTCGCCCGGGCGACCACCGCCTCGTCGAATTCCTGGCGGGAGACGTAGCCGTCCTCCACCAGCGGGCCGAGCCGCTCCACCGTGCGGGTGGCGAGCGCCAGGTCCTCCTCGGCGCGGCGGATCTCCTCGGCGGCCGACGTCGCGTTCGCCGCCTCCGCCGCGTTGCGACGCCGCGCCCCGGCGAGGGACGCCTCGGCGGCGCGCAGCGTCGCCTCCGCCTCGGCGAGGGCGAGCCGGTAGGGCGCCGGGTCGATCCTGAACAGGACCTCGCCCGCCTCCACCGGCCGGTTCTCGGCGACCGGCAGGGAGACGATCCGGCCCGCGAGGGGGGCTGCGACCGCCACCGTGTCGGCGTCGATCTCGGCGTCGGCGGTGCGCGGGTTCTCCCGCAGGTCGTCCGCCACGTGCACGGCCGCAAAGCCCGCACCCGCGATGACGCGCCCGAACAGGACGAGCGCGAGACCGCGCCTGACCGCGGCGCGAAGCCCTCGTCCGGGCGTCCCCTTCCCCTTCGCCTCCGCTTCGTCCATCACCGTGCCGCTCGCTCTCGCCCGGCGGTCGCGCCCCCGACACCGGCCCTCGTCGATCCCTCACCCTTTAGTGGTCACGATGCTTGCGCGAAACCTGCGAGGCGGCGCGGCCGCCGCCACTTCCGGATAGGGCGGCCCTCTCGCCGTCATACGAAAGGATAGCGACGGGCCGGCGGTGCCGTGCGGGCCGGCGCCGGCCCGGGCCGGCCGTTCGGCGGTCATATCGGCCCGCGACCGGCCGCTCCGGCGCGCCGCCGCGACGGATCGCCCGGGGCCGCACCCGGGGCGTCGCCGCCTCAGCCGGCGCCGTAGAGGATGTCCCAGAGCACCAGGGCGAGGAGGAGGAACAGGGCGAGGTTGAAGACGGGGCGGAGCGGCAGGGCGTCGGCGAGCCCGACGAGACGAAGGACCACGACGGCCACCACCGTGGCGGCGAGGGCGAGGCCGAGGACGAGGATCCAGCCCGGGAACAGCGCGCCTTCGATCGGGATCATGGACCGTCCCCGCCTTTCCTTCCTCCCCGCGCGGTCCGCCCCGCGGCCGGGCCCGCGCCATCGGATCCACACCCGGCCCGCGGATGGACCCTGCCCCAACGGCGAAGTCGCCACAACGCCTCCCCGCCGGCCGCTCGCCGCCGCGCCAGCGGCCGATTGGCGTGGCCGGCGCACGGATGGCTTGCGTGGCGCCTCCGGCGGGGGGAAAAGCGCCGTGCGGGGCGGCGGTGCGGCCTCCGCCCGCCATGCCATCGGGAAGAGGGGGACGACCTGTCCATGGGGACGCAGCGACCGACGGGACGAGGGAAGGGGCGCGGCAACGGACGCGCCCGCGGACGGAAGCCGGCGCGCGGTGCGGCCCGGCCCGGGCTCGCGCTCGCCGCGCTCCTCGCCGTGTTCGTCCCCGTGTTCCTCCCCGTCACGCCACCGGCCGCCGCGGCGGACGAGGTGGTGCTCGTCGTGGACGGCGAGCGGCACGTCTTCAGCGCCGAGATCGCCGACGACCCGGTCGAGCGCAGCCGCGGGTTGATGTTCCGGGAGTCGATCCCGACCGATCACGGCATGCTGTTCGACTTCGGCGTCGAACGCCACGTCACGTTCTGGATGAAGAACACGCTCATCTCGCTCGACATCATCTTCGTGGAGGCCGACGGCGACATCGTCGCCGTTGCCGAGGAGACGACGCCGCTGTCGCTGGACTCGATCCCCTCGGACGCGCCGGTGCGCTTCGTCTTCGAGGTGATCGCCGGCACCGTCGACAGGCTCGGCCTCGAGCCGGGCGACCGCCTCGATCATCCGCGCGTGGTCTCGCCCTGAGGCCGAGCGCCCGCCCCGCGCCGCGGCTCAGGGGGCCTTGCGGCAGGTGCCCGCCTCGAGGAAGCGGTCGAGCCGCGGCCCGCCCGCGACGCCCGACAGGGCGACCCGGCCCATGGTGTAGGCGAGGCCGTTCGCGCCGGGCTCCAGGCTGATCCAGGCCTCGTCGAAGCAGAAGAAGGCGGGCGGCTCGTCCGCGCCCGCGGGCCGGGCGGCGAGGAAGGCGCCGCCGGGCGGCAGGGCGAGGTCGCGCCCCGGCAGAGACAGGCGGAAGAAGACGGTGTCCGGGTCGGCGCAGGCCGTCCCGTCGGCGGCCGCGAGGCCCGCGTAGCAGGCGACCGCCTTCTCCTCGGCGCCGAGCCGCTCGAGGCGGAGGACGAAGCGCGCCTGCGCCGCCGACGGCTCGACCCGGCCCGCCTCCAGCGTCCCGTCCGGCCGGTGCCACAGCCCGGCGACGTGGGTGGCGCGGCAGGCGTACGCCCCCGGCTCCGGCGCCTCGGCCCCGGCCGGCGACCCGGCGGCGACGACGAGCGCGAGGGCCGCGGCCACGTGGCGCCGCCGGGACCCGGCCCGCCGCCGCGCGCTCATCGGCCCCCGGCCCGGCGGTCGAGGGGCGCGGCGAGGAGGCCTGCCAGCACCGTCGCCACGGGCACGTCGGACGCGCGGTAGGGGAGGGCGCCGCGCAGCATGTTCACGCTTCCGACCGTCGTCCCCGCGACGCGCACCGGCACGTTCAGCACCATGTCGAGGCCGAGCCCCAGGATCGTCTCGTGGTCGGCGAAGAAGGTGCGGATGTCCGCCGCCCCCGCGCCGATCAGCGGCCGCCCCCCCCCCGAGGACGTGCCGGCCCCAGGCCGTGCCGCCCATCGCCTTGCGCCCGCCGAGGGGGTAGGCGACCGGGTCGGACGAGAAGGCCCGCTCCCCCTCCATCGTCCGCGCGTCGAACGCGAGCACCGTGAAGAGGGCGTGGCCGACGAGCTGCTGCGCCGTTCCGGACGCGGCGGCGAAGGCGTCGGCCGGCGCGCGCGCCTCCGCCGCGGCGGTCGCGAGGGCGGCGAGGAGGGCGACCGTCTCGGCCGCGTCCCGTGGATCCTCGTCCTGCGGTGTCATCCCGTTCGGCTCCGACCGGCCCATGACGCGGCCCGCCGCCGCCGGTGGCAGGACCGGGGCGGCTGCGATGGCGCGCGGGCGCATCCTTGATCCGGACCATAGCGGGCCGCGGGCGGCGCCGCCACGATCGCGACCGCGCCCGCAAGCGCCCGTGCGCGGTCAAAGGCGGTACGCCCGGACCCTCTCGCGGAGCGGCGTGGGGGAGATGTCCGGAATGCGGGCGGTCTCGGCTCCGACCGGCCTCCCTCGCAAGCCGCCGCCGCCCG
>CAZJNX010000154.1:0-11630 GCA_964547415.1 uncultured Hyphomicrobiales bacterium
AAGATCGAACGGGTGTGCGTGCGCCCGGCGTTCCGCTCGGGCCGAATCGCCCGGGCCCTCGTGGACGAGGCAGCCCGGATCATCCGCCGCAAGGGTTACCGCCGTTTCGTCGGCCAGGTGCAGGATCACCTCGTCGCCTACTGGGAACGCTACGGCTTCACCCGGCGCCGGCACCGGCCCGCGTTCGTCTTTTCCGACCGTCGGTACGTGGAGATGGAGGCGCGGCCCGCGCCCCACCCCGACCCGCTCACCAGCGAGAGCGATCCGCTCGTCCTCGACCGGCCGGAGGGAGACTGGGACCGGCCGGGGCCCCTCGACCGGTCGACCGCGCGCGGGGCCGCGCCCGCCCGGTGAGGCGCACGGGGCGGCCGCGGCCTCACACGTCGTGGATGATGACGAAGTCGGCGCCCGAGCGGGTCTCGGCGCTCGCGGGCAGCTCCGTCACCACGACGGTGGAGCCCGGGCGCAGGTCGGCGAGTAGCGAGACGGCGCCGATCCAGTCGTCCACCGCGATGCGGGAGAGCACGGCCTCGGGCGTCCCACCGCCCGACAGGGTGGCGTGGATGCGATGGGCGAGCCAGGTGACCTCCCGCCCGTCGCCGTCCACCTCCAGCATCTTGTAGACGTGGTTGCCGAGGGGCCGCTCGGGATCGCGGATCGTCACGGACGAGGAAAACACCTCCTCCCCGTCCCGCAGCATGACGAGGCGGCGGTCGGCGGCCGACACCACGATGGAGACGACGTCGTGGGTGTCGGTGGTGGCGTCCGGCCCGTGGTGCGCCTTTGCCGCGGCGGCGGCGACTGCGGCCATCGCCTCGGCCTCCGCCTCCGGCGGCAGGAGGAGACCCGGATGGACGACGGCCGACGGCTCGCTCTTCTCGTCGGCGATGATGACGGGCATGCCGAGGTGCCCGATCTCGAACAGCTTTTCGGAGAAGGCCATGGGCAGGCGCACGCAGCCGTGGGAGGCGGGATAGCCCGGCAGGTTCCCCGCATGCAGCGCGATGCCCCGCCAGGTGAGGCGCTGCATGTTGGGCATCGGCGCGTTGTTGTAGGTGGACGAGCGGTGGTGCTTGTCCTTCTGCAGCACCACGAAGACGCCGGTGGGCGTCGCGTGCCCCGGCTTGCCGGTGGAGCAGGTGGACACGGCGATCTCCACGCCGTTGCGATAGACGTGGACGAGCTGGTCCGGCAGCGACACGATCACCACGACCGGGCCCTCCGGCGACAGCTCCGGCTCGAAGATGAACTGGCCGGGTTCCAGCGTCGTCGCGTCGAGGGTGCGGCTCACCACCCGCGGGCGCGGGATCGGCTGGGCGAGGGCGCCCGTGAACGGCAGGAGGGCGGCGAGCGCCACGGCGCCCACGACGCGGCGCCGCGTCGGGTCCGCGTCGCCGCCGGTCCCGCGCCGGAACGGACGGCGTTTCCTGTCGTTCGTCATCCTGGTCTCCCGTGTGCGTCGCTGTCCGGATCTTCCGCTACCAGCCGGAACGGGCCGCAGGAAAGCGCGGGAATATGCGCCTCTTCGCGCGGGCGGGCGGCCGGCGCGACCGGCGCTCGCGTTGACAGGGCCGCGGGCCGGCCGCTTTATCGCGGGAGGCGCCGGGCGAACGGCCGGCGCGGCAGCCACTTGTCGGGTGACCATGGCGGATGACGGAACGGGGGTGACGGCGGAAAGCACGGTGCGCGGCGTCGCGAACCACGCGGAGGCGTGCCGCTGGCTCGCCGAGAAGCGCATCATGGACGTGGAGTGCATCGTCCCCGACCAGTCGGGGGTCGCCCGCGGCAAGCTGATGCCGACCGAGAAGTTCGCCCGCAACCCCTCGATCACCATGCCGACGTCGATCTTCACCCAGACGATCGCCGGCGACTACCCGGAAGAGGACGACAGCTTCAAGCACGACCCGGCCGACGGCGACCTCATCTTCGATCCGGACTACTCCACCCTCGCCATCGTGCCCTGGGCGTCGGACCCGGCGGCCCAGCTCATCCACGACGCCCGCTACCGGGACGGGCGGCCGGTGGACCACGCCCCCCGCCAGGTCCTGAAGCGCGTGGTGGACCTTTACCGCCGCCGCGGCCTGCGCCCCGTGGTGGCGCCGGAGATCGAGTTCTACCTCGTCAAGCCGAACACCGACCCGGACTACCCGCTCGAGCCGCCCATCGGCCGGTCGGGCCGGCCGGAGATCGGCCGCCAGTCCTTCTCGATCGCCGCCGT
Source organism: uncultured Hyphomicrobiales bacterium (assembly GCA_964547415.1). Lineage (GTDB taxonomy): Bacteria > Pseudomonadota > Alphaproteobacteria > Rhizobiales > Amorphaceae > CAZJNX01. The sequence goes on from CAZJNX010000154.1 coordinate 2,219, forward strand.
CAACGAGTTCGACGACCTGTTCGACGACATCTACGAGTACGCCGAGGCGCAGGGGCTCGAGATCGACACCCTCATCCACGAGGAAGGCGCCGCGCAGATGGAGATAAACCTCCTGCACGGCGACGCGGTGGACCTCGCCGACCAGGTCTTCATGTTCAAGCGGACCATCCGCGAGGCGGCGCTGCGCCACAACATGTACGCCACCTTCATGGCCAAGCCGATGTCCGGCGAGCCCGGCTCGGCCATGCACATCCACCAGTCCCTCGTCGACATCGAGACCGGGCGCAACATCTTCTCGAGCCCGGAAGGCGACCAGACCAGGGAGTTCTTCTCCTTCATCGCGGGCCACCAGCGCTACATGCCGAACGTGATGGCGATCCTCGCCCCGTACGTGAACTCCTACCGGCGGCTCGAGCGGTGGACGGCCGCGCCCATCAACGTCCACTGGGGCTACGACAACCGGACCGTCGGCCTGCGCGTGCCCTATTCCGCCCCGGCCGCCCGCCGGCTCGAGAACCGCGTGCCCTCCTCCGACGCCAATCCCTACCTCGCCATCGCCGCCTCGCTCGCCTGCGGCTACCTCGGCATCGCAGAGGAGCTCAGCCCGGACGAGCCCATCGAGGGCTCCGCACGGGGCCTGCCCTACGGCCTGCCCCGCGGGCTCCTCGAGGCGCTCGCCCTCTTCTCCGAGTGCGAGGCGCTCAACGACATCTTCGGCAAGAGCTTCGTCGGCACCTACCGGGCCATCAAGGAAGCCGAGTTCGAGACCTTCATGAAGGTCATCAGCCCGTGGGAGCGGGAATACCTGCTCCTCAACGTGTGAGCCCGCGCCGGTGACGCCCCTTCCTTTCCCGTCATGAGCCGCACGGGCGAGATCGCGGACCTGGCGCCGACGGGCGCGCCGCCGACCCTTTACGGCGCGGCGCTCCCGCCGCGGGTCGAGGGTCCGCCGCTCGGGGAGGACGTGCGGGCGGACGTCGCGGTGGTCGGGGGCGGCTACGCGGGGCTGTCGACGGCCATGCATCTGGCGCGCGCGGGGCGGACCGTGGTGCTCCTCGAGGCGGCACGGGTGGGCGCGGGCGCCTCGGGGCGCAACGGCGGCCAGGTCCACTCGGGCCAGCGCAAGGACCAGGTAACGCTCGAACGGATGGTGGGCCGCGACACCGCGCGGCGGCTGTGGCGGTTCGGGGAGGAGGCGAAGGCGCTGGTGCGGGAGGTCGCCGCAGGCGATCCGGAGGGCGCCGCCCTTGCCGAGGGGCTCGTCATCGCCGCCGACCGGCCCGCCCATCACGACGAGCTCGTCGCCTATGCCGAGCACCTCGCCCGCCACTACGGTTACGACCGCCTCGCCCCCGTCGCCCCGGCGGACCTGCCGGCCATGATCGGGACGGCGCGCTACCACGGCGGCGTGCGGGACGCGGGCGCCTTCCACCTCGACCCGTGGCGCCTCGTCCAGGCCCTCGCCCGGCAGGCCGCGGACGCGGGCGTGCGGATCCACGAGCGGACCCGGGCAAGCGGGATCGTCCGCGCGGACGGGCGGTGGCGGGTCGTCACCGCCGGCGGGCCGGCGGTCTCGGCGGAGACGGTCGCCGTCACCGCCAACGGCTACCTCGGCCGCCTCCTGCCGGCGGTGGCGGCGCGGGTCCTCCCCCTCAACAACTTCGTGGTGGCGACGGCGCCCCTCGACGCGGCCCTGTTCGACCGGCTGATCCCGGGGGGCGAGGCGGTGGCCGACACCCGCTTCGTGGTGCGCTACTGGCGGCCGACGCGGGACCGGCGCATCGTCTTCGGCGGCGGCGAGACCTACCGGGACGCCTTTCCCGCCGACATCGCCGCCTTCGTGCGCCCCCACCTCGCCGAGGTCTACCCCGAGCTGAAGGACGCCCCGATCGCAAACGCGTGGGGCGGCACACTCGCCGTCACGCCGAACCGCGCCCCCTTCCTGCGGCGCCTCGAGGACGGCCTCTACACGGCCTCAGGCTTCTCCGGCCAGGGCGTCGGCACGGCCACCTTCGCGGGCCGCGTCCTCGCCGAGGCCATCGGCGGCGACACGGACGGGCTCGACGTGTTCTCGTCCCTCCCCGTCCCCTCCTTCCCGGGCGGCGCCCACCTGCGCCGGCCCCTCCTCGCCCTCGCCATGACCTGGTTCGCCCTGCGCGACCGCCTCGGCCGGTAGTCTCCCTCACCGGACCGTCGGCCCGAGCGCAAGAAGTGTGGTGCCGGTCACACGGGCCTCCGGCGAACATCCTTATGTCCGCCCCGTCAGGAGACGAGACGCCGTTCGGCGGGGCAGCCCGATCCCCCGGATCAAGCGAAGTCCTCGAGCCGAAGGAACGGGGGGCTCGTCGCGAAGCGCGAGGAGATGAACGATGGGCTGGACGATCACCCCCCATGCCGCCGCCGCCGAAGGTCACGCGGGCACCACGACCTACACCTTCGCCCTCACCTTCACCGGCACGCCCCAGGGCGACCCGGCGGCACCCAAGGTCGGCGCGGTCTTGCGCCTGCGCGACGTCACCACCGAGGCGGACGACGCGATCCAGTTCGCCGGCGGCGGCTTCGAGAAGACGGTGGAACTCCCCGTCGGCCCGACCATGTCGACCCTCGTTTCGGTCACCACGACCGGCGACACGGCGGTCGAGACCCACGAGATCTTCGCGGTGGAGATCGTCCAGGAACTCACCTTCTACCAGGACGGCACGCCGAACGGCGCGCTCTCGCCGGTCGGCCCGCAGAAGACGGCCTACGGCCTCGTCGTCAACGACGACGGGCCGGCCGCCGGCACGGGCCCCGCCGCGTGGATCGCGGCGGTTCGCGGGGCGCTCCAGGAACGGGCTCTCGACCGGGCCGAGGCGTTCGAGATCGGCAAGCAGGTCGTGCGCGAGGAGATCGGGAAGGCCGCCGAGGACGGCCTCACGAAGGAAGAGATCGACGGTCTGAAGGAGACCTTCGGCGGCCTCGGCCTCGACCGCTTCCTCGACCGGGAGCTCGCGAAGGCGGGCAAGGACGCGGTGAAGGACGCGGCGGCCGACGGCCTCGACGCGGACGAGGTGAACGACATCCGGGACGCCTTCGACGATGCGGGCCGGCGCGTGGAGCGCCAGGTCGACAAGGCGCTCGACAAGGCGATCCGCAAGGATGCGAAGGAGAGCGTGGAGGACGCGAAGGACGACGACGGCGACATCGACGCGAACGAGGTGGACGCCCTCGCCGCCCGTTTCGAGGCGATGGACGAAGCGAACGTCCTGAAGCGGCCCCTGCGCAAGGAGGCGAAGGCGGACCTTGCGGAGATCGACCCGGAGGATCCGGACGCCGGCGACGCCCTCGAGGACGTGTTCGGCATCTACGTCGGCCACGGCTTCGACGGTTTCCTGGAGCGCGAGGCGGGCAAGGTGTTCGCGGCGATCCAGGAGGCGAAGGAGCCGGGCGAGCTCACCACGGACCGGCCGAGCCCGGGCGAGACCGGCGAGGACGGGAACGGCGTGCGCGAGATCCTGCATCCCGACGAGGTGCCCGGCGAGCCGGAGGAGAACGGGTCGACGCCGGACAACACGCTGGTCGAACGGGACCCGCGCCAGCTCGCGATCGGAGGGGACGGCGGGAACGAGACCCCGGACCCCGACGGCCTCGGCGGACCGGACGACGGTCCTCCCCTCCCCTTCGGCGAACTGGAGCTCGTCGCCTTCGCCGAGTTCCTCGGCAGCCTGACGACACCGGACCCCGACGGCCTCGGCGGGCCGGACGACGGCCCCCCGCTGCCCTTCGCCCCCGTGGAGCTCGCCGCATTCGCCGACGTCCTCGGCGCGTTGCTGACGCCCGATCCGGACGGCCTCGGCGGGCCCGACGACGGTCCCCCGCTCCCCTTCGACGAGGCGGTGCTGGTGGAGATCGGGGACGCGCTCGGCGCGCTCCTGACGCCGGACCCGGACGGCCTCGGCGGCCCGGACGACGGCCCCCCGCTCCCCTTCGACGAGGCGATGCTGATGGAGGTGGGCGCGTTCCTGTCGGAGTACCTCTCGCCGGATCCGGACGGCCTCGGCGGCCCGGACGACGGCCCGCCCGTCCCCCACCCGTTCGATAGGGGATACCTCTCGCCGGCGGGGCTGATCGACCCGGAGATCGTGGTGGACGGGGTCCTGCCGGACGCGGGCGCCCTGTTCCTCGCCTGAGGGCAGCGACATCGCGTCCCCGCCCGTTCCGGAACGGGATGGGCGAGGGCACGTTCGATGGGCGTGGCGGGCAGATGGACTCCCGCCGCGCCCCGTCCCGGCCGTCCGCCCCACGGGCGAGGCCGCCCCGCGCGCCATCCGCATCCGGATCGACACAGCGACGTGCCGCGAACGGACCGGCCGGGCGAGCGCGCCCACACACGACCCGGAGGTCCCAGTGCAACAGACGAGCCCCGACGACGGCGGGAGCGCGGAGCGCACCTCCCGCTCCGGCACCGAGCGGCAGGAGATCGAGCGGCGGCGACGCCTCAGGGCGGCGGCCGTCTACGAGATCGTCCGCTCGGAGGGCGAGGACGAACTCTCCCGCCCGTTCCCGAGCCTCATCTGGTCGGGCATCGCGGCGGGGCTGTCCATCTCCCTGTCGGTGGTGGCCGAGGGGCTTCTCCACGCCCACCTGCCGCCGGCGGAGTGGCGGCCGCTCGTGGAGAACCTCGGCTACTCCGTCGGCTTCCTCGTCGTCATCCTCGGGCGGCAGCAGCTGTTCACCGAGAACACCATCACCGTGGTGCTGCCGGTGATGGCGAACCAGAAGCTCGCCATCCTCCTCAACGTGGCGCGCCTTTGGACGGTGGTCTTCCTCGCCAACATGGTGGGGACCGCGATCTCCGGCTGGGCGATCTCCTCCGACCTCTTCTTCACCGCGGAAGGGCAGGAGGCGATGCGCGCCGTGGCCCGCCACGCCATGGCGCCGGACGCGGCGACCACCTTCTGGCGCGGCATCGTAGCGGGCTTCATCGTGGCGGCGATCGTCTGGACGCTGCCGTCGGCCGAGGCGGCGGCCTTCTTCGTCGTCCTCGTCCTCACCTACCTGATCGCGCTCGGGGACCTCTCCCACGTGATCGCGGGGGCGGTGGAGGCCTTCATCCTCGTCTTCGACGGGGAGCTGCCGCTCTGGAACGCGCTCGGGGGCTTCATCCTGCCCGCCCTCGCTGGCAACGTGATCGGCGGCACGACGCTGTTCGCCCTCATCTCCTACGCCCAGGTGCGGCGCGAGATCGACACGGCCTGACCGGCGAGGGCCGCGCTCAACCCCGGGCGCGGCTCCTCAGGAACAGGTGGAGCGGCAGCCCGCACGACACGCCGATGCAGAAGGTGGCCGGCACCGCGACGAGGAGGAGGAAGTCGCGCCGCGAGATCGCCTCGGCGATCACGAAGACGGTGAGGGCGGCGGCCGCGAAGGTGAGGTCCCACACGAGGCCGGAGGTGGCGTCGTTGACGTTCCAGGCGTCGATCATGGCCGGCAGGCTCCACCCGTTCTCCATGAACCAGCGGGTGAAGAAGAAGACCGGCACGATGGCGCCGCCGACGGCGAGGGCGAGGTAGATCAGGCGGACTGGGGTGAGGGGCTTCATCTCGGAGCTCCGGACGGGTGGACGGCGGGACGCGGACCGTTGCGGCCGCCCCGACGCACTAGCATGGTGCCGCGCGGAAGGCCCGCCGGCGGGGCGGCGACCGGCGGCCGCGGGCGCGCGCGGAGGGGAAGAGCGGACATGGCGGACGAGGGGAAGGAAGGCGGGGCCGCGGCGCGGCCGCTCGCGCTCGTCACCGGCGCCTCCTCCGGGATCGGCGCGGCGATCGCCCCCCTCGCGGCGGCGGACGGCCACGACCTGGTGCTCGTCGCCCGCCGCACGGAGCGCCTCGAGGCCCTGCGCGAAAGCCTCGGCCCGGACCGGGCCGTCACCGTCGCCGCCGACCTCGCGGCAGAGGACGGGCCGGACCGCCTCGTCGCGGCGCTCGCCGACCTCGGCCGGCCGGTGGACGTCCTCGTCAACAACGCGGGCTTCGGCGTCATGAAGAAGGTGGTCGCGACCGATCCCGACGAGCTCCTCGCCATGGTGGACGTCAACGTGCGGGCCGTGGTGGCCCTCACCCGCGCGCTCCTGCCGGGGATGATGGAGCGGCGGCGGGGCGGCATCCTCAACGTCGCCTCCACCGCCGCCTTCCAGCCCGGCCCGCGGATGGCCACCTACTACGCCTCCAAGGCGTTCGTCCTGTCCTTCTCCGAGGCGCTGACGGTGGAGGCGGCGCGGGCGGGGGTGACCGTCACGGCCCTGTGCCCCGGTCCGACGCGCACCGAGTTCCAGGAGCGGGGCGGGATGGCGAGCTCGCCGCTGTTCCGGATGATGCCCGCCATGACGGCAGAGGCCGTGGCGGCGGCGGGCTGGCGGGGCTTCCGGCGCGGGCGGCGCGTGGTCGTGCCGGGGCTGTTCAACCGGATCGGCGCGGCGACGGCGCCCCTCGTGCCGCGGGCCCTCCTCCTCCCGGCGGTGGACCGGCTCAACCGTCCCGGGTGACGGCTGCGGGCCCATCCGCTATGGGCGTGGCGGGGAAACGGGCCGGGGGCAGCCATGGAACAGGGGAACGGGCCGGTCGCGCGGGTCGCGGCCATCGCAACGGAGGGGTTCGTCGTCCTGCCGGCCGACATGCCGGCGGGCGCGGCGGCCGCCCGGCTCGCAGCCGCCCCGCCGGATGCCACCCAGGCCGCCTGCGTCACCGGCGGGGACGGCACCTTCCTCGGCACCGTCACCCTCGCCACCCTCGTCTCGAGCCCGGCCGAGGCGCCGGTCGGGCCGCTCGCCGGCCGCGACGGGCCGGTGGCGACGCCGGCGGACACGGCGAGCGGCGCCGCCCTCAGCCTCGTGGCGGCGGGCGCCGCCATCCTCCCCGTCGTGGACGGGACGGGCCGCCTCCTGTCGGCGGTGACGGCGGCAACGGCGGCCCGCTTCCTCGTGGAGGAGATCGAGGAGGACCGGGAGATCTTCTCCGGCCTTTCCGGCGAGCGGGAGGCGGACGATTACCTCGAGATCTCCGTGTTGTCGGACTTCCGGCGCCGCGTTCCCTGGGTGCTCGGCCTCGCCGTGGCGGGGCTCGCGGCCGGCTACGTGGTCCACGTCTACGAACACGCCCTCGACGCCCTCGTGATCCTCGCCCTCTACATGCCCATGGTGGCCGACACCGGCGGCAACGTCGGCACCCAGGCCGCGGGTCTCGCCACCCGGGCGGTCGCCCTCGGGAACGTGCGCCTCGCCGACGCGGGCCGCGTCGTGTGGCGGGAGGCCCGGGTGGCCGCGCTCCTCGCCGCCGTCCTGTTCGCGTTCGCCTGGGCGAAGGTCATGTTCATCTCCAACGCGGCGGACGTGCCCTCGGACCTCACCCTCGCGGGCATCGGGACGGCGATCGGCGTCGCCCTCGCGGTCCAGACGGTGACCGCGACGCTGATCGGCGCGCTCCTGCCCCTCGGCGCGCTCGCGGCGCGGCAGGACCCGGCCCTCGTCTCGGGTCCGGCGCTGACGACCATCGTCGACTTCACCGGGTTCCTCCTCTACTTCGTCATCACGACGACCCTCCTCGGCATCCCCTTCGCCCACGGCTGACGGCGGCCGGACGGGGCGGCGGGTTTTCCGGGCGGCGGCGGCGTGCCATGGGGAGGGGACGATCGGCCCCATGCGGCGGGCGAGGGAAGCGGCTAGGGTGGCGCCGGGGCCGCGCCCACGCGGGCGGGCCGAGCGACCGGAAACCAGCGACAGGGAGACTGTGCCCGTGTTCATCGCGATGAACCGCTTCAAGATCAGGCCCGGCGAGGAGGAGGCATTCGAGCGCATGTGGCTCGACCGGGAGGTCCACATCCACAAGACGCCGGGCTTCCGGAGCTTTCACCTCCTCAAGGGCCCGAAGACGGACGAGTACACCCTCTACTCGTCCCACACCGTGTGGGCGTCCCGCGAGTCCTTCGAGGCCTGGACCCGCTCGGACGCCTTCCGCGCCGCCCACAAGGACGCGGGCGCGAGCAAGCCGACCTACATCGGCCACCCGGAGTTCGAGGGCTTCGAGGTGATCCAGACCGTAGAGCCGGCCGAGGCCTAAGCCTCAGCCGTCCGCGAAGGCGATCAGGCGCCCGAGGAGGAGCGCCCCGCCCCACGCGAAGAGCGAAAGGGCACCGTGGGCGGCGCGGCGGACGGGCGGGACGCCCGCGAGGCCGCGCCGCGCCGCGGCCTGGAGGGCGAGCGCGCCGGCGAGACCCGCGGCGACGAAGGCGAGCTTCCACCGGAAGACGCCGACGGCCGCGTATTCGCTCGCCCGGACGGAGAACAGGAGAGCGCCCGTGAGGGCGGCGAGGGCGAGGCCGGCCGCCGCCGTCGGCACGAGGACGGCCGACAGCGCGTCCACCGGAACCTGCCGCCAGAGGCCGAGGAGACGCAGGTCGAGGGGGGCGATCGCGCCGACGAGGAGCGCGATGCCGAGAACGTGGGCCGCGCTCAGGACCGCGTAGCTCCAGCGGGAAAAGCGCAAGCCCTCGGCGACCGCCGACCCCTCGACGGCGGCGAGGACGGCCGCTCCGTCCACCCGGTCAGTCGCGCCGCGGGTAGAGGTCGTGGAGACGCCCGTCGAGCCACAGGCGCTCGGCCTTGAGGCGCCGCTCGGACACGTCCGCCGAGGGCTCCCCCTCCACGCGGATCTCCACCCCTTCTGCGAGGCCGCCGTCGGGGATGCCCGCCCGGTCGTTCCGCCAGGGCTGGCCCACCTCCACGCGCCAGCGCTCCCCCTCCACGTCCACCTCGAGGATGCCGTGGGGGTTGCCGAGCCGCGCACTTGCGATGACGCCCGTCAGCTCGATGTTGCCGCCGCTCGTCCATGACCAGCCGTGGTGGGCGAGCGCCGCGCCGCCCGGAACGAGGATGAGGCCGAGGGCGAAGGCGATGGCGAGGACGGCGGCGCGGAGCCGGCCGCTCGGCCGCGGGGCGATCGGTGGTCTCGTCATGCATCATCTCCCGGAACGGGGCACTCGCCCCGAGAGCGAACCTAGCGCCGGCCGCGGACCGGTCGAGGCCGGCGGGGCGCTCCCTCCTTCACGGCCGCGCGAGGCGGGCGCACCAGTACTGCCAGGCCCGCTCGACGCCGCCGGGCGACAGGCGGGCGACGAGCGCCCGCTCCCCGGGCGAGAGCGGCGTGAGCGGCCCGAGGGCGGCGGCGCGGGCCTGCGCCTCGGCGTTCTGGGAGGCGCCGACGGCGCGGAACACGCACTCGCGCAGCGAGCCGCCCGCGACCGTCGCGCCGTGACGCGCCATCAGGACCACGAACCCGTCGCCGAGGGCGGCGGCGAGGGAGGCCCCCTCCTCCGCCCGCGTGAGGAGATGGGGTGGATGCCGCTCTCACCTCCGACGGCATCGCGATATGCGAAGCTG
>CAZJNX010000155.1:0-9640 GCA_964547415.1 uncultured Hyphomicrobiales bacterium
GACACGTTGAGGCCGATGGACCAGGGCTCGTTGGTGCCGTGGATCCGGTAGAGGGAGTCCTGGTTGCCCTCGAAGAGGTAGAGCGCGCGGGCGCCGAGCGGGTTGTTCTCGCCGCCGGGCATGCCGTTCGCGTACTTCACGAGGGACGGGTCGCGCTGGATCATGTCTTGGGTCGGCGTCCAGCGCGGCCACTCCGCCTTGCGGCCGACGCGCACCTTGCCCGACCAGCCGAAGCCCTCCTTGCCCACGCCGACGCCGTAGCGGATCGCCTGGAAGTTCGGCAGGACGTAGAACAGGAACTTCTTGTCGGTGTCGATGATGATGGTCCCCGGCGCCTCGGACGTGCGGAACGGCACGACCTGGCGCTTGAACTTCGGGTCCATCACCGCGCCCGGCGCGCGCGTGCCCCCGGACATGCGGCTCGAATCGAACTCGATCCACTGCTTGGTGCTCGGGTCGAACACCCGCGTCGTGGTGGCCGAGGCGGCCGTGAGGCCGAGGGCGCCCACGCACAGGAGCACCAGCAGTCTGAAAAGGACGAACATCGCAAAACCCCTCGCGATCCATGGCTCGCCGGCGGACCGGCCCCGCTGAAACGTCATCGGCCGGCGGCGCCCCTCGCGCCGCCGGCGCACCCGTCCCCTACTCGGTCCACCGGTCGATCCGGTCTGCGTTCGTCGCCGCCCACGAGGCGGCGAAGGCATCCGGGTCCTGCCGCTCCACGACGAGGGCGTAGGACATCTCCGACAGCGCGTCCGCGTCGAGGTCGAGATTTTCAACCAACGCGCGCACCTCGGGATGGGTTTCCATCAGGCCGCGCGTGAACGCGGGGTGGATGAACGACAGCCCGTAGGCCGAGGCCGCCTCCGAGCGGGCGAGCCAGTCCGGCTCGTCCGGGTTGCGGATGTTCCACTTGGTCGGATCGTGGGGCGGCTCCTCGAGGCGCACGATGTCGTGCAGCTCGAACAGGTGGTGGGGCTCGTAGCAGTAGAAGACGATGGGCCGCTCCACTGCGACGGCGACGTCGACGGCGGCCATGGCGGTGCGCTCGTCGATCTCGCGCAGGTCCATCAGAGCGTCGTAGCCGTAGCTCTTCGCCCGCACCCGCTCGATGCGCGTCGCCTCCCAGCCCGGCGCGCCAATCCACATCTCGCCGCGGGAGTCCGCGTTGGTGTCGAACAGGGTGACGACCTCCGGCTTCGTCAGGTCGAAGACCGACTTCAGCCCGTGGGCCTCGGCGGTGTAGCGGGTGGTGCACAGCCCCTGCTCGGCCGGGATGCCGCGGGCGGCCACCTCGACGGTCCCGCGCTCCTCGGCGTACTCGGCGACGAGGCCCCGGTGGTTGGGCAGCCATACCTCGGGAAAGACATCGATCTCGCCCGCGTCCATGGCGGCGAAGATCTCCGCCGGGGTTCCCTCCACGTAGTCGACCTCGAGGCCGAGGCGGTCCTCGATCACCTTGCCGATCAGGTGGGCGCTCGCCCGGGCCGACGGCCAGTTGCCGACGCCGACGGTCACGTCGGCCGCGAGCGCGGGCAAGGGCAGCGCCAGCGTGGCCACGACGGTGGCAAGAACGGTCTTGTTGAGCATCGCGCGCTCTCCTTCGGGGGTCGGCCGCGGGCGGACGGGTCGTGGGCCGCCCGCGACGTCGCCAGACTTGAAGCGAATGGTTGAACGTTTTGTCAACAAAAGTCGTCGGAGGCGACGGCCGCCGGCCCGCAACCCGCTCTCTTCCGTGGGCGAAAGGTCACGCCTGGCCGCCGGCGGTCACGGGCACTCGGAATGGTCGACGAAGCGGCGCTTGATCCAGCCCTCCACGGTGTCGCCGCCCGAGAAGATCGCGACCGGGCACCACCGGGCGCCGCGCGGCCGGTCCCCCGGCACGCAGACCTCGCCTTCCGCCCGGTGAACCTCGAACAGGCCCGGCTGGTGCCCCTCCCCGCCCCTGAGCCCCGGCGCCCGGAGCGCCACGATGGGCCCGCCCGCCCAGTCGAGCCGGGCCACCACCGCGGCCGAGGCGGACGGCCCGGCCCTGACGGCGAGGGCGTCGGACGGGGGGACGTTCGCCCGGTAGCAGCCGAAGCCGCTGGTCGCGCCGGCGGCCGCCGGCAGGAGGAGGACGGCGGCGAGCGCGGCGGCCCCGGCGGCGCGACGGGGCGCGGCACGGGTGGCGGTCCGGGTCTTCGGCATGGGGCTTGCCCTTCTCTCACGCGCCGGCCGGAGCGGGCGGCGCAGCGATCCTCGCCGGTGCGGCGCCCGCTTTCAACGGGGCGCGTGACGGGGCTACCCTTTGCGGGACGGACGGGAGGGCCGATGGACAATTTCGCGCGGATGCAGGCGTTCGTTGCGGTGGTCGAGGCCGGCGGCTTCTCGGCGGCGGGGCGGCGCGACGGGCGGTCGAAGGCGCTCCTGTCGAAGCACGTGGCCGAGCTCGAGGAGCGGCTCGGCGCGCGCCTCATCAACCGGACCACCCGCCAGCTCGCCCTCACCGAGATCGGGCGCGCCTACTACCGGGAGGCGGTGGAGATCCTCGCCCGGATGCGCGCCCTCGAGGAGGAGGTGCGCTCGGCCCACGGCACGCCCACGGGCCACCTGCGCATCGCCGCCTCCCGCACCCTAGGCGACACGGTGATCGCGCCCCTCGTGATGGGCTTCCTCGCCGAACGGCCCGGAATCACCGTGGAGCTCGCCCTCGACGACCGCTTCGTGGACCTCGTGGAGGAGGGGTTCGACGTGGCGATCCGCATCGCCGAGCTCACCGATTCGTCGCTGATCGCCCGCCGCCTCGCCCCCTTCCGCATCCTCGTCTGCGCGCGGCCCGATGTCGCCGCCGCCGCCGGGATCGCCCATCCGGACGACCTTGCGGGCCACGACTGCATCATCGACACCAACACGCGCTTCCGCCGGAACTGGCCGTTTCTCGTCGACGGGGAGCGGCGGGCCGTCCCCGTGAAGGGGCGGATCGCCGCCAACAGCCCGCTCGCGACGCGCGAGGCGGCGCTCGCGGGGCTCGGCTTCGCCCTGGTGCCCGAGACGGTGGTGGCGGGCGACCTCGCGGCGGGGCGTCTCGTCACCGTGCTCGCGCCCTTCGAGGCCTCCGACTCCGCGATCCACGCGGTCTACCCCCACAGGGAGCACGTCCCGGGCAAGGTGCGCGCCTTCGTGGACCACCTGGTGGCGAGCCTGCCGCGCGCGCTCGAGGCCGCGTGAGGTCAGGCGGGCGCTCGCGCGCGGGGACGGGCGGCCGCGAGCCGCTCCTCGGCCATGCGGGCGGCGACCCGCTCCGTGCCCGCCCCTTGCGCGTCGGCCCGGGCGAAGATCTCGCGGAGCGTCGCCCCGATGGCGTCGATCCGGGCGAGCGCCGCCGCCTCGCCCTCCTCGTCCCCGACCGCGATGGAGATGACCCCGCCCGCGTTGATCACGTAGTCCGGCGCGTACAGGATCCCCCGGGCGAGGAGGCGCGCCCCGTCGGCGGGCGTCGCGAGCTGGTTGTTGGCCGCCCCCGCCACGATCGGCGCGCCGAGCGCGGGGATCGTCTCGGCCGACAGCACGCCGCCGAGGGCGCAGGGGGCGTAGACGTCCGCCTCCGCCTCGTGGATGGTGGCCGGGTCCGCCAGTTCCGCGCCGAGGCAGTCCGCGAGGGCCTTCGCGGCATCGGCGCGCACGTCCGCGAGGAGGAGGCGGGCGCCCGCGGCGTGGAGCCGCTCGGCGACGCCGCGGCCCACGTGGCCGACGCCCGCGACGGCGACCCGCCTGCCGTTGATGTCGTCCGAGCCGAGCCTGTGGGCGAGCGCGGCGCGCATTCCCGCGACCACCCCTCTTGCCGTATAGGGGACGGGTCGCCGAGGCCGCGGGCGCTCGTGCCGCAGGCGTGGCGGGTGCGGGTGGCGATGACGTCGAGGTCGGCGACGGACAGGCCCACGTCCTCGGCCGTGACGTAGCGACCGCCGAGCCGCTCCACCGCCTCGCCGAAGGCCTCGAGGAGGCCGGGCTGGCGCGGCAGGCGCGCATCGGCGAGGATGACCGCCTTGCCGCCGCCGAGGGAAAGGCCCGCGAGGGCGTTCTTGTAGGTCATGCCGCGGGCGAGGCGCAGGACGTCGGTAAGGGCCGCGCCCCCGTCCGGGTAGGGCCACATCCGGCAGCCGCCGAGGGCGGGACCGAGACGGGTGTCGTGGATCGCGACGATGGCTTTGAGACCGCTGGCCCGGTCGTGGCAGAACACGACCTCCTCGTGGCCGTCGAACTCGGGATGCTCGAATGGGGAGGGGGTGAGAGGATGCATGTCTCCCGGCTCCTGCAACGGTTGGCGGGCGGCCGCGGCCCCGCGCGGGCCTCCCGTGCGGCGCCGGCGCCAGTCTCGCCATGGCCGCGATACCGCCCCCGAACGCCCCGAAAGGTCCGGTCCGTCCAGATGACGACACGCTTCACCCGCCCCGGGTTCCATCGCCTCGCCCTCGCGGGCGCCGTCCTCGCCGCCTCGGCGGGGGCCGTCGCCGCGCACCCCCACGTCTTCGTGGAGGCGAGCACGTCCATCGTCTTCTCCGGGGAGGGGACGGTCGACCGGGTGCGCCACGCCTGGCGCTTCGACCCGTTCTACTCCACCTTCGCCATCCAGGGCTTCGATGCGGACCGCAACGGGCTCCTCGACCGGGAGGAGCTGCAGCCGCTCGCCGAGGAGAACGTCAAGTCGCTGAAGGATTTCGGCTATTTCTCCTTCCTCTATGCCGACGAGGAGGAGCGGGCCTTCGAGGGGGTGAGCGAGGCCTGGCTCGTATACGACCCGGACGGGCGGCAGCTCACCCTCTACTTCGAGCTCGCGCTCGCCGAGCCGGTGGACCCGGCCGAGGAGAGGATCGTCCTCGACGTCTTCGACCCGGAGTATTTCGTCGCCTTCTCCATGTACGAGCCCCTCCCCTTCGATCTCGTGGACGAGCCGGCCGCCTGTTCCCTCACCATGGAGGAGCCGCCCGAGCTCGACCCGATGATCGCCACGATGCTGGCCGCGATCCCCCGATCGGGGCGCGTTCCGGAAGAGTACCGGGCGCTCACGGGGGAGCTCTCCAACACCGCCATCGTCACCTGCGGGGAGGCGGGCGATGGCTAGCGGCCGCTGCTTCGCCGCCCTCCTCCTCCTCGCCGTCGCGCTCCTGTCGGTGCCGGCGGCGGGGCTCGCCAACCCGTTCGGCGTCGGCATGGCGGAACCGGCCGTCGCGACAGGGGGCGAGGGCCCGTTCGGCCGCCTGATCGGCTGGATCGCGGCCCAGCAGAGCGCCTTCTACCGGGCGATGACGGGCGCCCTCGGCGAATTGTCCCGGGACGGGACGGCAGGCTGGTGGCTCGTCGGCCTCGCCTTCCTCTACGGGGTGTTCCACGCGGCCGGCCCGGGGCACGGCAAGGCCGTGATCTCGGCCTACGTCCTGGCGGACCGGCAGTCGGCGGTGCGGGCGGTGGCCCTGTCCTTCGGGGCGGCCATGGTGCAGGCGACGGTCGCGGTGGTGCTGGTGCTCGGCGCCATCGGCCTCCTCGGCATGACCTCGATCGCCGTCGGCGCGACGGCCCGCTGGGTGGAGATCGCGAGCTATTGCGCCCTCGTCGGCTTCGGCCTCGTCCTCACCTGGCGCAAGATCCTCCGGCCCGCCCTCGCGGCCCTCGCCACGCGCCTCGCCGGGCGGGCACGGCCGACCGCCCTGTCGGCGGCCGCAACCGCCGGACACCACCATGGCCACGTCCATGATCCGGGCGGCGCCTGCAGCGGCCACGCCCACGCCGTGACGCCCGCCACCCTTCCGGCCGCGGGCGGGCTCAAGGGGGCCGTCGCGCTCATGGTGTCGGTGGGGCTGAGGCCCTGCTCGGGCGCGATCATCGTGCTCGTCTTCGCCTATGCCCAGGGTCTCCTCGCCTGGGGGCTCGCGGCCACCTACGCCATGGGCCTCGGCGTCGCCCTCACCGTCGCGGCCATCGCGACCCTCGCCGTCCTCGCCCGCGACGGGGCGGCCCGTCTGACGGGGCCGGGCACGCGGATCGCGGGCGCCCTCGCCCGCCTCGTGGAGGGGGCGGCGGCCCTCGCCATCCTGTTCCTCGGCGTCGTTTTCCTCATGGCCGCCCTCGCCCGGTAGGGCTGCCGGACAAGGGCTTCCGGGCGGGCGCGGCTGCGGCCACGCGTTGGTCGAGGGCGGCTGCCCGGCGGGAAGACGGGCTGAGGCGTCAGCGGCCGCCCGCCGTCTCCTCGAAGCGCTTCATGGCGGCGGCCGCGTCCACGTAGGGCTCCTGCAGCTCCACGCTCCAGTAGCGCAGCTCGCCGAGCGGGATCATCATGCCCGTCACCGCGCAGCGCACGTAGGCGCCCGGCGCGATCACCTGGAAGTCCCCGTCGAGGTAGCGGATCTTTGCCTCGCCGCCGGGGCGGCCGAGATCGTGCCGGTTCATGCGTCGCCTTCCCGTGAGCCGCGGGCCATGCGTGCCGCGGCGCGTCGGCCGGAAGGATAGGAAGCGCGCGGCCGAACGCAACCGCAACATGACGGGTGGCTGGTGCGAGGCCGCTCACGGCGGCGTCAGGAGCCCGATCACGCTGCCCGTCATGAGCGTCGCGAGCGTGCCGGCGAGGAGCGCGCGCATCCCGAGCGAGACCACCTCCTGCCGCCGCTCCGGCACCGCCGCCACCAGCCCGCCCACCAGAATCCCGAGGGAGCCGAAGTTGGCGAAGCCCGACATGGCGTAGGTGAGGATGAGCCGCGAGCGGTCCGACAGCCCCTCGCCCCCCTCCCCCGCCATCATCAGGTAGGCCACGAACTCGTTCGCCACCGTCTTGATGCCGATGAGGCTCGCCGCCGTCGACGCCTCCGCCATCGGCACGCCGATCACGAACGCGAACGGCACGAACAGGATGCCCGCGATCCCCTCGAGGCTGAGGGGGATCCCGAACGGCTCGCCGATCGCCGCCAGGATCGCGTTGGCGAGCGCCACCAGCGCCACGAACACGATGAGGGTCGCGATCACCGACAGGAGGAGTTGCAGCCCCGCGCGCGTGCCGGAGGCGATGGCGTCCACCGGCCCGTGGGGCGTGTCCGGGTCGACCGCCAATACCGGGACCGCCGGCACGTCGCCCGTCGGGGGCACCATGATCCGCGCGATCATGAGGGCGGCGGGCGCGGAGATCACCGAGGCGATCACGAGGTGGCCCGCCGCGTCCGGCACCACCGGCTCCACGATGGTGGCGTAGAGGATCAGCATGGTGCCCGCGATGGTGGCGAGCCCCACCGTCATGATGGCGAACAGGCCCCCCCGGTCGAGCCCGAGGAGGTAGGGGCGCACGAACAGGAGCGCCTCCACCATCCCGACGAAGATGTTGGCCGAGGCCGCGGTGGCGAGCGGGCCGGAGACGCCGAGGCTGCGCCCGAGCGCCCAGGCGAAGGCGGCGACCACCTTCTGCAGGATGCCCCAGTGGTAGAGGAGCGCGGTGAGCGCGCTCACGAGGAGGACGAGCGGCAGGCTCTGGAAGGCGAGGATGAAGGTGTTTTGCGGCGCCACCACCTCGAAGGGCGGCGGTCCGCCCCCCACGTAGCCGAAGACGAGGGCCGTCCCCTCCCCCGTCGCCGCCTGCAGGGTGTCGACGAGGTCGGCGATCCCCATGAACACGGCCCGGGCGGCCGGCACCGCCAGCATGATCCCCGCGATCGCCACCTGGAGGAGGATGCCGACGCCGACGATCCGGGCGGTCGCGGCGAGGGGAAGCGGGCGCCCCCGCTCCCTGAGGAGCCAGGCGAGGGCGGGAAGCGCGAGGAGCCCCAGGAGGCTCTGGAGCTGCAGGGCGCTCATCGGCGGACACTCCGGCGTGACACTTTCCGCGAGCGTATGCACGATTCGCGCCGGCGGCGCGCCGGGGCGAGGCGCCCGAAGGCCTAGCGGACGGCCCGCGGCCCCTCCGCCAGCGCGGCGATGCCTCCGGCGGCGGACGGGCGCCCGTCCGATCCCGGAGGAGCGAACGGACCCGCTTGTTGTGGCGCCGGTGTCGCCGGACCGGCGCCGGGCGGACCTACCGGGCGGCCGGGCCGAGGGCGGCGAGGGTGTCGTCGCCGATGCCGAGGAGCGGGGTGATCCGCCGGATCGCCACGCGCCGGTTCTCGGCCGACGGCCCCGGCGTGTCCACCTTCAGGTAGGCCTCGCCGTAGCCCTGGGTGACGAGGTTCTCCGGCGGGATGTCGAAGTACTCCGTCAGGATGCCGGCGACCGCTTCGGCCCGCTCGTCCGACAGGGCGAGGTTGTAGGTGGCGCTGCCCGTCGCGTCGGTGTGGCCCTCGACGAGGAAGAGCTCGTCCGCATTGTCCGCGACCGCCTCCTCCATGGCGATGCCGACCTCCTCGAGGGTGTCGATCTGGTCCAGCGGCACCTCGGCCGAACCGGTCTCGAAGGTGATGGTGTCGAGGTCGATCCGGGGCATGTAGGCCCTGAGCGCCGCGCTCGTCAGGATCTGGTTCAGCGTGTAGGGCCGGTCGAGTTCCTCCACGGGCGGGGCGAGGAGGGTCTCGTACACCTCGACCGGGCTCGCCACGGCCGGGCTCACCGCGTAGCGGGTCGGCGGCGGCAGGACGCGGGGCGGCGCCACGTTCACGATCACGTCCCCGTCGTCGTCCCACCAGGGCGGGCGGTTGTCGAACAGGACGATCCGCCGCCCGTCCGGCAGCACCTTGATGCGACGCACGACGAAGCCGTTGGCGTCCCTCACGGTGACGATGCGCACCCCGTTCGGGCGGACGACCACGTGCTCGGTCCACCCGCCGCCGACGGGAAGGACGGAGACCGTGGCGGCGCCGAAGCGCAGCCGGTCGAGCCCGGTGTTCACGACGAACAGGTCGTTCGGGCCGTAACGGACGATCCGCCGGTCCGGCCCGCGCCAGACCACGTCGCCCCGCTCGAGCCAGCGAAGGTCCTGCCTGAGGTTCCGGTTGCGGTTCTCGAGGCGGGCGAGGCGCTGGCGCTGCCAGGCACGCTGTCGCTCGAGGCGGGCCTGCCGGTCCTCGAGGCGCTCGTTGCGCCGCTCGGCCCGGCGCAGCTCGCGCCGCAGCTCCCTGAGCCGCTCCTGGCGGCGCTCGTCCGCCCGGATCGCCGCCCGTCGCTCGGCGCGGCGCCGCTCCTCCTGCCGCGCCTCCCGGCGCAGCTCCCGCCGGCGTTCCTCGAGCCGCTCGGCCCGCCGCTGCTCGCGCAGGGCCTCGAGGCGCCGCTCGCGCCGTTCTTCCCGCACGGCCTCGGCGCGCTCCTGGCGGCGCTCCTGCCGGGCGGCCTCGGCCCGCTCCTGGCGACGTTCCTCGCGCAGCGCCTCGATCGCCGCGGCGCGCTCCGCGGGCGGCAGGGCGCGGATGCGCTCGCGCTCCGCCGCCCGGCGCTCACGGCGCCGCTCGAGCGCCTCCTGCCGGTCGGGGCGCTCGGCCCGCCGCTCCTGCCGCGCCTCACGACGCTGCTCCTTCAGCGCCTGCTCCCGCCGCTCCTCCACGCGCTCCTGCCGGCGCTGCTCCTGCCGGGCCTCGCGGCGGCGCTCCCCGGCGCGCTCCTGCCGGCGCTGCTCCTGCTGGGCCTGCCGGCGCTCATCGGCGCGCTCCTGCCGGCGCTGCTCCTGCTGGGCCTGCCGGCGCTGCTCCTGCTGGGC
>CAZJNX010000155.1:9740-11558 GCA_964547415.1 uncultured Hyphomicrobiales bacterium
CTGCCGGCGCTGCTCCTGCTGGGCCTGCCGGCGCTGCTCGGCGCGCTCCTGCCGGGCCTGCCGGCGCTGCTCCTCGATCTGCCGGCGCCGCTCTTCCGCCCGCTCCTGGCGGCGCTGTTCGCGAACGTCCGGATCGGCCTGGGCGACGACGATCGGCTCCGCGGCCGCCGCCGGGGCGGACGGGCTGAACGGAACGATCAGGCCCGCAGCGAGGCATCCCGCGAGAAAGATCCGGATCGGGTGCATGGCGCTTGCCTCCTTCGCGTTCGGCGGGCGCGATCGGCGCGCCCGCCGTGTCCGGTCAATGACGGTCCGGACCATCGGTTCTGTCCGACGATCATCGGAGCGTCCCATTGAACCCGGTGTGAACGCCGCGTTCAGCCGAAGTAGAGCAAGCGCCGAACGCCTACATGTGGATGACGCGGCCGTAGGCGTCGAGCACGCTCTCGTGCATCATCTCCGACAGGGTCGGGTGCGGGAAGACGGTATGGATGAGTTCTTCCTCGGTCGTCTCGAGGTTCATGGCGATCACGAAGCCCTGGATCAGCTCGGTGACTTCCGCACCCGCCATGTGCGCGCCGAGGAGCTCGCCCGTCTCGGCGTCGAACACGGTCTTCACGATGCCGTCGGGCTCCCCGAGGGCGATCGCCTTGCCGTTGCCGACGAAGGAGAAGCGGCCGACCTTCACCTTGCGCCCCGCCTCCTTCGCCTTCGCCTCGGTCAGGCCGACGGAAGCCACCTGCGGGTGGCAGTAGGTGCAGCCCGGGATCTTGTTCTTGTCCATCGGATGTACGTCGAGGCCCGCGATCTTCTCCACGCAGATCACCCCCTCGTGCTCGGCCTTGTGGGCGAGCATCGGCGGGCCGGCCACGTCGCCGATGGCGTAGATGCCCGGCACGCTCGTGCGGCCGTAGCCGTCGATGGCGACGATGCCGCGCTCCACCTTCACCCCGGCCTCCTCGAGGCCGAGGCCTTCCACGTTGCCGACCACGCCGACCGCCGAGATCACCCGGTCCACCTCGATGGTCCGCGCCTTGCCGTCCTTCGTCTCCACCTTCGCCGTCACGGTGTCCGCGCCCTTGTCGACGCCCGTCACCTTCGCGCCGGTCAGGATCTCGATCCCCTGCCTGGACAGGCGCCTCGCCACGTGGGCCGCGATCTCCGCGTCCTCCACCGGCAGGATCTGGTCGACGAGCTCGACCACCGTCACCTCCGCCCCCATGGTGCGGAAGAAGCTCGCGAACTCGATCCCGATGGCGCCCGAGCCGACCACCAGGAGCCGCTTCGGCATCTCGGGCGGCACCATCGCCTCGAAATAGGTCCAGATCAGCTTGTCGTCGGGCTCGAGGCCGGGCAGCACCCGGGCCCGCGCGCCCGTCGCCACGATCACGTGCTTCGCCTCGTACCGGCCCGGTCCCTTCGCCCCCTTCGGCGCGGGCTCCGCCTCGTAGTAGCCGGTGCCGGGCGCGCGCTCCGACGCCGGCACCGGGGCGGAGACCGAGACGACGCCCGGCGGCTCGATCCGGGCATCGCCCCAGATCACGTCCACCTTGTTCTTCTTCAGGAGAAAGCCGACGCCGGTCGACAACTGGCCGGACACCGCGCGGGAGCGCTTGACGACGGCCCCGATGTCGAAGCCGACGTTCGAGGCGGAAAGGCCGAAGTCGGCCGCATGCAGCATGTTGTGGTAGACGTCCGCGCTCCGCAGCAGCGCCTTCGTCGGGATGCAGCCCCAGTTGAGGCAGATGCCGCCCAGGTGCTTGCCCTCCACCACCGCCGTGCGCAAGCCGCGCTGGGCGGCGCGGATCGCCGTCACGT
>CAZJNX010000156.1:0-11537 GCA_964547415.1 uncultured Hyphomicrobiales bacterium
GACCTGCCGGGCCACGGCTTCACCGAGACGCCGCCCTTCTACCGGCTCAACCTCGTCGGAATGGCGCGGCTTCTCGCCCACCTCCTCGGCGCCCTCGGCGCACGGCCCGTGGTGGCGGTGGGCCACTCGGCGGGCGCGGCGATCCTCGTGGAGATGGCGCGGGGCGAGCGCTGCGGCATCGAGGCGATCGTCGGCTTCAACGCCGCGCTGAGGCCGTTCCCGGGCGCGGTCGGCCCGCTCTTTTCCACGATGGCCAAGGTCATCTTCCTCAACCCGCTGGCACCGCGGGCCTTCGCCCTTCTCGGGGGGGACGCGCGGCGGGTGCGCCAGCTGATCGAGAGCACCGGCTCCACCATCGACGAGGAGGGCATCGAGTACTACCGCCGCCTGTTCGCCCGGCCGGGCCACTGGGCGGGCCTCCTCGGCATGATGGCGGGCTGGGAGCTCGGCGAGCTCGCCCGCGCCTTCCCGACGCTGAAGCCCCGTCTCGTCCTCGTGGCGGGCGAGGCGGACCGGGCCGTCCCCCCTTCGGAGGCCGACCGCGTGGCCCGGGCCGTGCCGCGCGGTGAGGTGCGCCGCGTGAAGGGCCACGGCCATCTCCTCCACGAGGAGAACCCGGAGCTTGCGGCCGCCATCGTGCGGGAGGTGGCGGGTGTTGACATCGGCACGGACGCGCCACCTTTCGTCGGGGGGCGCGATGCGGCGCTCGCGAGCTAGACGCGCGGGGGGCGCGGGGTTCCCCCGTGCCCGCGCGGTCCGCTCGCCCGCGTTATCGCGCCCCGCAGGGCCGCGGCGGAACGCCGCAGATGGGGGCCGGGACGATGCTTGACCGACGATCCGGGGCGATCCTGCCCAGCGTTCATGCCGAGCGCGTGCCGCTCAACGACGAGGTGCACGCCCGCCCGCCGGACGACCTCCTGGCGCCCTGCCGCCTCAGCTACCTCGCGCTCTACTCGGGCGGGCTCACCAAGGAGGAGCAGTGGGCACCGGTGGAGGCGTTCGCCGCCCGCTTCAACTGCGACCCGCCGGAGCGGAACAGCAACCACTACCGGGTGGATCTCGGCCAGTTCCGCCTGCGCTGGGAACTCCACACCGAGTTCGCCCGCTACACCATCGTCCAGCCCGAGGCGCCGGCGGGTGACCTGTTCAATCGCACCGCGATCGAGCTCCTGCCGGCGGACTGGGTGGCGTCGCTTCCCGGCGAGGTGCTGGTGGCGAGCCATGCGGCCCTCCTCACCGAGGGCCTCGGCGACTGGGACATCGAGGCGATCAGCCAGCGCTACTTCGACGGCAACCCGCTCGTCGGCTCGGCGATCGCGGGCGGGGCGGGCTCCGCCATCACCGACTTCCGCATCCACCGGGACGGTTTCTCCCGCATCCTCGCGGAGAACCGGGGCATGAACCGCTGGCAGGCCGGCCGCCTCATGCAGCGCCTGTTCGAGATCGACACCTACCGGATGCTCGCCCTCCTCACCCTGCCGGTCGCCCGCGGCCTCGGCCCGTTCCTGGTCGAGACGGAGGCCGACCTCGTGGAGATCTCCAAGGCGATGGAGACCGGCGGGGCGGACGAGCCCGCCCTTCTCGACAAGCTCACACGCCTGCAGGCGGCGATGGAGACCCGCCACTCGGAGACCGACTACCGCTTCTCCGCCGCCCAGGCCTACTACGACCTCGTCCGCCAGCGCATCGACGAGTTGCGCGAGGAGCGCATCCAGGGCCTCCAGACCATGCGCGAGTTCATGCAGCGCCGCCTCGCGCCGGCCATGAGCACCTGCGCCACCATCGCCCACCGCCAGGACAGCCTGTCGGAGCGGGTCGCCCGCACCACGCAGCTCCTGTCCACCCGCGTCGAGGTCTCCCGCGCCGAGCAGAACCAGGAGATCCTCCACTCCATGGACCGGCGCGTCGAGATGCAGGTGCGACTCCAGGAGACCGTCGAAGGTCTGTCCATCGCCGCCATCAGCTATTACGTCGTCGGGCTCGTGGGTTACCTCGTGAAGGGCGTGGCGGCGGCGGGCGTCGCCTTCAATCCGGATCTCGTCATCGGTATCGCCATCCCCATCGTCGTGACGGCGGTCGCCCTCGGCGTCCGCTCCGTCAGGAAGTCCCTCCCCGGTCCGCCGCCCGAGACCTGGCGGTCCTGATCCGCCCGGCGCTCGCGACTTGCGCGACGGTTCAAGCTGAAGGTAGTGTCAACCCATGCTGACGGTCCCGGAAGACGTCTCCCTCGCCGACCTCGATGCCGACCGACGCCCCCACGCGGTGGTGATCGGCAGCGGCTTCGGCGGGCTCGCCGCGGCGATCCGCCTCGGCGCGAAGGGCTGGCGTGTCACCGTCCTCGAGAAGCTCGACCGGCCGGGCGGACGGGCCTACGTCTACCATGACGACGGCTTCGTGTTCGACGCGGGACCGACCGTCATCACCGCCCCGTTCCTGCTCGAGGAGCTTTGGGAGCTCGCCGGCGCGAGACTGTCCGACGACGTCGACATCCGCCCGGTCCACCCGTTCTACCGCATCCGCTTCCACGACGGGGAGACGTTCGACTACTCCGCCGACGAGGCGGAGATGGCGCGGGAGATCGCCCGCTTCGACCCGCGGGACGTGGACGGCTACCGCCGCCTCCTCGACAGCTGCGAGAAGGTCTACCGGATCGGCTTCGAGCAGCTCGTCGACGTGCCGTTCTCGACCCTGTGGGACATGGTCAAAATCGTGCCCCACCTCGTCGCGCTGCGCTGCGACCGTTCGGTCTACGCCCACGTGTCGGCTTACCTCAGGAACGAGCGGCTTCGGCAGGTCTTCTCCTTCCACCCGCTGCTCGTGGGCGGCAATCCGCTGAAGATCACCTCGATGTACTCCCTCATCATGTACCTCGAGAAGCACGGCGGGGTGCACTTCGCCATGGGCGGCACCAACCGCCTGGTGGACGGGCTGGCCGGCCTCGTCGCGCGCCAGGGCAACACGGTCCGCACCAACGCCGAGGTGGCCGAGGTGACGATCGAGGACGGCGCGGCGACGGGCGTGCGCCTTGCCACGGGCGAGCGGATCTCGGCCGACATCGTGGTGTCCAACGCCGACAGCGCCTACACCTATCGCCACATGGTCCCCGCCGCCGCCCGCCGCCGCTGGACCGACGCCAAGCTCGACCGGGCGCGCTATTCCATGGGCCTGTTCGTGTGGTACTTCGGCACCGACCGCCGCTACGAGGACGTGGCGCACCACACCATCCTGCTGTCGGAGGACTACAAGGGCCTCCTCACCAACATCTTCGACCGCAAGATCCTGTCGGAGGAGTTCAGCCTCTACCTGCACCGCCCGACGGCGACGGACCCGTCGATGGCGCCGGACGGGTGCGACGCCTTCTACGTCCTGTCGCCCGTGCCGCACCTGGGCGGTGGCACCGACTGGACCGTGGAGGCGGAGGGCTACCGCCGCCGCATCGAGGCGTTCCTGTCGGCGACGGTGCTGCCCGGCCTCGAGAACCACGTCGTCACCCAGCGCTACCTCACCCCCCTCGACTTCCGCGAGCGGCTCAACTCGGTGAACGGCGCCGGCTTCAGCCTCCAGCCGCTGCTCCTGCAGAGCGCCTGGTTCCGCCCGCCCAACAAGAGCGACGATGTGAGGAACCTCTTCCTCGTCGGCGCGGGCACCCATCCGGGCGCGGGTCTTCCCGGCGTCATCTCGTCGGCGAAGGTGCTCGACCATGTCGTGCCTCCCGTCTCCGCGTTCGCCTGAGGCCGGGGCGGCCGATCCGCGCGGGCACGCTGCGGCGTGCGCGGCCGTGCCCGTGCGGATCAACGTTCTCGGCCAGCGCCTGCCGCGCCACGCGAGCCTTTCCGACCGCGCCTTCTGCCGCGCCCTCATCCGGGACGGGTCGCGCACCTTCCACGCCGCCTCCCTCCTCCTGCCGCCCGACACGCGCGATGCGGCCTACGCCCTCTACGCCTTCTGCCGCGTCGCCGACGACGCGGTGGACGAGGGCGCGGACCGGGCGGCCGCCCTCGCCGCCCTGTCGGAGCGCCTCGAGGCGATCTACGCCGACGCGCCCGCCCAGGACCCGGTCGACCGGGCGTTCGCCGACGCGGTGCGCGACCACGGCCTGCCCAAGGCGCCCATGGTCGCCCTCCTGGAGGGCCTCGCCTGGGACCTCGAGGGCCGCCGCTACCGGGACCTGTCGGGCGTTCTCGCCTATTCGGCGCGGGTGGCCGCGACGGTCGGCGTCATGATGACGGTCCTCATGGGCCGCCGCGACCCGGCGGTGATCGCCCGGGCGTGCGACCTCGGCCTCGCCATGCAGCTCACCAACATCGCCCGGGACGTCGGGGAGGATGCGCGCAACGGCCGCATCTACCTGCCCCTCGACTGGCTCGCCGAGGAGGGGGTCGACGCGGACGCCTTCCTCGCCGCCCCCGCGGGAAGCGCGGGCGTCCGCCGGGCGGCGGCCCGCCTCGTCGCGGCGGCGGACGAGCTCTACCGGCGCAGCGAACCCGGGATCGCGGCGCTCCCCGCCCGCTGCCGCCCCGGCATCTGGGGAGCGCGGCTCATGTACGCGGCGATCGGCGAGCGGCTCCTCGCCACCGGCACCGACCCGGTGGAGGCCCGCACGGTGGTTCCGGGCGGAGCGAAGGCGCGCCTGATGGCCCGCGCCCTCGCCCGCACCGCGACGGCCCGACCGGTCCCGTGCGAGGCGCCGCCGCACCCCGAGACGGCGTTCCTGATCGACGCGGTGGTGGCGGAGTCGCGGCGGTCCGGCGAGGCGGCGCCGCCGCCCTGGGCGCTCGACGCGCGGATCGGCCGTTTCGTCCTTCTGATCGGCAGCCTGTCGGCGCGGGAGAGAACCACCCGCGGCGCGCAGCGTATATAGGCGGAAAGATCCCCTGACGCGGAGCCCGCCATGATCGAGAGCTGGCCGATTCTCGTCCTCTTCATCGTCGTCACGTTCGCCGCCGCGACCACGGGCGGCATCTTCCGCCCCGGCAGCTGGTACAAGGCGCTGGACAAGCCGCCCTGGACGCCGCCGGACTGGCTGTTCCCGCCGGCCTGGATGGTCCTTTACGGCACCATCGCCGCGGCCGGCTACATGGCCTGGCAGGCGGCGGGCCCGGGCGAGCGGCTGTTGCCGATGGCCTTCTTCGCCGCCCAGCTCGTCCTCACCGCCGCCTGGCCGCCCCTCTTCTTCGGCATCAAGCGGATGGACCTCGCCCTCGTGGACTCGGTGGCCATGTGGCTCGCCATCCTCGGGACCATCGTCACCTTTCTCGCCGTCGACCTGTGGGCCGGCCTGATCCTGGTGCCCTACCTCCTCTGGGTGACCTTCGCGACGGCGCTCAACTACGCCATGCTGCGCCGCAATCCCGCGGCGTCGCCCGCCCTCGCCCGCCAGCCCGGCTGAGGGGGCCGCGGGCGCGAGGGCCGAACCGGAGGCACGCCATGCACCACGTCCTGTTCATCGTCGAGATGGTCTTCTTCTTCGGCGGCATCATCGCCTTCGGCTTGTGGCAGATTCACTCCATCAACAAGCGGCAGCGGGCCCGCGCCGAGGCGGCGGCCCGCGAGGCGGCCGGCGAGCCCGCCGCCGCCGGGACCGCGGCGAGCGAAACCGCAGCCACTGCGCCGGGCGGGATCCGCGTCGTCCGCCGGCCCTGACGGGACGCCCGGCGCCGCCGCCCGCCCCCGGCGCGGCGCGCGTTGAACGGGTCCCGCCCCTCCCATATAAGCGGGGCATGCGACGGACGGCCCGTGCGCGTCGTCTTGCGCTCGTTCCTCCGCACCATATGTCCACCGCCACAACCGGCAGAGGAGAGGCGATGCCCTGGAGCAGTCAGAATGGGGGCGGCCGCAGCAATGGCCCCTGGGGGAGTGGCGGCCGCGGCGGTGGCCCGTGGGGCGGCGGCGGACCGCAGGGCCCGTGGGGCGGTGGCCCGCAGCGGCCGGGTGGCCCGGGCGGTCCGGGCGGCTCGCCCGATCTCGAGGAGCTGCTTCGCAAGAGCCAGGAGCGGCTCAAGAAGGTGTTTCCCGGCGGTGGCGGCGGCGGTGGCGGCGGAGGCCCCTCGCTCGGCGGCATCGGCCTCAAGGGGGCGGGTATCGCCGCGGTGGTCGTGGTGGTGCTCTACGGCCTCACCGGCTTCTACCGGGTCGAGCCGGACGAGGTGGGTGTCGAGCTCGTCCTCGGCGAATACCAGGGCATGACGCAGCCCGGCCTCAACTACAACTGGCCCTACCCGCTCGGCCAGGTCTTCACGCCGGACGTCCTGCGCGTGCGCGAGCTCAACGTCGGCATCCGTGACGTCGGCCCGGGCACCGCCGGCCGGGACATTCCCGAAGAGAGCCTGATGCTCACGGGCGATGAGAACATCGTCGACGTCGACTTCAAGGTGCAGTGGCGCATCGCCAACGCGCCGAACTTCCTCTTCAACGTGGAGGATCCGCCCGCGACGGTGAAGCAGGTGGCCGAGAGCGCCATGCGCGAGGTGATCGGCCGCAACGACATCCAGCCGATCCTCACCCAGGCGCGGCAGGAGATCGAGCTCAACGTGCAGGAGCTGATGCAGTCGACGCTCGACGAGTACGGCGCGGGCGTCGAGGTCAGCCAGGTGCAGATGCAGAGGGTGGACCCGCCCGCCCAGGTGATCGACGCCTTCCGCGACGTCCAGGCCGCCCGCGCCGACCAGGAGCGGCTGCAGAACGAGGCGGAGGCCTACGCCAACCGCGTCGTGCCCGAGGCCCGAGGCGAGGCGGCGCGCACCATCGAGCAGGCCAACGCCTACCGCGACCGCGTGGTCGCCGAAGCGCGCGGTCAGGCCGACCGCTTCCTGTCGATCTACGAGGAGTTCGCCAAGGCGCCCGAGGTGACGCGGCAGCGCATCTATCTCGAGACGCTCGAGCGCGTGCTCGGCTCCACCGACAAGATCATCATCGATTCCAGCGCCGGATCGGGCGTGGTTCCCTACCTCCCGCTCGACCAGCTCCAGCAGCGCGGCGCGCAGACCACGAGGACCGGCCAGTGAGAACGACGTTCATCGCCATCGGGGTCGGGATCGTCCTAGTCCTCGTCCTCCTCTATTCGTCGATCTTCATCGTCAATCCGACGCAGCAGGCGCTCGTCCTGCAGTTCGGCGAGGTGCGCAACGCGATCCGCGAGCCGGGCCCGAAGCTGAAGGTCCCCTTCATCCAGGACGTCCTGTTCCTCGACAAGCGGATCCTCGACCTCAACGTCCCCGCGCAGGAGATCATCGCGGCGGACCAGAAGCGCCTCGTGGTGGATGCGTTCGCACGCTACCGGATCGAGAATCCGGTGCTGTTCTACCAGTCGGTGAACAACGTGGCGGAAGGCGCGAGCCGCCTGTCCACCTTCGTGCAGTCCTCGCTGCGGGCCGTCCTCGCCGACGCCACCTTCCAGTCCATCGTCCGGGACGACCGGCCCGCGCTGATGAACCGCATCCGCGACAACGCGCAGTCCGCGGCGGCGAACATCGGCATCGAGGTGGTGGACGTGAAGATCCGCCGCGCCGACCTGCCGGAGGCCAACAGCCTCGCCATCTATCGCCGCATGCAGACCGAGCGCCAGCAGGAAGCCGAGCAGATCCGCGCCGAGGGCGAGGAGGCGGCCCGCCGCATCCGTGCCCAGGCCGACCGGCAGGCGACGGTCATCATGGCCCAGGCCAACCAGCTCGCCGAGCAGCTCCGCGGTGAGGGCGATGCGAAGCGCAACGCCATCTTCGCCGACGCGTTCGGGCGCGATCCCCAGTTCTTCCGCTTCTACCGGTCCATGCAGGCCTACGAGCGTGGCCTGCAGGACACCGGCACGCGGATGGTGATCTCTCCCGACAGCGACTTCTTCCGCTACTTCAACGATCCCCTCGGCGGGGCGCCCCTCGCCATCGGCGCTACGCCGCCGGAGGGCGGCGGCGAGACCGCGCCGTTGTCCGACACGCTCGTCCCGGAGGTCCGGGAGCTCCTGCCCGACGCGCCGGACGCCGAAAGCGGGGCGGACGCCGCCACGCCGGAAGGCGCGGACGAGGCGACCGGCGAGGAAACGATGGAGCCGGCTCCCGGTGAGGAGGCGATGGACGGCGAAGGGCCCGCCGGCGAAGAGGCCCGTGCCGAGCCCGCGGCCGGCCCGGTGGTCGCCGCGGCACCGGGCGAGGGAGAAGCCGAGGCGATCGACGGCGGGGCGGGCGAGCCCGCGACCCGCTGAACGGTCCCTCCTCGGGGAAGCGTCGGCCGCCGCATGGGCCATCGCCGCTCTCGGACGGTCTTGTGGTCGGCGGCCCGCTGTGTGAGCGGGCCGCCGCGGTCTCGACGGGCACAACGATACGATGACGGACCTCTTCGTCGCGATCGGTCTCGTCTTTGCCCTCGAAGGGCTTCTGTACGCGCTCGCGCCCGGGCTGATGCTGCGGATGCTCCGCCGGATGCAGGACATGCCGGAGCAGTCCCTTCGCACGGGCGGCATCGTGGCGCTCGCCCTCGGCGTCCTGATCGTGTGGCTGGCCCGCGGTTGACGGACCTTCCGAAAGCCCGGCGCAAGCCAGGTCTGGCACCTCTGGTCGCGGGCCGCTCGCCACTGACGGCGATCGCTCCACTTGACGGGCGTGGCCGGGAGCGCCGACAACAGGCGGCGCACGCGGCACCGAGCGACGCTGCCCGGGCCTTCCGGCCGCGGCACGATCCAGCCGCCAGCCGGGCTTCGGAGGGCGGCGTCGGGTCTTCCGCGCCGCGAGTGCCCGGCGCCCGGCAGGGCTTGCCACACCCGCCCGCCGTGGCCCGCGGTCGACCAGGTGGCGCCCACTCAACTGGAGAACGGCTCATGACACGGGTCTGGCCCCTCGATTGCCTTGCCGGGCCGGCGCGCCGCGGCCTCGCCGCGGTCCTTCTTTCCTGTTTCGCCCTTGCCCTGGCGGCGCCCGCGAAAGCACAGGACCACGGTCCCCGCTCGGTCGCCGACCTGGCGGAAGGCCTGCTCGAATCCGTGGTCAACATCTCCACAGCCCAGAACCTGGCCGCAAACCGCTCCCAGCCGCGCCCGGAGGTGCCGGACGGCTCCCCGTTCGAGGAGTTCTTCGAGGACTTCTTCGACCGTGACGGCGACAGCCCGGACGTTCCGCGCCCGCGCCGCGTGCAATCCCTCGGCTCTGGCTTCATCATCTCCGAGGACGGCATCGTCGTCACGAACAACCATGTCATCGAGGGCGCGGACGAGGTGATCGTGAACCTCAACGACGACACGCGTCTCGTCGCCGAGGTTCTCGGCCGCGACCCGAAGACGGACATCGCCGTCCTCAAGGTCGAGGCGGACCGTCCACTGCCCGCCCTCGACTTCCGCTCCTCCGAAAGCATCCGCGTCGGCGATTGGGTGATGGCGATCGGCAACCCGTTCGGCCTCGGCGGCACCGTGACCGTCGGCATCGTCTCGGCCCGGGACCGGGACATCAACTCCGGCCCCTACGACGACTACATCCAGACAGACGCGGCCATCAACCGCGGCAACTCCGGTGGCCCGCTGTTCTCGATGGACGGCCGGGTGATCGGCATCAACACGGCGATCATCTCGCCGACGGGCGGGTCCATCGGCATCGGCTTCGCCATCCCGAGCGATATCGCCGTGCGCGTGATCGACCAGTTGCGCACCTATGGCGAGACCCGCCGCGGCTGGCTCGGCGTGCGCATCCAGACCGTGACGGACGACATCGCCGAGAGCCTCGGGATGGACCAGCCCCGCGGCGCCCTCGTCGCGGGCGTGACCGAAGGCGGGCCGGCCGAGGCCGCCGGAATCAAGTCCGGCGACGTGATCGTCTCCTTCGACGGCCGCGAGGTCCCGGACATGCGCGAACTGCCGCGCATGGTCGCCGACAGCCCGATCGGTGAGAACGTGGACGTGGAGATCCTTCGGGACGGCGAGGCGATGACGCTCGCGGTCGACCTCGGGCGCCTGGAAGAGGCCGAGCGGCAGGCGGCGGAGGGCGAGGACGGCGCGGCGACGAGCGATGCAGACCCGGCCGCCACCCAGGAGCTCCTCGGCATGACGCTCGCCAACCTGTCCGCGGCGCTGCGCGAGAGCTACGACATCTCGGGCGACGTGGAGGGCGTCCTCGTGACGGCGGTCGAGCCCGACAGCCCGGCCGGCGAGAAGCGGGTGCAGGAGGGCGACGTGATCGTCGAGGTCGCCCAGGAACCCATCTCGACCGTCGCGGACGTTCTCGCCCGCGTTGAGGCACTGAAGGGCGACGACAGGAAGACGGCCCTCTTCCTCCTCGCCAACGCGAACGGCGACCTGCGTTTCGTCGCCGTGCGGCTGGACGGATAGGGCAGCGACCTTTCAGGTTGCGGCGTATCCGGCAGCGGCAAGGTTTCGGGCGCTTGCGACGGGTGAGGGAAGGCTTGAGCTCAGGCCGACGGCGCGCCAGAGCCCGTCGCGGGTCCGCTGGGCGGCCTCGGGGTCCGGGCTGATTGCGATCCGGAAGGCGGGCGCGGCCGCGCAGGCGACAGGCGGAGAGGACGTCCCGCGCGAGCTCGTCGGCGCGCGCGGCGATACGGCGGAAGTCCTTCAAGCGGCGGAAGACCGTCTCGATGCGCCCGCGGTAGCGGCGCTCGTCATGACGGATGGGCTGCTTCCGGCCGATCCGCCCCGGGCGGACCGGGCGCGTCCCAGCGGCGCGCCGATCCTCGACGAAGGCGTCGGCGTCGTTGCCTCGCTCGGCCACGAGACGCTCGAAACGCTCGATCGTCTCCTTCAGGGCAGTTGCGGCACGTCGGCCGTGTTTCCGGGCACCAGGGGGAGCGACCGGTCGGCCGCGGAGACCGCAAACGGTGTGGGCCTTCATGGTCCGGGAGCCGCAGGGCGGCCCGATTCCGCGGCGCCGCGCCCCCTACTCCGTGCGCGGCCCGATGGGCCTTCACGGTGCTGCTGTCGAGGTGACCGAGCGCGCCGAGGGAGCCCGCTTTCGGCGAGCCGGGCGAGCAACCGGCACCAGATGCACCGCCGGCGCCGCCTGTCGATCATGTGGTGCCGTTTTCCGGCCAGCCGGCTCGGCGACGCTCGACCCTTGTCCAATCACGCCGCCGGTCGGATGCCCACGTCGCCCGCACGGGCCGCGAGGGTCCGTCGTCCGCCGAAGTCCGAACGGGGTCCGTCGGGGAAAGGGATCCTCGAGGGGACGGGCTCGGTTCCGCACCTTCGAGTGTCCTCTCGATCGTCTTCCCGTCGCATCTTGGCAAGGCGGAGCGATGAGCAATGGGGTGGACGCCCCTCGACGGCATCGATCGTGACACTGTCGCGAGTGCTGAAGACCGCTGTGAGGACGGCGTCCAGGAACGAGCTGGACGCCTCCGGAAACCGGGCTGGCGCTGACGTTGGCGACGTGATTCCATCCGCTTGAGGCACGGGCAGAGGGATCGGAGATGGCGGGCCGGCTGCCGGGGTTCTGGGACGTGAAGGAGCGGTTGCGGGAGCTCTCTTCGCAAGGCGATCCGCTGGAGAAGCTCACTGCGACGGTGGATTTCGAGATCTTCCGGGCCGAGCTCGTCGCCGCGCTGGGGCC
>CAZJNX010000157.1:0-11460 GCA_964547415.1 uncultured Hyphomicrobiales bacterium
CGGCAGGCGGGGCCCACGACCCCGCTCGCCTCCACCACCCGCACGCGGACGACGACGACCAATCCCTCCCCCGGCACGACGGTGACCCGGACCACCACCCGCAGCGCCTCGGTGAGCTTCAACCCGCAGACGACGACGGTGGTGACGCCGGCCCGGACGGTGAACCTCTACTGCGAGGCCCAGATCACCGCCGACCCGTCGGGCACCATCACCAGCATCCGCATCAGCCGCGACACGGAGGGCCGCAACCTCTCCCTGTCCCGCTGCGCGGACCTGTTCGCCGAACGCAGCTGACCGTCCGCCCCGGCCGGGCCGGCCCCGGGGCGCGGCGTCACGCCGCCGGCAACGGAACGGCGAGGCCGTTCCGGTCGAGCCGATCGCGGACCTCGCCCCAGAAGCCCGCGTTGCCGGCGGCCGGCCGGTCTCGCGCTCCGGCGACCCAGCCCGCGACGTCGGCCTCGGCCGCCGCCACCATCCCCTGCCGAAAGTCCCGGGCGAAGACGAGAACACGGGCAGCCCGGTAGATGGCGAGCTGCTCCATGAGGGGCAGCGTCTCGGGCCGGATCACCTCGAACCCCGCGCTCGCGAATGCCTCTTCCAGAACGGCTTCCCCGGCGAAGCGCGTGGGCATGCCGGCCCGCGAGACGTAAACCCGCTCGAAGCCGGCACGCGGAGGAACGCGGCTCGCGGCGTGGTCGGTGAGCCGATCGAGATACGCCGGCGACGGGCCGACGACGCTGATCTGCTCCTCCTGGGCGAACACGGTCAGCGTCCGGGCGCGCACCGGCTCGTCGAGGATGCGCACGCGCTCCCGCTCGAGGCCGAAGTAGTCGCAGATTCCCCGGAAGAAGCGCGGCACCCGCGCCGGGAACGGCCCGCCACCGGTCACCAGCCGCGCGAAAGCGAAATCGGGCCGGCCCTCCGCACCCGCCGCGGCGATGAGACGGGAGGAGAAGTCGGCGACCTGGTGACCGAAGTGGTGCGTGACGGCCCCCCACCAGACCAGCGGCCGATCGACGACCGGCAGGGGGCCGTCGCGAACCACGGGCGGATCGTCCACCGGCCGACCGCCCCGCTTGTGCCGGGCGAAGACTTCGCGGTTCCAGTCCGGCCACAGCGGGCCGCCCTTGTGGTAGGAGCGGCCGGAATGGGGCATCAGGAGTTCCGAGTAGGGGGTGATCGGCACGTCACGAAAGGACTTCGACCGCTCCAAGCCACACCTCCCACTGCCCGACACCGGCGGGCGCCCGTCGGCCCGGCCACCCGTCTAGGTGGGGGGCGAACGAACCGTCAAGCCGAGGGGCCCGGGGCGTGCGGCCCGTCCCCCTGCTTGCGACCGCACACGTCGCTCCCCGCGTGGCGGAGGGCGCGCGCGGGCGCTAGCGTGTGGCATCGCCGTGCGGCCACGCTCCCCGCGCGGCGCCGACCCGATCCCGAACGAGGCCCCATGACCGCGCCCGCCAACGATCCGCTCCTCCAGCCCTTCCGGCTGAAGCACCTCGCCCTCAAGAACCGGGTGATGTCGACGGCCCACGAGCCGGCCTACACCGACCATCGGCGGATGCCGGGCGAGCGCTACCGCGCCTACCACGAGGAGAAGGCGAAGGGCGGCATGGCCCTCACCATGATCGGCGGGTCCACCACCGTCTCCCGCGACAGCCCGGCCGCCTTCGGCAACATCGACGGGGCGCGGGAGGACGTCGTCCCCTTCTTCCGGGCCATCGCGGACGCCGTCCACGCCCACGGCTGCCGCGTGATGAACCAGATCACCCACCTGGGGCGGCGCACCACCTGGTCCGCCGAGGACTGGCTGCCGGTGATCTCCGCCTCGGCGGTGCGCGAGCACGCCCACCGCGCCTTCCCGAAGATCGCCGAGCCCGAGGACCTTCGACGCATCGCCCGCGACTACGCCGCCGCCGCCCGCCGCTCCAAGGAGGGCGGCCTCGACGGGGCGGAGGTGGAGGCCTACGGTCACCTTCTCGACAGCTTCTGGTCGCCCGCCACCAACCAGCGGGAGGACGACTTCGGCGGCTCGCGACAGAACCGGCTGCGCTTTTCCTTCATGGTGCTGGAGGCGATCCGCGAGGCGGTGGGGGACGACTTCGTCCTCGGCATCCGCCTCGTGGTGGACGAGCGGATGGCGGGCGGCCTCGACGAGGCGGAGGGCTTCGCCATCACCCGGGCCATCGCCGAATCGGGCCTCGTCGACTTTCTCAACGTCATCGTCGGCCACATCGACACCGACGAGGGCCTGTCCCACGTCATCCCGCCCATGGGCGCGCGAACGGCCCCCTTCCTCGACACGGTGAAGGCGGTGAAGGAGGCGTTCGGCCTGCCCGTCTTCCACGCCGCGCGGATCGCCGACGTGGCCACCGCCCGCCACGCCATCGCCTCGGGCGCCCTCGACATGGTGGGGATGACCCGCGCCCACATGGCCGACCCCCACATCGTCGCCAAGATCCTCGCCGGGGAGGAGGAGCGCATCCGCCCGTGCGTCGGCGCGGGCTACTGCATCGACCAGATCTACGCCCTCGGCGCGGCCTACTGCCTCCACAACGTGGCGACGGGGCGCGAGCTCACGATCCCCCAGGTGGAGGTGGGCCGGGCGGAGCGGGCGCTGTCCGTCGCCGTGGTCGGCGCGGGGCCGGCGGGGCTCGAGGCGGCGCGGGTGGCGGCGCTGCGCGGCCATCGCGTCACGGTGCACGAGGCCCAGGGCGGCCACGGCGGGCAGATCCGCGTGGCGGCCCGGGCGCCGCGGCGGCGCGACCTCGTGGGCGTCTCGGACTGGCTGTTCGCGGAGGCGGAGCGGGCGGGCGCCGTCTTCCGCTTCGACAGCTACATGGAGGCGGGCGACGTGGCGGCGCTCGGCGCGGACGTCGTGATCCTCGCCACCGGGGGCGTTCCCGCCGTGCCGCCCATGGAGGCGGGGTCTGACCTCGCGCTGTCCACCTGGGACGTCCTCACGGGGAGCGTGCCGGTCTCGGGCCGCGTCCTCCTTTACGACGAGAACGGGCGGGAGCCCGGCCCCTCCACCGCCGAGTTCCTGGCGCGGGCCGGGGCGGAGGTGGTCTTTGCGACGCCCGACCGGGTGGTCGGACCCGAGATCGGCGGCACCAACTTCCCGGCCTACCTGAAGGCGCTCTACGGGGCGGGCGCCACCATCCTGACCGACCGTCGCCTCCTCGCCCTCTCACGGGAGGGGAACCGGGTGGAGGCGCGCCTTTCCAACCTCTACACCGGCGAGGAGACGGCCGAGACGTTCGACCACGTGGTGGTGGAGTACGGGACGGTGCCGGCGGACGAGGTCTACGGCGCGCTGAAGCCGCGCTCCGCCAACGCCGGGCAGATCGACATCGACCGCTTCGTCGAGCTCCGCCCGCAGCCCGGCCCGCCGCCCGGAGGGGACGGCTTTCGCCTCTACCGGATCGGCGACGCGGTGGCGAGCCGCAACATCCACGCCGCGATCCTCGACGCCCGCCGCCTCTGCCTCGCCCTTTGACGGCCCCCCCGTCCGCGAAGTCGGGCCCGTCGACGTAAAGGGTGCCGTCCGGGTCCGCGAGGACGCGGCGGGCCGGGCGGTGCCGTCGAGGACGGCGCTGACCAGGAACGCCGTCTGCGCCGGCGACAGGCCCTGCACGCAACGGCATCCGGGACTCGAGCACCCGGTCGAAAGGAGGGCGGCCGTCCTTCGGGCGATCCCGCGGCCCCGGCGCCGCGTCCGGCCAGGGACGATCTCGAAGTCCACCGGCGCGCCACGCTTTTCCAGCGGATCGCCCCGCGTCGACAGCTCCCGCAGCCGCTCCTCCACGTCCCGGCCCCCGGCCGCCGGCCCGCCATCGGAATCAGGCCGCCTTCGTCAGCAGCAGCCCGGTTTGCGCAGGCGTCCGTGATGTCGCGCGGGACCGCGCCACCGCCGACGAAGCCGGTCTCGGCGAGGACCCAGCCCTCGCCCGTCGCGATCGGGAAGCTGTCGCGGATCTTGAACGGGTCGAAGTCGGAACACCTGCCCCGGGCGGCATGCGGCAGTCCCGTCGCTCCCCTCGCTGCCGCCGGCGACGGTGATCTCGTCGACGGGCGCCTCGCTGTCCTCCATGGTCTCGGCGGACGGCTCGCCCGGCGGGGCCCCCTTCCCGAGCCTCTTCGCACGGACGGCCTGCGGCGCGCCGATCGCGAAGCGCGCGCGTCGAAGTCGCCGCCGACGGTGAGCTCCATGGGCAAGGCCGAGGGAAAGCCCGTTCTCCTCCACCTCGGCCGCGGACAGCTGCGGGTCTGACGGCGCCTCGTCGATGTTCGCGATGACGATCTCGAACGTCGCGGGGTCGCGAGGTCGGCGCTGTCGACCGCCGCGATCTCGATGGTGTCGCTGTCCACCGATTCGAAATCCACGCGTTCGGCGGTGACGAGCGCGGCGCCGTCGGTCGCGAACGGTCCATAGCCGCTATCGAGGAGTTCAAAGCGTACGTCCCCGCCTTGGGCATGCGCGTTTGCGTGTCGGCGGTGGCGGGCGTGCCCCCGACCGGGGTGACGGACACGGTGTCGCTGCCGTCGCGCCCGGCGAACTCCGAGACCTCGAGGGTGTACGTCCCGTCCGCCGGCACCGTGAAGCTCGCGAGGCGGGAGTCCCGGGTGCTGCCGATCCCGTCGTCGTTGAACCCGATCTGGGCGCCGGTCCCGTCTAGAACACGCAGCACGGGGTCGGGCAACGTGCCGCCGCCGCCGGTCTGGCCGACCGCGTCGATCTGGTAGGTGACGCCCGCGAAGAGCTGAACCTCGCGGGTGTCCGTCAGGGTGGCCCCGCCGGGCGCTATCTCGCTCGAGTAGGCGAGCGGGTCGGGCAGGCCGAAGGAGGAGAGGACGTCGAGGGTGACCGGCGCCGGCGCGAGGGCACGGGCGTCGCGGTGGTCGACGTCATGGCGTAGAGAAAGCGCTCGCCGGCGCTGCCGAGCGGCGCGCCGGTGAAGACGAGGACGTCCCCGCCCGTGGCGGAGCCGAGCTCGGCGGACAGCACGACGAGGTCGTCCGGGTCGTCGACGCCGAGGGCGCCGGTGATGAGGGTGTTGTCGGCCTCGCCCGGCCGGCCGTTGGAGGTCCAGAGCTGGCGGCCGTTGACGTCGTCCACGGCGGTGAAGACGAGCTGCCCGTCGAAGACGATCAGGTCGTCGACGCCACGGAAGCCGTCGTCGAGCTGCCGCGGCGGCCGCGGCCGACCGTCCGGATCGACCAGTTCCTTCGCGAACAGGCGGGCTTGCGGGACGCCGTCCTCGATCACGTCCGCCACCAGGTAGACGCGGTCCTCGAACAGCACGAAGTCACGCGGATCGGAAGGACCGGCCGGATCGATGGCGTGGACCGCGGACAGGCGTGCCCGTTCGATGTCGAGAACGACCAGCTCGCGGTCCCCGGTTAAAGGGAAATCGTCGAACGCGGAAGAGGACTGGCCGCCGACGACGATCCCCTCGTCGGGTCCCTCCTCCGCATCGGTGGTGAACAGGCGCGTCGGCCCGGCGAGTTCGGACGGGTCGTAGGGCAGGACCACGCGCTGACCGGGCGTGTTGCCGTCGGGCCGCGCCGTGAAGATCAGCGCGTCGCCGTGGTGCCGTCGGTCGACCACAACTCGCGTTCGAACGCGTCGACGTCCGCATGGATGAGACGCTGGCCCATGATGGATCCCGCGCCCGCGATCCGCTCGCCCTCGGCCCGGCTGCGGACAAGGTCGGCACGGCTCGCCGCGGACCGGAGAGCGGACGGACGGAACACCGCATGGGCGAGGGTCTTCCACATCACCCGCGCCTGCCGGTCATCCCGATTTTGCCCAAATCGTGAAGAAGGCCGGGGCCGCCCGGCGCCCCGCCGCCGCGCCGAGGAGGCGGCGACCGGCCGGCGGGGCCGGTCCGCGTGGACGGCGGCGGCCGCGGCCCGCTCAGGGGCCGGGCAGGCGCTCGCGCCAGCAGCCCGCGCGGCGCCCGGCGACGAGCCAGTAGACGACGCCACCCACGGCACCGCAGCCGATCAGGAAGGGCACGGGCGCGGCCTCCGGCGGGATGCCGTCGGCGAACACGTCGACCGGCGCGGCGAGGAGGACGGCCACCGCCACGGCGGCCAGCATGTAGAAGAAGACCGAGCGCACGCCGAACGCCTCGGCGAAGGCGATGGCGACGACCGCGGGAAAGAAGCCGATGGTGCCCGCCGCGAGGGTGGCCGTGATGCCGAAGGCGACGGCGAGCGGCGCCGTCCCGCCCGTCCCGTGGGTCGCGACAGAGACGACGGCCTCCTCCCCCACGAGACGGTCGACGGCCGCCCAGGCGAACATCCCCACCGCGAAGGTGGCGAGCACGTAGCCGAGGCAGATGAGGACGAACTGCCCGAAGAAGGAAAGGAGAGGTCTCACGTCGGCCGCGGCTCCCTCGTGTCCGGTCGCAGCGCCCGTTCGCGAAGCGGCACCGGCGCCAGGCGCCGATCATGCCGCTCCGCGACCGCGGCGCAAGGCGCCGCTCGCCGCGCCGGCCGCGGGCGCACGGCGAGGGGATGAGGGGATGACGGGACGCCGGTCGCGACGGCCTTGCCGTGCTCCTCCGTACGGGCGCCGCCGGTGCCGCGCCGCTCGGTCGAGGAGAGCCGGTGGCCGCCGCCTCGACCATCCGGCGGACGCGACGGCGAAGGCGCGGCCGGTCGCGGCGAAGCGACGGCGCGGGTCGGATGCACGGCCGCACGCCCCGGGCGTTCGCAGCCGCCGTCCGCCACCGGGACGACGCGCCGGCCGACGGCCGCAGCCACGATGGGCGCACCGGACGTGAAGCCAGCGGCGCGGCCGGAGAAGGCGCGGCCCGCTCCAGGGGCGGTCCGTCTCACCCGCCGCGCGGGAAGGAGGGCAGCCCGGCCGCAAGCGCCCCGCTCAGCGGGGGGCCATGCGGATGGCGCCGTCGAGGCGGATGGTCTCGCCGTTGAGAAGCTCGTTCTCGCAGATCGACTGGACGAGGGCGGCGTACTCGTAGGGGCGGCCGAGGCGGGGCGGGAACGGGACCTGCTTGCCGAGGCTGTCCTGCACCTCCTGGGACAGGCCCTTCAGCATCGGCGTCTCGAACAGGCCCGGGGCGATGGTGACGACGCGGATCCCGCGGGAGGACAGGTCCCGCGCCACGGGCAGCGTCAT
The DNA here is from genome assembly GCA_964547415.1 of uncultured Hyphomicrobiales bacterium. Lineage (GTDB taxonomy): Bacteria > Pseudomonadota > Alphaproteobacteria > Rhizobiales > Amorphaceae > CAZJNX01. The sequence continues at coordinate 7,151 of CAZJNX010000157.1, forward strand.
GGCCGCGACGCCGCCCTTGGAGGCGGCATAGGCGGCCTGGCCGATCTGGCCGTCGAAGGCGGCGATGGACGCGGTGTTGACGATGACGCCCCGCTCCCCGTCGTCCGTCACCGGCTCGAGCTCCGCCATGGCGGTGGCGGCGAGGGCGGTCACGCGGAAGGTGCCGACGAGGTTCACCGCGATCACCTTCTGGAACATGGCCATCGGGTGGGGGGCGCCCTTCGAGGTGGTGCGGGCGACGGGCGCGATCCCGGCGCAGTTGACGACGATCCGCTCCGTCCCGTGGGCCTCACGCGCCTTCGAGAAGCCGGCCTCCACGCTCTCCTGGTCGGTCACGTCAACCGTGCAGAAGACGCCGCCGATCTCCTCGGCGACGGCCGCGCCATGGTCCCCGACGTCGAAGATCGCGACCTTGACGCCCTTGGCGGCGAGGTGCCTCGCCGTCGCCTCGCCGAGCCCGGAGGCCCCGCCGGTCACGATCGCGCTCAAACCCTCGCCGAGCTTCATGGGTGCCCTCGTTCCTGCTCACGTCCACGGTGGGGCCGATGGATAGGCCGCGGCGGGCGCCGGCACAACGGGACGGGCCGCCCCGCCCGCGGCATGGCCGGTGTGCCGTCCGCGCCCTTGCGGGGCGGGGCCGCCTACTGGGCGGCCTCGGGCCGGGCGAGTGGGCCGGAGACGGACACGCGCCCGTCCACGACGGCGATCGTCATGCCCTCGCGCGCGACCTCCGCCTCGGGGAAGCCGGCCTTGACGTCGCGGCGGATGGCGTCGAGGGCGGCGTCGTCCCGCTTCGGCTCGTGGTGGAAGAGGACCGGCATCTTCACGCCCGCGGCCTCGGCGAGGGCGAGGGCGCGCTCGGGCGTGGAATGGCCCCAGCCCACGTGGCGCTGGTACTCCGCCTCGCTGTACATGGCGTCGTAGACCATCACGTCGCAGCCTTCCACGAAGGCGGCCACCGCCTCGTCCTTCACCGCGTCCCCGTGCTCGTGGTCGGTGATGACGGCGAGGGAGGAGCCGTGCCAGTCGATCCGGTAGCCGGTGGCGTCGCCCGGATGGTTGAGGGCGACGGTGCGCACCTTCAGCCCCTCCCGGACCTCGATGGTCTCGCCCGCGCGGAAGCCGTGGAAGCGCGTCGCCCGCAGCGCCGTGGTCGGGACCGGGAAGATGGGCGGGGACATCAGGCGGGCGATGATCTCCTCCAGCGAGCCACCGGCGGGGATGTGGCCGGCCCAAAGGTTCACCGAGACCGCCGGGTCGTAGGCCGGGCAGAAGAAGGGCAGCCCGCACACGTGGTCGAGGTGGGTGTGGGTGAACAGGAGGTCGACCGAGGTCACTCCGCGGGCGGCGAGCGCGAGCCCGAGGGGCCGGGCGCCCGAGCCGCAGTCGATCAGCACCATGTGGGGGCCGGCGTGGATCTCGAGGGCCGTCGTCTCCCCGCCGTAGCGCAGGGTCGCCGGCCCCGGCACGGGGATCGAGCCGCGCACCCCCCAGAAGGTGACGGAAAGCCGCCGCTCGTCCGCGCCGGCGGCCGGGGTCGCCGCCCCGCTCATGCCTTGGAGGCGCCCGCCTTGAGGCGGCCGAGCTCCGCCGTCGTCCGCTCGAGGCGATGGGCGAGCACGCGCATCACCTCCACCGCCATGTCCGGAAAGTTCTTGAGCATCTTGAAGAAGTTCTCCTTGGACACGGCGAGCGCCAGGACGTCGGAGGTGGCCCGCACGGTGGCGGTCCGCGGCACGTCGGTGAGGATCGCGATCTCGCCGACCACGTCGTTGCGGCCGACCTCCGCCACCTTGTTCTCCCCGCCGGGGGTCACGATCACCACGTCGGCGGTGCCCGACAGCAGGATGTAGGCGACGTCCCCGGTCTCGCCCTGCTCCACCAGGCATTCGCCGGACGCGAACGTGACCCGCTCGCTGATGAAGGCGAGCAACCTCAGCCGCTGGTCCTCGATGCCGCGGAACAGGGTGACCTTCTTGAGCGCGGCCACCTCCGAATCGAGGGTCATCGACGCCGTCTCCCCTGCCCCGCCGGGCGCTTCCTCGCCACGCTCCGGCCGCGTCGTCATGCGGCGGACTCCTCCACTGGCTCCCCGCCGCCCTCGCGCTCCCGCGCAACGCTAGCCCAACTTCCCGACGCGACCAAGCGGCCATCGCGCATGAGGGCGACCTTGTCGAACCGGGCCGCCAGGTCCTCGGAGGCGGTCCCCACGACGAGGGTGCGGCCCTCGCTCTCCCGCCGGACCGCCTCGAGCACCTCCGGCTCGCCGTCGAGGATCCCGTCGACGACGAGGACGGGCGGACGCTTCAGGAGGGCGCGGACGAGGCCGACGCGGCGGCGCTGGGTCGCCGACAGGCGCGAGCCCTGGACGCCGGCGGAGAAGTCGAGGCCGGCGAGGGAGATGGGCTCGCGCAGGCCGAGCTCGGTGAGGACGTCCCGCAGGAATCCGGTGATGCGCTCGCTCGCCCCGCGCCGGTCGACGCGCGCCTTGCCGAACAGGAGGTTCTCCTCGATGGTCATGGGCGGGACGTAGGCGGCCGGGTCGAAGGGGGCGTAGCGCCCGCCGAGGGCGGCAAGGCCCGCCTTGACCTTCGGACGGGCCTTTACGATGCGCGCCTCGACGGCCTCGTCGATGTCGACGAGGCGGTGGCGGGCGGGCACCAGGCGGAAGGCGAGCCCCACGAAGTCCGCCGTCTCCTCCTCGGAGAGGCCGGCAACGCCGCCCGCCGTCGACAGCTTCTTGAGGCGCGCCTCGAACAGCGGCGTCTCCTCCGCCGTCAGGAAGGAGTAGTCGCCGAGGAGCGCGTCCCCCGCCTCGATGCCGGAGAACAATTCGATCATGGTGCGGGCGACCTCCGCGCCGATCGCCACCAGGTCGTCGGCGAGCCCCACCTCCTTGAGGATGCCCATGACGTCCCGGTCGTGCGGGATGCGCTCCACCTTCGTCTCGAGGTCGGCGGGCAGCGCGAACAGGACGTTCTCGGCGAGGGTGGCGGAGTTGTTGAAGCGCGCCGCGTCCCACAGCTCCACGAGGCCGGTGAGCTTCGAATCCTCCGCGACGCGGCTCGCGATCCGCGCCCGCGCCTCCAGGATGCGCCCGACGAGGTGCTCGGCCGCCGCCGGATCGAGCCGCTCCTGCAGGCCGAGGCGGTAGAGATCGTCGCCCATCCCGACGGTCTCGAACAGGGACAGGACGCGGCGGTCGAGCGCCTCGTGCCCGTCGACCCCCGCCACCTCGAGGTCCTCCCACGGCGCGCTCACCTCGAGGAGCGAGTTGCCGGTGAGCTGCGCCTCCGCCTGGCGGAAGCGCGCCTCGGCCTTCTCGAGGGGCGCCTCGCCCGCGGGCTGGTTGCGGATGGCGTAGTAGACGTTGCCGCGGATGGTCTCGTTGAAGATGTAGGGGTCGGACGCGACGTAGGACAGGGCGCGGCAGCGCAGCCACTCCGGCAGTCCGTCCATGGCCTTCCCCCCGAGCTCCACCCGCCCGGACTGGACGTGGAGGAGCCCGGCCATCACGAGGAGGAGCTCGGTGCGGCCCGACCCGTCGCGTCCGAGGACGGCGAGCCCCTCCCCTTCCGCGACCTCGAGGCTGACGGCCGTCAGCGCCTGGCCGCTGCCGCCGGCCTCCGCGGTCACCTGGGAGAGGGCGAGACTGCCGGCGGGAAGGTCGACCGGGCCGTCCGGCGCGCCGAGCCGCTCGGCCGGGATCGCGTCCTCCGGCCCGAAGTTCTCCACGACCGTCTCGTACTTGATCGAGACCGCCGACATCGTCTGGTACCAGGTGAGCAGCTCCTTCCACGGGCTCGCCAGGTCCTTGTAGGCGGCAAGCACCGCCACCAGCGCGCCGAACGACAACTCCCCCTTGATGACCAGGTAGCCGCCGACCGAATAGAAAAAAAACGGCGGCAGCTGGTTCATAAAGTTGTTGAAGAATTTGATCATGAACTTCCGGCGGAAGATTTCCAGCCGGATCTTGTAGTTCACGAACAGGCGATCGGAAAGGTCGGCGAGGTGCCAACGGGCGGTGTCGTTGGCATGGATGTCGACGACGCCGCCGATGCTCTCCCCCACGCGGTCGGAGATGCGGCGTATGTTCTTCACCCGCTCGCGCGACAGGAGCACGACCTTGCGCTGCATCTTCGGGATGATGTAGGCCTGCAGCGGATAGAGGGACACGGCGGCCGCGCCGAGGAACGGGTCCTGCGCGAAGATGAACACCACGTAGACGAGCAGCGTGCCGCCCTGGAAGGCGGGCGTGGCGATCGCCTCGCCGATGAAGACGCCGACGTCCTCCACCTCCGCGGTGATCA
>CAZJNX010000158.1:0-11368 GCA_964547415.1 uncultured Hyphomicrobiales bacterium
GGGTCGGGACCTCGATCACCTCGATCTGCCCTGCGTGGACCAGCGCAGCCAGCACCGCATCGCGCTTCTCGCCGATCGCGTGGGTCTTCTCATAGAGCTTGGATCGGCTGAGGCCCTCGGCGCCGGCGGCCTCGATCAGCCGCAGCACCTTCTTGTGATTGGCCTCGCTCTCGTTGTCCGCGATGTGCCGCTCGGCGTGGACGAGGAGGGTGGCGACGCAGTGCTCCACCACCTCGCGCGCCCATTGCGCATCGACCCCGCGGATGACCGGCGCCGACGGGTTGGCGCTGACCGCCTTGATGAGCGCGACCTTGGCCGTGCTTTCCCATACGCGGGCGAGCACCGCGCTCTCGTCGCTGCCAACGGCGGCCCGCTGTCGGACCGTCATGGCCTCGTCGAGTTCGTCGAGCACGGCGAGGGCATCCGGATCGGCCGGCACGGTCAGCGGCTCGGGCCGAACTACTGCCGCGCCGGTGGCGGCGAGATTGCCAGCGGCCCGGCCAGCCCCGACGGTCGCGACCGCGTGGATGGCTTCGATCAGCTCGTCCGGGAGCGCGGCGAAGGGCGCCGGTTGGCGGTTGCGGTCGGGGATGTCGTTCTCGCTGCGGAAGACCAGGAACCGCGCGAGGCTGCCGTCCTGGAGGGAGCCGCTCTTCAGCGCCTCCCAGAAGGGTCCCGGTGCGCTGACCCCGTGCAGGCAGCAGCACGGCTCGATGATGTCCTGGCGGGGCTTCTCCTTCTGGTCGGCGTACTCGGCACCGAAGAGGGTCGTGCCGGCGCTGGTCGCGAGTTCGGTGAAGAGGTCCCAGATCTCCGAGAGGTGCTTCGGCGCCCGGCGCTTGTCGACGATGTTCGCCATGACCTTGCCGAACTCGTCGATCTGAAACAGGGACGCCGGCTGGCGCGTGAGCGCGGCGATCAGGCCGGCGCCGGAGGCGAGCCGCTCGCCGCCGAGATGCTCGGCGAGGCCGGCCTGGAACAAGACCTCCTTGATGACCTTGCGCGCGTGGTCCTTGCCGCCGCCGCTCTCGGCGATCCCGAGCACGTAGAGGTTGGAGCGCAGGTTGCTCTCGGTCCGCACCTTCCGGCCCATCAGGGTGCCGAGGGCGGCGAGCGAGGCGCCGACGGCGAGCCACGGTTGCGGGCGGATGGCGGTGGCGAGGATGTGCTCGACCAGGAGCTTGAGGGCTCCGTCGAGCCGGTCGAGACCCGGCGGCGGCGGCACCTCGGCGCGCGCCTCGACTTGCCGCGGCCTCCCGGTCACCTCGGCCAGCAGCGCCGCCGCGGGGTGCATCGACACCCGCGGCGCCGCGCCATCAAGCACGAGCGCCGGGTCGGGCTTCCACCCCGCCTCGAGTGCAAGACGATAGATTGTGCCCGCGCCGATGCGTTCCGGGCGGAGTCCAGCCCACGTCTTCGTGGTGAAGCCGGGATCGTTCTTGCCCGACTGCGCGGACCAGGCGGCGAAGAGGTCGGCGGCGTCCTCGCCGAGCGCGCCCTTCAGGGCAAGCCCGACGCGGATCCACTCGTCGTAGGCGAGGTCCGCGTTCGGGATGAAGGCGAGCGCCGCCGCGACCGCCTCGGGCGTGCCGGAGAGGGAGCCGGCGGGTCCGCCGCCCCCATTCGTCTTCTCGCACGCGAGCCGCGCCGGCCGCAGGTGGGCGGGAAGCAGTGTCACAGCCTCCTCGAGGAACGCCGCGGCAGCCTCGGCCGTGATCGCCGGCAGGTCGCCGACGTCGCGATCCGCGGGCGAGGCGGCCGGCCAGTCGTAAGGCCGCCCGGTGTCGGGGTGGACCGCGTAGGCGACGAACTGCTGCCCGAGGCCGAGCACCTCGAGCGGCGCCCGCCGGATGCCGCGGAACGGCTCGGCGGCGCGGTAGACGAGGAGCCGCTTCGGCGGCCGCCCAATCCGGAGCATGGGCGTATCGCCAAGCCGCTCCCGCGCGAGTTCCTCGACGGCGTGCGCGACCTCGGGCACGGCGACGTCGATGTCGAGCGCGACGACCGCGCCGCACGCGATGCCGACGCCCGCGTCCGGCCAGTCCCTCCAGATGGCGAGCTCGTGGTCGGTGGTGGCGCGGAGCGCGTGGCGGGTCCAGTCGGGATAGTCGGACCACGCGCCGCCGCGGTATCGGCCCGGCTTCTTGGTGCCGGGCATGATGGGCAGGATCGGCCAGCCGTTCGCGACGAGCCCGGGGCCGAACCGGGCCATGAAGCTTGCCGCCGCCATCAGAACGGCACCTTCTCGGTGAGGCCGTCGAGGCGCTCGCGATCGTCGGCGGCGAGCGCGCGGAGGGTGTCGCAGTAGCCGGTGACGACCGCCTCGATCAGCGCCTGCCACTCGGCGACGGTGAGGGTGGCGAGATCACTCTTGCCGATCGACTCGAGGTACTCGCCGGCGGCGGCACCCCCGGCGTCCATCGCCGCCTTCTCGTTCGGGGTCGGGTCGATCATGCCGCCCCTCCGGTGGCAGAGCTCCTGGCAGACGCGGCTGCAGAGGCGCCGGCGGGAGGCCTCGCGGCGGGCGTGGCGGAGCGGGAAGCGGGCGTCGAACCAGCCGAAGCCGCGGGGCTCGCGGCGGCAGACGGCGCACAGGACGGGCTCGGGCATGGGGCGAACCGGTGGCGGACGATCTCGGTGAAGCGGCCGCTCGGGCGGACCGCGATCTCGGCGGGGACGGCGAGCTCGTGGGTCTGTGTCAGCGCGTCGGTGACGCTGGTCGGGACGGGCCCCTGCGGCGCGCGCTGGCGCCACCAGGCGATCGCCTTCTGGCGGGCGTAGCCGGTGTGCTCGAGGCAGACCCACTCGGAGTGCCGCACAAGGCCGCATTGATAGTCGACCCGCAGCGACGGCCGCCCGCCCTCCTTCTCGTGGCGTCGGTAGCTGACGCCGGTGACGGCGAGCCATTGCGGCCGGCCGGAGGACAGGATCTCGAGGGTGGTCGCGCTGGTTTCGATCGTCACTTCGGGCGGCGGGAAGACGTGGCCGCAATCCGGGCAATTCTGGACCGCGGTCGGCAGGAGGCTCTGGCAGTCGGGGCAGACCTTGACGGGCGCGTCGCCCTCGCCGGCGCCGGGCCGCTTCGGCTTCACCGCATCGATCGGGCCGTGGCGTGCCACGTTGCCGGCGAAGTCGAGGACGAGGCAGTCGGTCTTGCCCGGCGCGAGGCGGGTGCCGCGGCCCGCCATCTGGACGTAGAGGCCGGTCGACTTCGTCGGCCGCAGCATCGCGATGAGATCGACCGCCGGGGCGTTGAAGCCGGTGGTGAGCACGCCCATGGAGGCGAGTGCGCGGATCTCGCCGCGCTTGAAGGCGGCGATGATGCGGTCGCGCTCGGCCTTCGGGGTGTCGCCGAAGATGGTGGCCGCCGAGAAGCCGCGGGCACGGATCGCCTCGGCGACGTGGGTCGCGTGCTCGACGCCGGCGCAGAAGGCGAGCCAGGCGCGCCGATCGCGCCCGAGGGCCACCACCTCGTCGATCGCCGCCTCGGTGATCTCCGGCAGGTCGACGGCGGCCTGCAGGTCCTTCGCGACGAACTCGCCCCCGCGCGTCGCCACGCCCGAAACGTCGAGCGTCGTCTCGGCCGCCTTGCTCACGAGGGGGGCGAGGTAGCCGGCGTCGATCAGCTCGCGGACCGACACCTCGAACGCGATGTCCGTGAAGAGCGCGCCCTTGCCCTCGTGGAGCATCCCGCTGTCGAGCCGGTAGGGCGTCGCGGTGAAGCCGATCACCTTGAGTTCGGGATTGATGCGCATGAGCGCGTCGAGGAAGCGGCGGTACATGGTGTCCGACGTCGCCGGGATCAGGTGCGCCTCGTCGATGAGGACCAGGTCGCACTGCTGGACGTCGTAGGCGCGGCGGTGGATCGACTGGATGCCGGCGAACAGGATGCGCGCGCCGAGGTCCCGCCGGCCGAGACCGGCGGAGTAGATGCCGGCCGGCGCGTCCGGCCACAGCCCGACGAGCTCGGCGTAATTCTGGGCGATCAGCTCGCGCACGTGGGTAACGACGAGGATCCGCTGGTCGGGCCAGGCCTTCAGCACGCCTGCGATGAAGGCGGCCATGACGAGGCTCTTGCCCCCGGCGGTCGGGATCACGATCAGCGGGTGGCCGCTCTTCTCGGCGAAGTAGTGGTAGATCGCGTCGATCGCGGCCTGCTGGTACGGGCGCAGGGTCAGCATGCCGCCGCCTCCCGTGCGTCGTTCACCCACGTCGCGCCATCGGGAAGCCGATAGACGACGTGATCGTCGCCGGCGTCGACGACCTCACCCGGGACGAGGTCTGGTACGAACAGATGTTTCCCGCACCCGCGCCGCTGCGCCTCGAGCGGCAGCAGGGTATCCCAGCGCGCGCAATGCCAGCCGCCGTCGACCGGCGTCGCGTGGAGGCACGAGCGGCAGGTGACGGGCGCGGCCGCGCTCTCGTGGCAGACGGCGTGGTGCGGGCACAGGCGACACTCCCACCACGCCGGGTCCTCGGAGATGCGGGCGGGTGGCCGCGGCGCGTCGATGATCCGCCGGGCCTTGGCGAGGAGGCGCTCGCCGACCGCCCGATCGGCGTGGATCCGCTCCACGTGCAGGTCGTCGGTGTCCTTGCAGACGGCGACGTAGAGGGCGCGCGTGAGCCCGGTGAGATGCATGTACACCTGCATCTGCGCGGCGTGCTGCGGCTTCGAAACGGCGACGCCCTTGGCGGTCAGATCGCGAAAACTCTTCGCGGAGTGGGTCTTGAACTCCACCACATGCCAGGTGCGGGGCGCCTCGAGGAGGCCGAGCGCGACGGCGTCGAGCGAGCCACCGAAGTGGCCGCCGTGGGCCTCGACGCGCCACTGGCGGCCGGTGGCGGGGTCGACGTCGAGGACGGTCGCGCCGGTGCGCCGGAGGTTGCGCACGAGCCGCGCCTCCTCGAGCTGACCGGTCTCGAACAGGCGGAGGATCCGCCCCGGGAACCGCGCTGGCGTCGTCCACCGGAAGTCGTACCAGAGCGCACGCTCGCAGGACTTGCCGATCTGCGAGGCGCCGAGATGGGACCGGAAGCCGTCGTCCCGATCGGCCTCGTAGGCGGCGAAGATGGCCGCGCGGGTGAGAGAGTGGGGCTGAGGGAGGGGCGCCATCAGCACCGCCCCCCGGCCGCCGCGCGCGCCCGCGCGACGACCGCCGCCCAGCCATCCTCGTCGTACTCGGCGCGGACGATCTCGATGATCCGGTCCTTCAGCGCCTCCTTCGGCCGCGGCAGGGTGTCGATCAACGCTGACAGCTCGGCGCGCTCGCGCTGGAGGTGGCGGAGCGCGGTGCGCGCCCTGTGGTACCAGTCGGGGTCCAGCTGGCCGCGGCGGGCCTGCCGCTTCATGTCCGCGGTCGCGATCTGGGTGCGGATCTCGGCGATCGCGCCGTCGATCTCCGCTACCTTGCGGCGGAGGCGCGCGCGGATCCGGTCAGGCGACTCGACGTCGTCGAGGTCGATCGTGGTCTTGCAGTCGATCATGGCGGTGTCCTTCCGGCGGAGAAGGCGGCGCCGGCCGCGCATGCGACGCGGCCGGCGCGCGGGGTTCAGGCGGTGCGCTTCCAGGGGGCGTTGGCGAAGCCGCCGGCCGGCCTCTGCGGCGCGGCGGGTGCCGGCGCGGCGGGCTGGGGCGCCTGGCCCGGCGCCGCGGGGCGAGTGCCGGCTGCACGCTCGAGTGGGCGGTACCTGACCTTGTTGCTCTCGCCGTAGCCGTTCTTCGGCGGCTGGACGGTGACGTCGGCCACCATCGGGATGAGGTGCAGCTCCTCGCTGTCGGTCACCTGCAGCCGCCCGGTGGCGTGGCAAATCGCCGACAGCGTGCGCTGGGCGATCTCGACGGTCTGCTGGTTGGCGTTGACGAGGTTGAGCCGGTCGAACAGTTTTCGTCCGGCATGCTGCCCCTCGAGGACGTCGAGCTCCAGCCACAGGTACTGCCCGTTGCCGTCGCGCGTCGGGCGCATCTCGCTCGTGACGATCTGGACGACGTACTTGCCGGGTGGCAGCACCTCGAAGGTGCTCGCGGGATCGATGGTGCTGGCGTCGAAGGTCGTGCCGAGGCTGGCCATGTCAGCTCTCCTGGGTCGCGGGGGTGGACGCGGGAAGGACGTGCGGCGGCATCGCCGCGGCGAAGGACGGCCAGTCGAGCGACAGGGTGTCCGGCAGGCCGTAGCGGTTCTTCGCAAGGAAGGCGGGACGCTCGGCGGTGTAGAGCACCCGCTCGCCGCTCCCGAGCGCCCGGGTGACGGTCTTCTTGAAGCCGACGTCCGACTTCACCGTGCTGATGCGATAGTTCGCGAACAGCACGACGTCGGAATGCTCCTGCAGGAGCGCGGCCGCCCGGGCGTTCAGCTTGATGACGTAGCGGTCGTAGGGCTCGTGCTCGGGGCTGTCGAAGCGCTTGATGTCGGTGTGGGCGATCTGGATGACGGTCATCCCGCGCTCGTCCCGGAGCGCGTTGAGGCCGTCGAGGTACTGCCGCCAGAGGGTGAGCGCGGCGAGGTAGCCCTTGCCGTAGCCGGGCTCCTCGATCGAGCCCCACCCGTTGTCGAGGCAGGCGCGCTTCCAGACCAGCGGCTCCAGCCAGTCGACGCTGTCGACGACCACGGTCCGGAAGTCGTGCGGCTCGGCGTAGAGCGCGTAGACCGCCTCCATCACCTCGTCGAAGGTGTTGGCGAGCGGGAAGTGCGGGACGTCGATGGTGCCGAGCCCGTCCTCCGTCGCCACCACCACCGGCGCGTCGGCGCTGGTTGCGAAGGTCGTCTTGCCGACCCCGGCGACGCCGTGGATCAGGATGCGCGGCGGCGTCGCCTCCGCCCCGCGCCTCAGGGACGAGAGCGAGATCGCCATCAGCGCGTCTCCCCGCCGATCGCCATCGCCGCCCCCGCCGCGTTGTCGGTGCCCACCGCGCCAGCTTCGCGGGCGATGCGGTAGAGCCGGCGGAGCGCGTGGAGCCGGTCGGCAGCGGCATTGAACGCCGCCTCGGCAGGCGCGAGGGCGAAGGCGAGCTCGTCGACGGTCGCCTCGGCGAGCGGCTTGGCGACCGGCTCGGAGCGTCCGGGCGGCTGTGCCGGGACGAGGATCGTCTCCGGCAGGCTCTCGAGCGCGAAGTGGCTGGCGCGCAGGCGCGCGAGGTCGGGCGTCGGGGTCATCGGGACACCTCTTCGGTTGCGGGGTGACACGTGCGCGGGACTGTCAGGCGCGCGTCTTGAGAAGCGTTCGCGCCGCAAACGCTTTGGCAGAAGCGGATCGAGGGGGCTCATTCCGCGCCCCCTTCGGCGAGCGACAGCCGGAAGGTCTCCTTGCCGACCTTGACGATGCGTGCGGGCGCGAAGGTCTCGCGGAGGGCTGGCGGCCACGCGCCGTAGCGCCGCTCGGAGACCTTGAAGGCGATGTCGACGTAGTCGGCCGGGTCCTCGCCCGTCTCGCGGATGCGCTCGACAAGGGCGGCCAGCTGAGCCTGATCCCACTCGACCTTCTTCGGCAGGTCGGCGACGATCGTGACCGGGCCGTCCTCAAACCGCACCGTCCCGGTGGTCTTGCCCTCCGCGCGCCGCGCCGCCTCGGCGTCTTCTCCAAAGCGGAGCGCGATCGCGCCATCGAGCCATTCCTTGATGCGCTTCGCGTGGTCGAGCGCGGCGGTCGCCTCCGCCTGCAGGTGCGCGAGTTCCTCGACGGGGAGCGCCGCGATGTCGCCGACCGGCATGTTGGCGATGTCGTCGAGCCGCACCCGGTTCGCCTGGGCGGAAGACGTCGTTGGCTGGGCCATCGTCAGGCTGCCTCCTCGGTGATGAGTTCGGACAGGGAGATGCGGTCGCGCGCGAGCTTCGGGCGCGCGATCGCGATGTAGGAGAAGCAGTCCGGCCCGAGCCGGCGCTGGACGAGGTGCACGAGACCTTGCTCGGCGGCCCAGTAGGCGCGCCGCGCCATGCGGACGAGCTCCTGGCGCGCCGCTGGCTCGAGCCGCGAGAACATCTCGACCGTGTCGAGCGCGAGGAAGCCGCGGTGATACTCGAGCGCCTCACCGGGCGCGGCCTGGCCGATCCAGCCGGCAAGCTCGAGCTCGGTCAGCGGCGTCGCCGGGCGGGTGAGGAGGAGAATGTTGCTCATGATGGGCCTCTACCGGCGGCGTCCGCGAACCGGCTCACGCCGACGAGAGGCCATGCGCGGTGAGCGCGTGTCGGAGGTCCCTGATGCGTCGGCGGACTGTGGCGCGGGACATCCCGCTGTCCATGGCCACGCGCTCGGCCGGCCGCGTCGCGAGTGCGGCGCATAGGCGGATCCCCGAGGTCGGGAGCAGCCCGAGCGCGCGGCCGACGTCGATGCGGCGTTCAACCTCCGCCATCCGGTCGGTCGGCTGGCCGTGCCACGCGGACAGGCCCTCGCTCTCGGCAAAGGTGTCACCGAGGCTCGTCGCCCCGTCCTCGTTGGCAACAGGCGCGTCAAGCGAAACCGGGTGCTCGCCGATCAACCGCCGGTCGCGGAGGACCCGGTCGGTAATCTCCGCGGATCGATGGCGCAGCACTGTGTTCGCGAACGCGCCGAGGCTGCCGCGCTGCGGGTCGAAGCCTCGCAACCGCGCGATCAAGTCGACGAGCAGGTCCTGGCGAAGATCGGCAAGTTCGCCGTGCGGCAGGCGCAAGGTGCGCCGCAGTCGGCGCGCGGCCGCATCCGCCTCGGCAAGGAGGAGGTTGAGGTCATCGCAGGAAAGATCGGTCGGCATCGGTCTGGCCTCGTGCATCGCGTCGATGCCGGGGATCCTGCCGAAGTCGCGCCCGCCGTTGGTGGGTGAGTGGTGGGGAGGTGGTGGGGGTCCGGTGGGAGGCTTGTCGCTCAGTCCCGGATCACGATGTCGGACGGATCAAGCACAAGGCGGTAGCCGTTCGGGTTGCGCGTGTTCTGGATATCGATAGCGGCGCCGAGAGCCTTCCGCAGTGATCGGATAGGTTCCTTCGCCTGGATCGCAACCCGAGACACCGCCGTGCCCCAAAGGTGATCCTCGATCGACCGGTTGGACACGGGGGCGCCGCTTGTCGATGCACTTTCCGCCAGAAGAGAGAGTAGCGAGAACTGCTGCTCGGATGTGTGGACCACCCGACCGTCGACGCTCACACGTCGCGCCGCGCGATCGATCTGCAGCCGGGGCAGGGTCGCCCGCGGTTCGAGAGCCGCAGGGTCGAGGTGAAGTCGACGCTCGTCGCCGAGCAGCGCCATCCGTATCGGAATGAAGTCCATGCCGCGGTCCGCGAACCTCATCACCGCGTCGGTGGCGAGCTGTGGACCCAGGACGATGCAGCGCGCTCCACGGGCAACTTCGGCCAGTCGCGCCGGCAGCTCCTCGCGTAAGGGCGTCGTGCGGGACAGGGCAATGAACACGACCCGCCCCGTCTCAAGGCGGCCGAGGACCCACAACCCTTCGGTCACCGCAGACGGCTCGCCGAAGCCGCTCGCCCGCGCGATCTCGCGAACCAGCGCGTCCCGATCGATACTGAAGCTGCGGAGGTCGTCCGGCTCCAGGATGCGGTCTGCCCGACGATCGATCGGACAGATGGCCACGTGGCAGTCGCCCGTGACCTCGATTGGCCGTTCGTCAAGACCGCACTCGCAGTCCGGGCAGACGGGCCACGTCGTGTCCGGGGCGTTCTCGACGAGGACGCCCCGGCTGAGGAGCCGGTCGAACAGCGGCCCGTAGAACGGCCGGGCCTGGCGGCCCCAGAGCGTCGCCGCCCCGTCGACCTCACTCAGCCGCGTGAGCACGCCCGCGAGCGTTTCGGTCATGGACGAGGCCGTTGCGATGCAGCAGGGTCATGATGGTGTGCTCGAAGCGCTCGCGCCGGAACTGCGCGCTTGACGGCGGCTTCACCTTTACCGTGACCCGCGACGGCCGCGCACCGCCGGTTCCGATCTCGACGCGGAGCGAGAGATGGTTGAGGCGCCACTCGTGGCCCATCCGCTGGCCGCGCATCGCTTCGCCAAGACGCGCCAGCGCCTCGCCTCCGCGCATGTCGCGGGCGACGAACGAGTGGCCGACGCGCTGCTCCCCTGTCCGGTCGTCGACCATGATCCGGTCGATCTGCGCCTCCACGATCTGAACGCGCCGGATGCTCGGATCGTACGCGGCCTGCAGGCTGTAGCCGTAGCCGGCGCGCTCCACCGGATCGAGCGTGTAGATGTTCTGGGCGTCCTCCGCCGCGAAGAAGCCCGGCCTGCCGAGCATCGTCAGCGCGAAGATCTCGGCGACCTCGGCGCGTCGCGCCTTGGCCACGCCGCCGATCTTCAGAAGCGCGGTCGCCGGCGAATAGATCAGGGTGGCGTGCTGCGCCGCACGGAAGCTGATGACCCGGTTCTCGCTCCGCCCCACCACCTCGGTCGTGTTCACCGGCGAACCGTGCTCGACGACGAGGTTGATGTCGTTGGCATCGTCGTACCAGCCCACCCGGCAGTGGTCGCCGCGCATGTCAGCGAGGAACAGTGCGCGCACCGCCTCCTCGAACCGCGCCTTCGTCGCGTCGGTGACATCCGCCTCGACGCCCTCCTCGAGCCCGACGAACTCGGCGAGCGAGGACCGCGCGCCGAGCGCGTTCCAGTCCGCCGCGCGGTCGAAGATGGCCGGATGGTCGAGGAAGACCCGGACCGCCAGGTGCTTCGGATCTTCGTCCCGAAGATCGCCGGAGTGCTCGGGCCGCGCGAGATCGACACCCACACGGGCGGCCTGCTCGAGGATGATCGTCAGCCCGCGGGAGGAGCCGAGCTCGGCGATCCGGTGAAGGTCAGCGAGCAGGCCTTCGGGATAGTGCTCCTCCGGCCCCATGAAGAAGCGCATCAAGGCTTCGCGCGTGTCCGGCGTGTCCTCGTTGAGCGCGGCGAGATCGAGTGCGTTGAGGCCTTCTGCGTGTCGCTCGAGGAGGCGGCGCAGGATGGCGAGATCGATCGTTCGGACGAACTTCGGATTGACGAACTTCTTGATATTGCGCGGCATGGCGAACCTTCGGTGGCATACCTTGTTGCATCTATGCGACAGACGGCCTCATGCAACCTCCAGATGGTGACCGATTGTCGCAGTGAGCCGGTTTGCGGACGGCGACGGTAGGGACCTCCGAGAGACACGCGTCCCGGAGGATCGCTCGTGCGACTGCCGAACCCCCTCCCGCCCGACCGGATGAGCCCCCGCGAGCGCCGCGAGGCCGTCTGCGCGCTGCTCGCCCGCGGCCTCGTTCGCCTGCACCGGCGCGAGAACCCGCAACACACTGCCGAGACAGGAGAAATTCGCCTTCACTTCCCGCCCGACCGGAGCCGTCATGCGAACCCCGACGAAAGGGAGACCGCATGACGACCCACGACCCGATCCCCGCGCGCCTCGCCGCGCTGA
>CAZJNX010000159.1:0-11315 GCA_964547415.1 uncultured Hyphomicrobiales bacterium
CAAGCACGAGATCGTGCTCGCCATCATCGGCGGCCTGTTCGTCCTCGAGGCGCTGTCCGTGATCATCCAGGTCGCGAGCTACAAGCTCACGGGCAAGCGTGTCTTCAGGATGGCGCCGATCCACCATCACTTCGAGAAGCTGGGCTGGACCGAGCCGCAGGTGGTGATCCGCTTCTGGATCATCTCGGTGGTGCTCGCCCTCGTCGGCCTGTCCACGCTGAAACTGAGGTGAGGCGATGAGGCCCGTTCCGGCCCCCGCCCGCGGGGACCGCCGATGATCCCGGTCACCACCTTCGCCGGGCGCAGGATAGCCGTCTTCGGCCTCGGCGGGTCGGGGATGACGGCCGCCCACGCGCTCGCCGCGGGCGGGGCCGAGATCGCCGTCTTCGACGACGACCGGGCCCGCTGCGAGGCGGCCTGGAACGAGGGGCTGCCCGTCGGGGACCTGCGCGTCGCCGACTTCACCGGCTTCGACGCCCTCGTGCTGTCGCCGGGCGTCCCCCTCACCCACCCGGCGCCCCACTGGACGGTGCGGAAGGCGGCCGAGGCGGGCATCGAGATCATCGGGGACATCGAGCTGTTCGACCGGGAGCGGCGGGCCGTGTTCCCGTCGGTGCGGCTCCTCGCCGTCACCGGCACCAACGGCAAGTCCACCACGACGGCCCTCGCCGCCCATCTCCTCGCCGCCGCGGGGCGCGCGGTCGCCGTCGGCGGCAACATCGGCGCGCCCGCCCTCGGGCTCGAGGTGCCGGCGCCGGACGGCGTCGTCGTCCTCGAGTGCTCGTCCTTCCAGATCGACCTCACCCGCACCCTCCGGCCGGACGTCGGCGTCCACCTCAACCTGTCGGCGGACCACCTCGACCGGCACGGCACCATGGCGAACTACGCCGCCGTCAAGGAGCGGCTCGTGGCGAAGAGCGCGGTCGCCGTCGTGGGCGCGGACGATGCCATGTCCGCGGCGATCGGCGCCCGCCTCGCCTTCGCGGGCAAGCCCGTCCTGTCGGTCTCCGCCCGGGGGCCGGTGGGCGACGGGGTGGCGGCGGAGGGCACGCGCCTCGTGCGCTACCGGCAGGGGCAGGGCGAGGCGATCGGCGACCTCGCCGGGATCCCCTCCCTGCGCGGCGCCCACAACGGGCAGAACGCGGCCGCCGCCGTCGCGGCGCTTCTCGCCCTCGGCCTCGCGCCGGAGGCGGCGACGGCGGGACTTTGCAGCTTTCCGGGCCTTCCCCACCGGCTCGAGCAGGTCGCCGACAGGAACGGCGTCCTCTTCCTCAACGACTCCAAGGCGACCAACGCGGAAAGTGCGCGCCAGGCGCTCGCCGCCTTCGATGACGTCCTGTGGATCGCGGGGGGGCGGGCGAAGGAGGGCGGGATAACCGGGCTGTCGGACCTCTTTCCGCGGATCCGGAAAGCCTATCTCATCGGCGAATCTGCTAACGACTTCGCTAGGACGCTCGAAGGGCAGGCGCCCTATCTCGTCTCGGGCACCCTCGAGGCGGCCGTCGCCGCGGCCGCCCGGGACGCGGCGGAAGCCGTACGGTCCGAAGGCAAGGCGCCGGTGGTGCTCCTGTCGCCCGCGTGCGCGTCGTACGACCAGTTCCGGAACTTCGAGGCGCGCGGCGAGGTCTTTCGCGCCGCCGTCCTCGCGGCGACGGACGACCGGACCTCGGGTGGATCATGATCAGCCGCGCCGACCGCAGCGCCTTTGCCGAGTGGTGGTGGACCGTCGACCGGGTGCTGATCGCCAGCCTCGTCCTCCTGGTGGCGGCGGGGATCGTGGTGTCCCTGTCGGCGAGCCCGCCCGTGGCCGAGCGGCTGGGCCTCCCGGCGAGCCACTTCACCCTGCGCCACGTCCTGTTCGCCGTTCCCGCCCTCGTCCTGATGATCGGCCTGTCGTTCCTGACGCCGCGACAGGTGCGTCTGGCGGCCCTCGCCCTGTTCGGCCTCGCCCTCGTCCTCACCATCGCCACCCTGTTCGTCGGCATGGAGGCGAAGGGGGCGCGGCGCTGGCTCTACCTCGGCGGCTTCTCGCTGCAGCCTGCCGAGTTCGTGAAACCGGCGTTCGTGGTGCTCGTCGCCTTCCTGTTCGCGGAAGGCACGCGCCGGCCGGAGGTGCCGGGCCGGCTTCTCGCGATCTTCCTCCTCGCCATGGTGGTGGCCCCGCTCATCGCCCAGCCGGACTTCGGCCAGGCGATGCTGGTGGGGATCGTCTGGTGCGCCATGTTCTTCCTCGCCGGCATGGCATGGCGCTGGGTGTTCGCCATCGGCCTCACGGGCCTCGCCGGGCTCGCTGCGGCCTACTGGCACTTCCCCCACGTCGGGGGGCGGATCGACCGGTTCCTCGACCCGTCGTCGGGCGACACCTACCAGATCGACACGGCCATCGCCTCGTTCGTGCGGGGCGGCTGGTTCGGCGAGGGCCCGGGCGAGGGGGACATGAAGCGCATCCTGCCCGACGCCCACACGGACTTCGTCTTCGCGGTCACGGCCGAGGAGTTCGGGATCGTCGCGTGCGCCGCGCTGGTCCTCCTCATCGGGTTCATCGTGCTGCGCGGCCTCGCCCACGCGACGCGCGAGCGGGACGGGTTCGCGAGCCTTGCCATCGGCGGGCTCGTGGTCCTGTTCGGTGTCCAGGCCTCCATCAACATGGCGGTGAACCTCCACCTGATCCCGTCGAAGGGAATGACGCTCCCGTTCGTGTCCTACGGCGGCTCGTCCATGCTGGCGGTCGCCATCGGCATGGGCTTCGTGCTCGCCCTGTCGCGCCGGCGGCCGCGGCCGATCCGCTTCACCGCATACGACCCGGAGCGCGCCTTTCCCGAGCGCGCCCCGCCGGCCCCTCCCCGTCCCCGGACGGCGCGCACGACGGACGACCCCGTCGGGGCGGGCGCATGATGCCGCGTCCCCTCTTGAAACGGCAACGCCCGCAGGCTCGGCCGGCGATCGCCCGGGGCGACGCCCGGACACCGGCGCCGCCCCATCGCCCGTCGCGGAACGTGACCGCCGGTGCCGACGACGTCCCTGCGCACCACGCGGCCCATAAGCGCCGGCCGACGCGGGGCGACCCGCCCGGCGCACATCGCCCGCGGCACGCCGCGCCCGGCGCGTCTCACCCGCCGCGCACCGCACCCGGCGCACCTCGCCCGCGGCAGATGGCGCCCGGCGCGCCTCGCCCGCGGCGCATCGCGCCCCGCCCGTCTCACCCGCCGCGCACGGCGCCCGGCGCACCTCGCCCGCGGCACCCTGGGCCCGGCGCTTCTCATCCGCAGCGCACAGCGCCCGGCGCACCTCGCCCGCGGCACCCTGGGCCTGGCGCTTCTCATCCGCAGCGCACAGCGCCCGGCGCACCTCGCCCGCGGCACCCCGGGCCCTGCGCGTCCTACCCGCCGCGCACCGCGCCCGGCGCACCTCGCCGGCGGCACACCGTGCCCTGTGCGTCCCACCCGCCGCGCACCGCGCCCGGCGCACCTCGCCGGCGGCACACCGTGCCCTGCGCGTCCCACCCGCCGCGCACCGCGCCCGGCGCGCCTCGCCGGCGGCACACCGTGCCCTGCGCGTCTCACCCGCCGCGCACCGCGCCCGGCGCACCTCGCCGGCGGCACACCGTGCCCTGCGCGTCCCACCCGCCGCGCACCGCGCCCGGCGCGCCTCGCCGGCGGCACACCGTGCCCTGCGCGTCTCACCCGCCGCGCACCGCGCCCGGCGCGCCGCATCCGCGGCACCCCGCGCCCTGCGCGCCTCATCCGCGGCACATCGCACACTGCGCGTCCCACCCGCCGCGGAACGCGGGCGCGTCTCACCCGCGGCGCACCGCCCACGGCGCGCCTCGCCCGCGGCACGCCCTGTCCCGCAGACGTTCCAAGCGGCTGACGCCGGGCTCGGGGGCGGCACGCACCCACCCGTCGCGCCCGCTGCACGCGGCACACTCGAGGCCGGTGACGGCCTCGCCGGCCGCCGCGAGCATTCCGCCGGCAGCAGACGACCGGCGCCGGGAGCGACTGCCATGAGGACCGTCCTCCTGTGCGCCGGCGGGACCGGCGGGCACCTGTTTCCGGCCGAGGCGCTCAGGGCCGAGCTCGCGCGGCGAGGGCACCCGGTGGCGCTCGTGACCGACCCGCGGGCGCAGGCCCTCGAGACGGGCTTTCCGCCCGAGGCCGTCCACATCGTGCCGTCGGCCACCTTCCGTTCCGGACGGATCGGCGACCGGATCGACACCCTCGTTCGCCTCGCCATCGGCTACTTCAAGGCCCTCCTCCTCATCGCGCGCCTGCGGCCCGCCGCCGTCGTCGGCTTCGGCGGGTACCCGACGCTGCCGCCGCTGATGGCCGCCCGCACCCTGTGGCGCCCCACCGTCGTCCACGAGGCGAACGCCGTCGCCGGGCGGGCCAACCGGCTGCTCGCCCGCCTCTGCCCCGTCGCCACCGCGTTCCCGGTGGTGAAGGGGCTTAAGGGCGCGCGCGTGCCCCCCGTGCAGACCGGCCTGCCCGTGCGCCCCGCCGTCCTCCACGTAGCAGGCGCGGTTTACCCGGAGCTTGCGCCGGACGGGCGTTTTCGCCTGCTCGCGTTCGGCGGCAGCCAGGGCGCCCGCGTCCTCGCCGACGTGGTGCCCGCCGCCCTCGCCGCGCTCCCCGAGGCGCTGCGCGCGCGCATCGACCTCGTCCAGCAGTGCCGGCCGGAAGACCTCGACCGGGTGCGCGCCGCCCTCGCCGCTGCGGGGCTGGAGGCCGAGCTCGCCCCCTTCTTCTCCGACCTGCCCGCGCGGATCGCGGCGAGCCACCTCGTCGTCTCCCGCTCGGGCGCCTCCACCGTCGCCGAGCTCGCCACCGTCGGCCGGCCCGCGATCCTCGTGCCCCTCCCCCACGCCGTCGACCAGGACCAGGCCCACAACGCGAAGGCCTTCGAAACGGCGGGCGGCGGCCTCACGATCCCGCAGGGCGACTTCACGCCGGCGCGCCTCGCCGCCGAGATCGAGGCCCTCGCGGGCGACGCGGCGCGCCTTGCGAAGGCCGCCGAGGCGGCGCGGGCGCTCGCCGAGGACGACGCGGCGGCGCGGCTCGCCGACCTCGTGGAGGCGGTGATCGCCGGGCGCGCCGCCCTCGATCGCCTCAGGAAGGAGGCCTCGAAATGAAGATGAGCGCCGACATCGGGCCGGTCCACTTCGTCGGCATCGGCGGCATCGGCATGAGCGGCATCGCCGAGGTGCTCCACAACCTCGGCTACCAGGTGCAGGGCTCCGACATCGCCGACAGCGCCAACGTCAAGCGCCTGCGCGACAAGGGCATCCCGGTCGCGATCGGCCACGACGCCGGCAACCTCGGGCGCGCCACGGTGGTGGTCGTCTCCTCCGCGGTGAAGCGGGACAACCCGGAGCTCGCCGCCGCCCGCGACCGGCTGATCCCGGTGGTGCGGCGGGCGGAGATGCTCGCCGAGCTCATGCGGCTCAAGCAGTCGATCGCCGTCGGCGGCACCCACGGCAAGACGACAACCACCTCCCTCGTCGCCGCGCTCCTCGAGGCGGGCGGGCTCGACCCCACCGTCATCAACGGCGGCATCATCAACGCCTACGGGACCAACGCCCGCCTCGGCGAGGGCGAGTGGATGGTGGTGGAGGCCGACGAATCGGACGGCACCTTCGTGAAGCTGCCCGCCGACATCGCCATCGTCACCAACATCGACCCGGAGCACCTCGACCACTACGGCAGCTTCGAGGCGGTCACCGCCGCCTTCGAGCAGTTCGTGGAGAACGTGCCGTTCTACGGCTTCGCCGTCATGTGCCTCGACGAC
The DNA here is from genome assembly GCA_964547415.1 of uncultured Hyphomicrobiales bacterium. Classification (GTDB taxonomy): domain Bacteria; phylum Pseudomonadota; class Alphaproteobacteria; order Rhizobiales; family Amorphaceae; genus CAZJNX01. The sequence goes on from CAZJNX010000159.1 coordinate 5,785, forward strand.
ACGGACGTGCAGGCCATGGTTGGCCGGATCGAGGACCGACGGATCATCACCTACGGCGCCAACCCCCAGGCGGACGTGCGCTTCCGGGACGTGGCGATGGCGGGGGGGCGCGCCACCTTCTCGGTGGACCTTTACGACCGCGTGACGGGCGCCTCGCGGACGGTGGAGGACCTGTCGCTCCCGATGCCGGGCATCCACAACGTGTCGAACGCGACCGCCGCCATCGCGGTGGCCGACCGGCTCGGCATCCCGGGCGAGGCGATCCGGCGCGGTCTTGCCGGCTTCTCCGGCGTCAAGCGGCGCTTCACGCGCACGGGCAGCTGGAACGGGGTGGAGATCTTCGACGACTACGGCCACCACCCGGTGGAGATCCGCGCCGTCCTGTCGGCGGCCCGCGCGGCGACGGAGGGCCGGATCGTCGCCGTCGTCCAGCCCCACCGCTACTCGCGCCTCAAGAGCCTGTTCGACGACTTCTGCGCCGCCTTCAACGACGCCGACACGGTGATCGTGGCCGACGTCTACGCCGCGGGCGAGGCGCCGATCCCGGGCATCGACCGGGACGGCCTCGCCGCGGGCCTGCGCCGGCGCGGCCACCGCCACGTCGTCCCGCTCGCCGGCCCGGAGGCGCTGGCGGACGAGGTGGCGGCGGTGGCCGGGCCCGGCGACATCGTGGTGTGCCTCGGGGCGGGCTCCGTCACCCAGTGGGCGAACGCCCTGCCCGAGGCGCTCGCCCGGCGCGGAGGCACGGCCGATGGCTGACCGCCCCTCCTCCCTCGCCGACCGCCTCGGCGCCGCCGCCACCGCGGCCCGCGGGCGGCTCTCGGCCGCCGTGCCGCTTGCGCCGCTCGCCTGGTTCCGCGTCGGCGGGCCGGCCGAGGTCCTCTTCTCCCCGGCGGACGAGGCGGACCTTTCCGCCTTCCTCGCCGCCCTCCCGCGGGACGTGCCGGTGACCGTGGTGGGCCTTGCCTCCAACCTCATCGTGCGGGACGGGGGGATCCCGGGCGTCACCATCCGCCTCGACGCGCGCCCCTTCGCGTCCGTCCGCACCGACGGGACGCGGATCGTGGCCGGCGCGGGCCTCGCGGACGCGCGGCTCGCCCGCATCGCGGCGGACGCGGGGCTGTCCGGCCTGTCCTTCCTGCGCGGGGTGCCCGGCGCGGTCGGCGGCGCCCTCGCCATGAACGCGGGCTGCTACGGCGCGGAGGTCGCGGATCGTCTCGTGGAGGCCCGCGGGATCGACCGGGACGGGCGCGCCCGCGTCCTCGCCGCCGCGGACTTCGCCTTCTCCTATCGCAAGGCGCGCGTCCCGGAGGGCCTCGTCCTGACGGAGGCGACGTTCGAGGGCGTGCCGGGCGAGAGGGAGGCGATCCTCGCCGAGATGGCCGCGATCACGAAGAAGCGCGAGGAGAGCCAGCCGGTGAAGAGCCGCACCGGCGGGTCCACCTTCAAGAACCCGCCGGGCGCGCGCGCCTGGGAGCTCGTGGACCGCGCGGGCTGCCGCGGCCTTCGCCTCGGCGGGGCGCAGGTGTCGGACAAGCACGCGAACTTCCTCGAGAACACCGGCGGGGCCACCGCGGCGGACCTCGAGCGCCTCGGCGAGACGGTGCGCGGGCGCGTGCGGGCGGCGACGGGCGTGACCCTCGAGTGGGAGATCCGCCGCATCGGCGAGCATCCCGCGGGCGTCGCCGTCGCCCCGTTCATGGAGGCAGCGTGATGGCACGGCACGTGGCGGTCCTGATGGGCGGGCTTTCCGCCGAGCGTGAGGTGAGCCTGCGGTCCGGCCGGGCCTGCGCGGCGGCGCTGGAGGAGGGCGGCTACCGCGTCACCCCCCTCGACGTCACCCACGACGTGGCGCGCGATCTCATGGACCTCGCCCCGGACGTCGCCTTCAACGCCCTCCACGGGCCGTTCGGGGAGGACGGCACCATCCAGGGCCTCCTCGAGTACCTGGGGATCCCCTACACCCATTCCGGCGTCCTCGCCTCCGCGCTCGCCATGGACAAGGACAAGGCGAAGCTCGTCGCCGCCCGGGCGGGCATCCCGGTCGCCGAGCACCGACTCGCGGACCGGCACGAGGCGGCGCGGGCGCACCTCATGGCGCCGCCCTACGTGGTGAAGCCCGTGGACGAGGGGTCGAGCTTCGGCGTCGTCATCGTGCCGGAGGGGGCGAACGGACCGCCGGCCATCGTGGGCGGGCCGGCGTGGCCCTACGGCGACACGGTGATGGTGGAGCGCTTCGTGGCGGGCCGCGAGCTCACCTGCGCGGTCATGGGCGAGGAGCCGTTCGGCGTCATCGACATCGTGCCCAAGGGCCGCTTCTACGACTTCGACGCCAAGTACGCCCCCGGGGGCTCCGAGCACATCCTACCGGCCCGGCTTAAACCGAAAATTTACCATGCGGTGCAAACCATGAGTCTCGCGGCGCACCGGGCTCTGGGCTGCCGCGGGGTTTCGCGTTCAGATTTCCGTTACGACGAGGAGCGGGACGAGATCGTCTGGCTCGAGGTCAATACGCAGCCCGGCATGACGGAGACTTCCCTCGTGCCCGAGCTCGCGGCGCACGCAGGCTACGATTTCCCGGCTCTGGCGAGCTGGCTGGTGGAGGACGCAAGTTGCGGCAGGTGAGGCAGGACACGGCGAAGACGGCAGGGACACGGACGTCCTCGCGCGCGCGCCCGCCCGCCGGCGGCCGCGAGGCCCAGCGCCGCGCCCTCCCCGCTCCCGCCGGCACGCGCCGCCGGGCGACGGCGGCCGCCCCGCCCCGCGTCCGCCGGGCGGGCCGCCTCCAGGCGCTCCTGTCGGCCGTCGTGGTGTCCGGGGCCATCGTGGCCGGCATCGTGTACGGCGGCCACGGGCCCGCGGCGGCCGACGCCCTCGGCGCGGCGGCCGGGCTCGACCTGCGCTACGTCAAGCTCACGGGCCAGAAGGAGACGTCGGACAGCGCGGTGGTCGCCGCCCTCGGCATCCACGACGGCTCCACCCTCCTCACCATCGACGCGGACGCCGCCCGTGCCCGCCTCGAATCCCTGCCCTGGGTGGAGGAGGCGCGGGTCCGCATGGTCCTTCCGGGCGCCCTCGAGGTCGCGATCACGGAAGGCAAGGCCTTCGCCCGCTGGTCCGTGGACGGGGCGACGCGGATCATCGACCGGTCGGGACGGACCCTGTCGGACGTCGCCGAGCCGCGCTTCGCCACCCTGCCCCTCCTCGTGGGCGAAGGCGCGCGGGACGGCGCCGTGGAGGCGGTGGAGACCCTCGCCGCCCACGCGAGGATCGAGGCGCGCACGGCCGCCCTCATCCGCATCAACCGCCGCCGCTGGGACCTTATGCTCGACACGGGCACCACGGTGAAGCTCCCCGAGGAGGGGATCGACGCCGCCCTCGACCGGCTCCTCGCGCTCGAGGCGCGCCACGCAATCCTCTCCCGCGACCTGTCGGTGATCGACCTGCGCCTTGCCGACCGCACCACCTTGCGCCTTTCCCCCGACGCCCTCGGCCCCGACGGCGGCCTGCCGGAGGTGGAGCGGCGGATGGAGGCGCGCATATGAACCGGCCGCAGCTTCCCCGCCGCCTCAACGGGGGCGGCGTCCACGTGCCCCCCTCGAAGAGCTCGACCGTGTGCGTCCTCGACGTGGGGTCGGTGAAGGTCGCCTGCCTCATCGCGCGGCTGCGCCCGGTGGAGGAGGACGAGGTGCTCGCGGGCCGCACCCACGCCATCGAGGTGCTCGGCTACGGCTACCAGCGCTCCCGCGGGATCAAGTGCGGCGCGGTCATCGACCTCGACGAGGCCGAGCACGCCATCCGCCTCGCGGTGGACGCGGCCGAGCGCATGGCGGGGCTCACCATCGAATCGCTGATCGTCACCCAGACGTGCGGGCGCCTCGCGAGCGAGGTGTTCAGCGCGAAAGTGGACCTTTCCGGCGAGACGGTGACGCCCGCCGACATCCGCCGCGTGCTCGCCGCCGGCAGCGCCCGGGCCGTGGAGGAGGGCCGCATCGCCCTCCACACCCTCCCCGTCGGCTACCGCCTCGACACGCAAGGGGGGATCCGCGACCCGCTCGGCATGGTGGGCGAGCGTCTCGGCGTCGACATCCACGTGGTGACGGCCGATACCGCCGCCCACGACAACCTGATGCTCGCCGTCAACCGCTGCCACCTCGACGTGGACGCCACCGTCGCGACCCCTTACGCGAGCGCCCTCGCGACGCTGGTGGACGACGAGCTCGAGCTCGGCGCCGTCGTCATCGACATCGGCGGCGGCACCTCGTCCATCGCCATGTTCGCCGAGGGGCAGATCCTGCACGCGGACGCGGTCGCCATCGGCGGGCATCACGTGACCCTCGACATCGCCAACGGCCTTTCGATAGGGCTGGAGGATGCCGAGCGCCTCAAGACGCTGCACGGCTCCACGCTGGTGACCCACGCGGACGAGCGGGACTTCCTCACCATCCACCCGGTGGGGGAGGACGCGGCCGACGCGATCCAGCACGTCCCCCGGGCGACGCTGAACCGCATCATCCGCCCGCGGGTCGACGAGATCCTGGAGCTGGTGCGCGACCGGCTGGTCGCCTCGGGCCTCGCGGGCCGGATCGGCCGGCGCGTGGTGCTCACGGGCGGCGGAAGTCTGCTGACGGGGCTTCCCGACGTGGCGCGGGCGGTGTTCGGCCGCTCGGTCCGCCTCGGGCGGCCCCTCGGGGTCGCGGGTCTACCGGAGGCCGCCCGCGGCCCGGCCTTTGCAGCGGTGGTCGGCCTCCTCATCTATCCCCAGCTCGCCACCCTCGAGGTCTCCGGCACGGGCCGGTCCGGCGGGCGGGGCTATCTCGCCCGGGTCGGGCGCTGGTTGAGGGAAGCATTCTGAACCGAGGAGAGCCCCGCCCCCGGGGTGTCTCGGGAGCGGACAGACGCAGGTGGTGAGAACCCGGCGCCACGGCGGAACCATGAAGGGACGAGGGTCGACATGTCACAGATCAACCTGAAGGGGCCCGACCTCACCGAGCTGAAGCCGCGGATCATGGTCTTCGGCGTCGGTGGCGCGGGCTGCAACGCCGTCAACAACATGATCGAGGCGGGCCTGCAGGGCTGCGACTTCGTGGTGGCCAACACCGACGCGCAGTCGCTCAACCTGTCGAAGGCCGACCGCATCGTGCAGATGGGCATCGCGGTGACGGAAGGCCTCGGCGCGGGCTCCCAGCCCGACGTCGGCCGCGCCGCCGCGGAAGAGGTGATCGACGAGATCGCCGACCACCTGTCGGGCTCCCACATGGTGTTCATCACCGCGGGCATGGGCGGCGGCACCGGCACGGGCTCGGCCCCCGTCGTCGCCCGCGCCGCCCGCGACCAGGGCATCCTGACCGTCGGCGTCGTCACCAAGCCCTTCTTCTTCGAGGGGCAGCGGCGGCTGCGCGTCGCCGAGGCGGGGATCGAGGAGCTGTCGCAGAACGTCGACACGCTCATCGTCATCCCCAACCAGAACCTCTTCCGCATCGCCAACGAGCGGACCACCTTCGCCGACGCCTTCGCGATGGCCGACCAGG
>CAZJNX010000160.1:0-11101 GCA_964547415.1 uncultured Hyphomicrobiales bacterium
ACATGCAGAACGCCGCCTAACCCAAAGTCCTGTCTCAAAACCGTGGACCGGTACAACCGGCAGCCTGAGCACCTGGATCGACACCCGCGCCATGGCGAGCCCGAGGAACAGGACGAAGATCGCGCTCCAAAGGAGGACGGCGGCGAGCTGCGGGATGAAGTTGGGGAACTCGAAGGCGAGCATGGGCCCGGGCCGCACCCCGTGGAGGTTGAGGGCGCCGAGCAGCATCGCGGCGGGCGGCGAGCCCGGCACGCCGAGGGTGAGGACCGGGATGATCGCCCCGCCGATGCAGGCGTTGTTGGCCGTCTCCGCGCAGATGACGCCGCGCGGGTTGCCCTTGCCGAAGCTTTCGGGCTCCGAGCTGAACTTCTTGCCCGCATCGTAGGAGGCCTAGGCCGCGATGTCCTCGCCGACGCCTGGGATGGTGCCGACTCCGACGCCGATCCCGCCCGAGCGCACGATGTCCGCCTTCGAGCGCCACAGGAGCGGCCATTCCGGCGTCACGCTCTTCACCGGGACGACGAGGCCGCGCTGCTTTTCCACATCGCGCAGGACACGGAAGATCTGCGGCAGGGCGAAGGCGCCGAGGATGACGGGGACGACGTCGATGCCGCCCGCGAGCTCCGGGATGCCGAAGGTGAAGCGCTGGTAGCCCTGGATGGTCTCGATCCCGACGGCGGCGAGCAGCAGCCCGAGGAGGCCGGAGATCCACCCCTTGGCCGGCAGGTCCGGCGAGGTGAGCGAGCCGCAGATGAGGACGCCGAACAGGGCGAGCAGGAAAAACTCGGCCGAGGTGAAGTTGAGCGCGAGGTCGATCAGCCACGGCGCCACCGCCACCATGGCGATGAGGCCGAACACGGTGCCGATCACCGAGGCGACGGTGGCCGTCGCGATCGTCTCCCCGCCCCGGCCGGACCGGGCGAGCTTGAAGCCGTCGAGGGCGGTCGCCGCGCCCGCGGCCGTGCCCGGGATGCCGAGGAGGATCGCCGAGTGGGACGGCCCGTAGATGGCGCCGACGTACGCACCGATGAGGGCGAAGAGAGCAAGGTCCGTCGGCAGGTTGAAGGTGACGGTGGACAGCAGCGCGACCGCGAGCGTCGCCGTCAGCCCCGGCAGGGCGCCGAACACGATCCCGAGCACGATGGAGCCGACCAGCACCGACAGGTTGATCGGCGTCATGGTGGCGATGAACTGGGCGAGGAGATCGTCGAGCATCGTCCGTCCTCAGGCCGCGAACGCGCCGCTCACGGCGAGGGAACGTAAAGGTACGTCTCGAAGACGTAGGCGACGACGGTCGGAAAGACGACGGCGACGGCGGCCGCGATCAGCGTGCGGCGCACCGTATGGCCGCCCGCCCCCGGCAGCCAGAAATAGAGAATGAACACGAAGATGAAGATCGCGCTCACGACCTCGAACGGGAAGTGCCCGACGCCGAAGAAGACGTAGAGCCCGATCCACGCCACCATGAAGACGACGCGGTGGACGCGGACATTGCGCGGCAGGGCGCGGATCCAGGCAAGGAACGGGCGGACAACGTTCCGGTGCCCGCCGTCGCGAATCGCGGTGAGGAGGACGCGGGCGCTGAACAGGATGAGGAGCGAGCCCACGACCGCCGGGAACAGGCCGGGCGAGAGGAACCACTGGGAATCGCCCCCCGTGCGGGTCGACACCCACGGCATCTGGCTCGCCCGCCAGATGATCAGCGCGCCGAACAGCATGAACAGGATCGAGACGACGAAATCGGCCTTGCGGCGGACGTCGGGCGGCAGCATGGGACGTTCCCTCGGGTTCGGCGGAGCCCCGCGTGCCGGCCCCCTCGCGGGCGGCCGGCACGCGGGGGCGTGCCTCACTCGGGCTTGGGGATGCCGAGGGTGGACGGGTCGGTCTCGGCGACGCCGAGCTCGTACAGCTTCCAGCTCATGGTGTTTTCCATGTCGGTCAGGATCTTCTCGGCTTCCTCGCCGTAGACGCCGATGAGGGGAAGCTGCCGGTCCTCCTCCATGCTCTTCAGTTTCGGGTGCTCCATCGCCTTCTCGAAGGCGGCGTCGATCTTGGCGACCACTTCCGGCGGCGTGTCCTTCGGGATGGCAAGGCCCAGCCACTGGCGGGCCGGGATCGCCTGGATGCCGGGATAGTCCGCGCCGGCGGCCGGGATCTCGCCCTTGCCGGGGAAGTCGTAGGGCTCCATCTCGATCATGGCGAGCGGGCCGAACTTGCCGGCCTTGATGAACTCGGCCTGCTCGGAGATGCCGGAGACGACCGCGTCCACCTCGCCGGTGAGCGCCGCCACCTGGGCGGGGGCCGACCCTTCGAAGGGCACGTAGTTGAACTCCGCGTCAGCGCCCTGGCCGAGGGCGAGGGCCTTCATGTGCCACACGCAGCCGATGGCGCAGTGGCCGATCTTGATGTCTCCCGGGTTTTCCTTCGCCGCCTTCACGAAGTCGTCGAGGGTCTGGTACGGCGAGTCGGCGCTGACCGACAGGGTGCCGGGCGCGCCGGCTGCGATGTACCAGCGCCAGTCGGCGGTGCCCGTCGGGTGGTAGCCGAGCACCTTCACGACCTGCATGGCCTCGGACGCGCCGAGGATGGCGTGGCCGTCGTGGTCCTGGCTCCAGACGTGGTTCATGGCCACGCCCCCGCCACCGCCGGTACGGTTCACCACGTTCACCTTGCCGCCGAGCTGTTCCTCCATCGCCTCGGCGAGGAAGCGGCCGGTCATGTCGGTGGCCCCGCCCGCCGACGCCCAGACCGAGATCTCGATGGGGCGGGAGGGGAAGTCGTCGGCCGCGACGGCGGCCGTGAACGTCGCGCTGGCGATCAGGCCCGCGGCCGCAAGGGCTGCGATCCCGGTCGTCCTCGAGGGTTTCCTCGGCATGTTTCCTCCGGTTGTCCTTGTTCGTGGTGCGTCCGCCCTGCCGGGGCGGCGACGTCTTCTCGTTCGTCCGGGTCCGTCGAGGGGCCACGGGCGGCGTCCCGGCCGCCCGCCGGGCAGGGCGGGCGGGGCCTTCAGGACGTTGAGGAGGCTAGTTTTTCACATGAGGACATGTCAATTCACAATGGCGGATGGAGCGGGTCCGGAAGCGGCCCGGGCACCACGCGGGAGGCGGCGATGAACCCGAAGGCGAGAGGCATCCTCGCGATCTGGCACGGCATCGCGCCGGAAAGCGTCTCCGGGACGCTCCACTGGTACGACCGGGAGCACCACGCCGAGCGCCTTTCCGTGCCCGGCTTCCTGTCCGCCCGCCGCTACCACCCGCTCGGGGCCGGTCCGCTCGTCTTCAACCGCTACGAGACGACCGGGCCGGAGGTGCTCGCCTCCCCGGCCTACCTCGCCCGCGTCAACGACCCGACGCCCTGGAGCACCCGCTCCTTCGCCACCGTGCGGGAGACGGTGCGCACCGTCTTCCGGATCGCGGACCGGCGGGGCATCGCGGAGGGCGGCGTCGTCGCGAGCGTCCGCCTCGACCCGGCGGGGGCGGACGTCGCCGCGTCCGACGCCTGGGCGCTCGTCGCCGCACGCAGCGCCGAGGTTCCGGGCCTCCTGTCGGCGGAGCTGTGGGTCGCCGACACGCAAAGCTCTGGCCTGCCGAGCCGCGAGAAGGAGCTGCGCGGCCAGTCGGGCGGGCAGGACGCGGCGGTGGGCGCCGCCGTCGTCGTCCACGGCAGCCAGGCGGACACGCTGCGCGCCCTCCTCGCCGAGGCCGGCCCCGCCTTCGGGGACGTCTCCCGGTCTGCGCCGGTGGTCGGCCTCCACGCCCTCGCCTTCGCCGCCGACGCCCGGGAGGGTTGACCGGACGGCCCCCGCAAGTGCCATCATGTGAGAAACGATCCGCAAGGGAGAAACGCCGTGGTCGGGACGACCGCCCCATGAGCGGCCTCAGGGTCGCCGCCTTCGGCACGGGCTACTTCAGCCGCTACCACTACGACGCCTGGCGGCGCATCCCGGGGGCCACGCTCGCGGCCATCGGCGTGCGGTCCGACCGGACCCGCGCGGAGGCGATCGCGGCGGAAAACGGGGGCGTCCCCGTCTTCACGGACGCGGAGGACCTCCTCGACATGGTGCGGCCCGACCTCGTCGACATCATCACGACGCCCGAGAGCCACGCCGCCCTCGTCGCCGCCGCCGCCGCCCGCGGCATCCCGGCCATCTGCCAGAAGCCGCTCGCGCCGACGGACGCGGAGGCCGAGGCGCTGGTGGAGACGGCGGAAAGGGCCGGCAGCCTCCTCGTCGTCCACGAGAACTGGCGCTTCAAGCCGTGGAACCGGGCGGTGGCCAAGCTGATCGCGGCGGGCGCCGTCGGAACCCCCCTCAACGTCACCTTCCGGATGCGCCCGGGGGACGGGCAGGGGGAGGACGCCTACCTCGCCCGCCAGCCCTATTTCCGCCAGATGCCGCGCTTCCTCGTCCACGAGACGGGGATCCACATGATCGACGTCTTCCGCTTCCTGATGGGCGAGATGACCGGCGTCTTCGCGCGCCTGCGCCGCCTCAACCCGGCGATCGTCGGCGAGGACGCGGGCCTCGTCACCTTCGCCTTCGCGGGCGGGGCGGCCGGCCTCCTCGACGGCAACCGCCTCCTCGACTTCGAGGCGGGGAACACCCGCCTCACCATGGGCCCCCTCCTCGTGGAGGGGACGGACGGCACCATCCGCACCGACGGCGCGGCGCGGATCCTCGTCCGCCCCCGCGGCGGGACGGAGCGCGAGCACCCTTACGACTGGGAGGACCGGGGCTACGCGGGCGACTGCGTCCACGCCCTCCAGGCCCACGTCGTCTCCCACCTCCTCGAGGGCACGTCCTTGGAGAACACCGGCCGGGAATACCTCGCGAACGTGCGCGTGGAGGAGGCCGTCTACCGCTCCGCGGCCGAGGGCCGCTGGATCGATCTTTCCCCGCCCGCGGGCGGCAACGACGAGAACGGAGAGGAGCGCCCATGCGATACCGGAGCGTCGCCGTCACCGGCGGCAGCGGCCGGCTCGGCCGCTACGTGGTGGATTGCCTGAAGGACCGGACGGCCCTCACCGTCATCGACCGGCGGGACCCGCAGGTGCCTGGCGTCGCCTTCCGCGACGTGTCTGTGACGAGCCGGACCGACCTCGCCGAGACCTTTTCCGGCATCGAGGCCGTCGTCCACCTCGCCGCCGTGCCGAACCCGCGGACGGCGAGCCCGGAGGAGTGCTTCCACGTCAACACCATGGGCACCTGGGCGACGCTCCAGGCCGCCGAGGACGCGGGCGTCAACCGCGTCGTCGTCGCCTCCTCCGATTCGGCGACGGGCCTCCACTACAACCCGAAGGACTGGCCGCCCCAGTACCTGCCCGTCGACGAGAAGCACCCGTTACGTCCGACCGAGGTCTATTCCCTCTCGAAGAAGGTTACGGAGACGATCGCCGAATCCTTCGCCGTCCGCGGCAACATGGAGGTGATCGTGATCCGCCCGGGCCACATCGTCTTCGAGCCGGAATACCCGGAAATCGAGAGCCGCGGCAGCGACGTCCAGAACTATCACCTGTGGGGCTACGTCGCGCCGGAGGACATCGCCCGCGGCTTCGAGCTCGCCCTCGAGACGGAGGACGGCAGCTACGACGTGATCTTCATCGGCGCGGCCGACGGCCTCAACACCCGCCCGACGCTGGAGATGCTTCAGGAGCGCTTCGGCTTCGTGCCCGAGGTGCGCGACCCGGCGCTCTACGAGACGCACCCGACGGCCGGCGTCTTCGGCATCGACCACGCCCGCAAGCGCCTCGGCTACGAGCCGCGCCTCACCTTCCGCGACTTCCCCCGACGCTGAGCCACGGCACCCGAAGGAGCCTTTCCCATGGCCGCCCCGTTCTCCATCAACACCTACGCCTACACCATGACCCATACGGCGCGGGAGACGATCGCCCACCTGACGGATGAGGGTTACGACGCCTTCGAGCTGATGATGTACCCGGGCCACCTGTGGCCGACGGAGCTTTCCGAGCCCGAGGCGCGGGCGATCCGCCGCCTCGCAGAGGAGCGCGGCGCGCGCCTCGTCTCCCTCAACATGCCGAACATCGACATCAACGTGGGCGCGGCCTCCGAGGAGATGCGCACCTATTCCCTCGACCTCCTGTCGGCGTTCGTGCGCGTCGCCGGGCGGCTGTCGATCCCTTACGTCATCGTCGGCCCGGGCAAGGCAAACCCGCTGTTTCCCGCCCCGCGGGAGGAGATGGACGGGCGCTTCTTCGCCGCCCTCGACCGGCTCGCGCCGATCGCGGCGGCGGAAGGCGTCACCCTCCTCGTGGAGAACATGCCGTTCGCGTACCTGCCGGGTGCGGGCGAGCTCATGGAGGCGGTGGACCGGTACGGGAACCCGGACATCGGCGTCATCTACGACGTCGCCAACGGCCACTTCATCGGCGAGGACCCGTCGGAGGGCCTGCGCCGCGTCGCCTCGCGCCTGAAGCTCATCCACCTGTCGGACACGGGCCAGCGGGTCTATCGCCACGACCCGGTGGGCGAGGGCGACGTGCCGTTCGAGAGCCTCCACGGAGCGCTCGCGGAGGTGGCGCCTCCGGATAAGCTCATGCTGGAGATCATCTCGAAGACGCCGGACGAGGCCATCGCCGACAGCGTCCGCCGCCTGAAGGAGCGCATGGCCGTTTCCTGACGCGCGGGGGAGGGGAGGGCGCTTTCCCTTCTCCTTCCGGAGGCGGACGGATCCCCGTTGGGCACGCCGCGAACGCCCCCAGACGCCCGGCAAGGCCGGTGCGCGCCGGGGCGAACGGATGCGTTTGCGCGGCCCGCGCCTTTCTGCATGTATGGCGTGACCGCCGGGGGCTGTCCGCCGGCGGGTGCGACAGGGGTCCCCATGGAAGCCCACCGACCGGGGACGGCGTGCCGCCGCCGCGCCGCCCTCGCCGTCCTCCTCGCCTCTCTCCTCGCCGTGCCCGGCCCGGGAGAGGGGGCCGTTCCCCTTGCCCCGACCGGTCCGGACCGGCTGATCGAGGCCGCCGTCGACAACCACCTCGTGCCCGTCTTCGGCACCTTCGCCCGGCAGACCGGGCGGCTGAAGCGCGCCGTGGTGCGGGCCTGCACGCTCCCCTCGGACGCCTCGCGCCGGGCCTTCCTGTTCGCCATGGAAGAGACGGTCGCCGCCTTCGGCGCCATCGCCGTCCTGCGCTTCGGCCCGGGCGTGGAGACGAGCGAGATCGCCCGCTCCGGCGCGGCCGTCAGCACCGCGAGCCAGGCGGCCGATGCGGTGGAGGCGGCGCTGTCGGGCCGTGCCTCCCTGCCGCGGAGCCTCGCCGAGCTGCGGGCCGCGCCCGCCGCGCTCCAGGGGCTGCCGGCCCTCGAGCACACGCTCTTCGCCCCCCTCGCCGACGGGGCGCGGCCGCTCAGCGAGGGGCGCTGTCGCCTCGCCCGGATGATCGCGGCGAACCTTGCCGGCATGGCCGCCGACATGCACGCCGACTGGGCCGACCCCGGTCGCTTCCGCGGGCTCTTCACCATGCCGGGGCCCGACAACGCGCGCTACGCCTCCCGCCGCGCCGTCCGCCAGGAGATCGTGGAGGTGGCGCTCGCGGGCGTCAGCGGGCTGCAGGCCGAACTCTCCCCCCTCGCCCAGGGGCAGGACCCGGCCGGCCCATTCGGCGAGCAGCGCACCTTTTCCGCCTCGCCCCTGCAGGTCGCCTTCATCGAGGGCTACGCCGGCGGCCTGTCGCGCCTTCTCGCCCGGCGCGCCTTCGGCCGCGTCCTCGGCGAGGCGGCGACGCCCGCCCTCGTCCAGGTGCGCGGTCACCTGGGCCGGGCGCTCGGCGCCGTCTCCGCGGTGGAGCCCGACGACGGCATCGACGGCGACGAGCGCGCCCTCCTCGCCACCGCGACGGCCCACGTCGCCGTCACCCAGGTCCTGATGGCGGGCGACGTGGCGGCGGCGGCGGACGTCTCCCTCACCCCGTTCCGCGAGCTCCTGCGCTAGCGGCGCCCGCCCGATGCCTTGCGCGGGCGCCGGGCATCGGCCACGTGGGGAGAGGCCCCGGCGGTCGGGGCGGACACGGCACGGAACATCCATGGGCACGGGCGAGCGGGACGGCGGGCGCGGCACGCGCGAGTCGAGGCAGCGGGTGAAGACCGCCCGGGGCCGGAAGACCTCGTCCACCCGCTGGCTGGAGCGGCACCTCAACGACCCCTACGTCCACCGCGCCCGCAAGGAGGGCTACCGCTCCCGCGCGGCCTACAAGCTGATCGAGATCGACGACAGGCACCGCATCCTGAGGCGCGGCGGCGCGGTGGTGGACCTCGGCGCGGCGCCCGGCGGCTGGTCCCAGGTGGCCGCGGACAGGACGGGCGCGGCCGCGGGGGGCGGCGGCACCGTGGTCGCCATCGACAGGCTGGGGATGGACCCGCTGCCGGGGGTCACGATCCTCACTGCGGACTTCCAGGGCGAGGACGCGCCCGCGGCGATCGAGGCGGCCCTCGGCGGGCGGCGGGCCGACGTCGTCCTGTCGGACCTCGCCGCCGAGACGACGGGCCACCGGCAGACGGACCACCTGAGGACCATGCACCTCGCCGAACTCGCCCACGACTTCGCCCGTTCGGTGCTGGCGCCAGGCGGGGCGTTCCTTTCCAAGGTGTTCCAGGGCGGGACGGAGGGGGAGCTCCTCGCCGCGCTCCGCCGGGAGTTCCGCACCGTCCGCCACGTGAAGCCGGCCGCGAGCCGGGCGGGCTCGGTGGAGCTTTACGTCCTCGCCACCGGCTTCCGGGCAAGCGCGTAGGCGGGCTGACGGTCCGACGGGGCGGCGAGCGCGGCCCCCGCGTCGGCCGGCAGGCGCGCGAAGATCAGGACCGAGGTGACCGAGACCGAGGCGACCACGAGGAAGGCGACCAGGAAGTCGCCCGGGAAGAGCGCGGCCGTCTCCCGCCCGTAGCGCTGGAACTCCAGGATCGCGCCCGCGACGGCGACCCCGCAGGCGAGCGAGATCTGCTGGCCGACGCTGTAGAGGCTGGTCGCGCGGCTCATGCGCGCCTCGTCCACGTCGGCGTAGGCCATGGCGTTGAGGCAGGTGAACTGGAGCGAGCGGAAGAACCCGCCGAACAGGAGGACCCCCACGATCAGCGCCGCGCCGATCTCGAGCGAGAAGAGCGCCATCGACCCCAGGAAGGCCGCGCTGATCACCCCGTTCACGACGAGGACGCGGCGGAAGCCGAAGCGCGCCACGATGGGCTTCGCCGTCGCCTTCATGAGGAGGGCGCCCGCCGCGGAAAAGAGGGTGAGGCTGCCCGCCTCGAACGGCGTCATGCCGAGGCCGAGCTGCAGGCTGAGCGGCAACAGGAACGGCACCGCCCCGACGCCGATGCGAAACAGGAGCCCGCCCGTCATCGCCGCGTTGAAGGTCGGCAGGCGCATGAGCGTGAGGTCGAGGAGCGGGTGGGAAAGGCGCCGCGCGCGGATGAGGTAAAGGCCGATCGCGACCGCCCCCGCCGCCACCATGGCGAGCGCCACGGGAAGCGGCAGCATGTTCTGCCCGAGCACCGACAGGCCGAAGACGAGGCCCGACAGGCCGATCCCCGACAGGACGAAGCCGATCCCGTCGAGCGGCGGCGGGGCGGGCGCTGGCACCTTGTCGATGAAGATCGACACCAGCACGAGCCCCACGATCCCCACCGGCACGTTGATCCAGAAGATCCACCGCCAGTCGGAATAGGTGGTGATGAAGCCGCCGAGCGGCGGTCCCATGAGCGGCCCGAGGAGAGCGGGGACGGTGAGCCAGGCGAGCGCCGACAGGAGCTCGGGCTTGGGCGTCGTCCTCAGGATGACGAGGCGGCCGACGGGCACCATCATCGCCCCGCCCGCCCCTTGCAGGATCCGCGCGAGCACGAACTCGGTGAGGGAGGTGGAGAGCGAGCAGGCGACCGAGCCCGCGATGAACACCACGATCGCCGCCCGGAACACGGTGCGCGCGCCGAACCGGTCCGCCGCCCAGCCCGACACGGGGATGAAGGTGGCGAGGCTGATGAGGTAGGCCGTGAGCGCCAGCTTCAGCTTGATCGGGTCGGTCCCGAGGTCGGCCGCGATGGCCGGCAGGGACGTGGCGATCACCGTCGAATCGATGTTCTCCATGAACAGGGCCGATGCGACGATGAGGGCTGTCAGCTGCGGTCGGGTCACCATCTCTCCGTCGGTTCGCGCAGGGCGACCGGCGGCCGCGTCGGCAGGGGTTGTAGGGCATGGCAGGCCCGCTGGCACCGACGGGCGCTTTCACCCTGCCCTGCACCGTGGTAGGGGCACCCCGATCGGGCGGGCCGCCCGGGTCGCGGCCAGCCCCCGCGGGGGAGCCGGACCATGGCCGAGATCATCGACACAGTGACGGGGCGCGAGGCGCTCACCTTCGACGACGTGCTGCTGGAGCCGGGGCACTCGCAGGTGCTGCCGGCCGGCACGTCCATCAGGACGCGCCTCACGCGCACGCTGGAGCTCAACCTTCCCATCCTGTCGGCGGCGATGGACACCGTCACCGAGGCGCCGCTCGCCATCGCCATGGCGCAGGCCGGCGGGATCGGCGTCATCCACCGCAACATGAGCCCGGAGGAGCAGGCCGAGGCCGTCCGCCAGGTGAAGAAGTTCGAGTCGGGCATGGTGGTGAACCCGGTCGTCATCGGGCCGGACGCCAAGCTGTCGGACGCCCTCGCCCTCATGGAGGCCTACCGCATCTCCGGCATCCCGGTGGTCGAGAACGGCGGGCGGGGCGGTCACGTCGCCGGGCGCCTCGTCGGCATCCTGACCAACCGGGACGTGCGCTTCGCCTCCGACCCGGACACCCCCGTCTACGCCCTGATGACGCGGGAGAACCTCGTCACCGTCCGCGACACGGTGAACCAGGACGAGGCCAAGCGGCTCCTCCACCAGCACCGGATCGAGAAGCTCCTCGTGGTGGACGAGCGGATGAACTGCGTGGGCCTCGTCACCGTGAAGGACATTGAGAAGGCCCAGCTGAACCCCCACGCCGCCAAGGACGAGCAGGGGCGCCTTCGCTGCGCCGCCGCCACCACCGTCGGCGACAACGGGATCGAGCGGACCGAGCGGCTCGTCGACGCGGGCGTCGACCTCGTGGTGGTGGACACCGCCCACGGCCA
>CAZJNX010000161.1:0-11085 GCA_964547415.1 uncultured Hyphomicrobiales bacterium
CTACGTCCTCCTCGTGTTCGGCTTCTTCGTGTGCGGCTTCCACGTCGCCTTCATCCTCGCCCACCTGCCGGCCTACCTCGACGACATGGGTCTCGGCGTCGCCCTCGGCGGGGCGGCGATCGCGCTCATCGGCCTGTTCAACATCGCGGGCTCCCTCGTGGCGGGCTGGGTCGGCGGGCGCTGGCCGAAGCCCTACGCCCTGTCGGCCATCTATCTCGGGCGCGCGGTCGCCATCGCCGCCTTCGTGACGCTGCCGCTCACGCCCGCGAGCGTGATCGTGTTCGCCGCCGTCATGGGGCTCCTGTGGCTGTCGACGGTGCCGCTCACCTCCGGCCTCGTCGCGGTGATGTTCGGGCCGCGCTACATGGCGACCCTGTTCGGCTTCGTGTTCCTGTCCCACCAGGTGGGCTCGTTCCTCGGCATCTGGGCGGGCGGGCGCATCTACGAGATGACGGGCTCCTACGACATGCTGTGGTGGATCGGCGTCCTCCTCGGGGTGTTCGCCGCCCTCGTCCATCTGCCGATCCGCGACGCGCCCGCGCCCGAGACCGCCCGCGCCTGACCGGCCGCTTGCGGGGCGGCGCCCGATCGGGCACGAGGCGGGGCGACACGACACGAGGGAGAGCCCGATGGACCGGTTCCGCGCAGTCTGGATCACCCGCGAGGAGGGCGAGAAGCGGCAGAACCCGCCAGAGGTGCGCGAGATCGGCCTCGACGACCTGATGGACGGCGACGTCGTCGTGAAGGTCGAGCACACCACGGTCAACTACAAGGACGGGCTCGCCGTCACCGGCAAGGGCCCGGTGGTCCGACGCTTCCCCATGATCCCGGGGATCGACCTTTCCGGCACCGTCGTCTCCTCCGCCTCGTCCGAGTGGCGGGAGGGGGACGGTGTGATCCTCAACGGCTGGGGCGTCGGCGAGACCCACATGGGCGGCTTTGCGGGCCTTGCCCGCCTCGACGGGCGCTGGCTGATCCGCCGGCCCGAGGCCCTCTCCTCCGCCGAGGCCATGGCGATCGGCACCGCCGGCTACACCGCGATGCTCGCCGTGATGGCCCTCGAGGACCACGGGCTCACGCCGGGTCGGGGCCCGATCGCCGTCACGGGCGCGTCCGGGGGCGTCGGCTCGGTGGCGATCTCGGTGCTCGCCCGCCGCGGGTTCGACGTGATCGCCGTCACCGGGCGGACGGCGGAAGAGCCTTACCTGAAGTCCCTCGGCGCGAAGGAGATCCTCGACCGGGCCGAGCTCGCCGGCCCCGCCCGGCCCCTCGCGAAGGAGCGCTGGGCGGGCGCGGTGGACGCCGCTGGCGGCAACACCCTCGCCAACGTCCTGTCCATGACCTCCTACGGCGGCACGGTGGCGGCCTGCGGCCTCGCGGGCGGGCCGGACCTTCCGGGGTCCGTCATGCCCTTCATCCTGCGCGGGGTGACGCTCGCGGGCATCGATTCGGTGATGGCCCCGCGCGAGAGGCGGATCGCCGCCTACGACCGGCTCGTGACGGACCTCGACCGGGACAAGCTCGCCGCCATCACCACCACCATCGGCTTCGACGACATCATCCCGTCGGCCCCGCGGATCCTCGCGGGCGAGGTGCGCGGCCGCCTCGTCGTCGACATGGCCGCCTGAGCCGGGGCGGACCCGTCGGGGCCCGGAGGCCGTCGGGCCCCGGGGCGCGCGTCATCGTGTTCGACCGGCCGCCGGCGACGTCGCGAATCCGCGGCGCACCGTCGGCGTCGCCCCCGTCGAACCGGTCGGGCACGGGGTGGAGGTCGACGCCGAAGGCGAGCCCGGCGTCGAAGGGGGGCGGCGGCGACCTTCGACGGGTCGAGGACGCCCCTGCGGACCAGCTGGTCCTGGAAGGGTCGGTGGAAGACCATGGCTCGCACCGCCTCTGCGGACGAAGCGCAGATGGCCCCGCCGCCGCACGGGCGCGCGTGACCGGCGCCGCGCCGCCGGCGGTCAGGTGCGGATCGTCTCGAGCGGGCGGTAGAAGCCCGGCGTGAGGCCCGCCGACGAGCGGGCCTTGTCGTTGAAGGGGGGCTTCAGCGGCCCGCGGAAGTGGCGGCGCACCAGCGCGTGGAAGGTGGGCTCTGGTGGAAGGCCCTCCCGGTCGCACAGGTAGCGGAACCACTTCATGCCCACGAAGACGTGGCCCTTCTCCTCCTCGTAGATGCGGCGGAAGATGGCGGCCGTCTCGCCATCGCCCGAGGCCTCCAGCTTCGCCACCATGGAGGGCGTCACGTCGAGCCCCCGCGCCTCCAGCACGAGGGGAACGACGGCGAGCCGCGCGATGAGCCGCTCCCCGGTCTCCGCGGCCGCCTGCCACAGCCCGTCGTGGGCCGGGAAGTCCCCGTAGGTGGCGCCGAAGTCGCAAAGCCGCGCCTGAAGGAGGCCGAAGTGGGTCGCCTCCTCGAGGCCGACGCGCACCCAGTCGTCGAAGAAGGAGCGGGGCATCGCCTCGTTCGCGAAGCGGCCGACCACGTCGAAGGCGAGGTCCACCGCGTTGAGCTCGATGTGGGCGATGGCGTGGATCTGGGCGGCCTTCGCCGCCGTTCCCGTCAGCGAGCGGCGCGGCATCTCCCGCGGCGGCAAGAGTTCCGGACGCGCCGGCCGGCCCGGCCTGTCCGGCACCCGCGGGTCGAGCGGCCCCCGCGCGAGGGACAGGGCGCCCGCCCGCCAAAGCCGCGCGGTCTCCCGGGCGAGGGCGAGCTTCTTCGCCAGGTCCGCCTCGGCCACCACGAGGCGCGCGCCCGCGGCGAGGGAGGGGATCGCCCGCTCCGCCGCCGCGAGAGACTTGTCCGCCATCGCCGGCACGGGGATCAGGCGGCCGCCTCGGCGGTCGCGGCCTCCAGCACCGCCTCCGCGTGGCCCGGCACCTTCACCTTGCGCCAGACCTTCTCGATGGTCCCGTCCGGGCCGATCAGGAAGGTGGACCGGTCGACGCCCATGTACTTCTTGCCGTACATGCTCTTCTCCACCCACACGCCGTAGGCCTCGATCGCCTGCCGCTCGGTGTCGGCGGCGAGCTTCAGCTTCAGGTCGTGCTTGGCGATGAACTTGTCGTGGCTCGCCACCGGGTCGGGCGAGATGCCGATCACCGCGACGCCCGCCTCGGCGAACCGGTCGGCGAGCCCGGTGAAGGCGATCGCCTCCTTGGTGCAACCGGAGGTGTCGTCCTTCGGGTAGAAGTAGACCACCACCTTCTTCCCCGCGTAGTCGGCGAGGCTGATGGTCTCGCCCCCCGCGCCCGGCAGCGTGAAGTCCGGCGCCTTGTCCCCTGCGTTGAGATCGGCCATGTCTTGTCCCTCTGTCGGCTGATGACGGGGCCGGGCCGCGCGGGGCGGCCGGCCCGGAGCCGGAATATGCTCTTCTTCCCCGCCGCGCCAAGGCCGCAGGGCTCGCCGGGACCGCTTGCGGCCGGCCCCGGCGGCGGCGAAGCTGGAGGGCCCTCGGCGGCGGACGCGGCGCCGGCCCACGCGAACGCGAAGGATCGGGATGGAGGATCGCCCCGAGGCGGCGGCAACGACCGAAGGCGAGCCGGAACGCCCGCCGCCCGCGCCGCGGCGGCGGTGGCGGCGCTGGGCGGCCATCGCGGTCCTCGGCCTCGTTCTCGTCGGAAGCCTCTTCGCCGTGCGCCTTGCGACCGGGCCGCTGTCGCTGCCGACGGCCGACCGGGTCGTCTACCGCCTCCTCGCCGACCTCGCCGGCCCCGGCGGGCGGGTGGCGGTCGGCTCCGTCGCCGTCGCCTTCGAGCGCGGGCGCGGCTTCGTCCTCGTTGTCGACGACCTTTCCATGACCGGGCCGGCCGGCACGCTCGATGCCCCGCGCATTCTCCTCGACGTGTCGGTGAAGGCGCTCCTCGCCGGGCGCATCGTCGGGCGCGAGCTCTACCTCCACGAGCCCGTCCTGGAACTCGCCCCGTTCGCCGTGGGCCCGGCGGCGGGGCCCGGACCCGTCGCGGGCCTCGAGGCGCTCGACGCGCGCCTCGCGCGCCTTTCCGCGGTGAGCGCCACCTACGAGTTCACCCGCTTCCGCCTCGCGGACGGGCGGATCGTGATGCCCGGCGGCGACCCGCGCCTGCCGCCCCCCGCGCTGACGGCGGTCGACGTCGCGGCCGACGTCGACCCGTCGGGCGCGGCGCGGATGGCGGTGGAGGGCCTGTCGGCGAGCGGGCCGTGGCGCCTCGCGTTGGAGCGGACGGTGGCGGCCGAGGGGAGCCGGCTCGAGGCGAGCGGGCGGAACCTCGCCCTCGTCGACCTCCTGCCGGCCACGGGGCCCCTGAAGCGGGGCTTCGCCCTTTCCCCGGCCCTGTCGGCCGCCTTCGGGCCGGACGGGCGGGCCGAGGCGATCGACCTGTCCCTGTCCGTCGCCGACGGGGTCATGCAGTTCGGCCGCGACCCGGAGCGCACCCTCGACCGGCTCGACCTTTCCCTCGACTGGCACGCGGGCGAGGACGCCTTCCGCCTTGCCTCCCTCCTCGTCCGCGCGGGGGCGAGCCGGGTGGAACTCGCCGGCAGCCTCGCGCCGCCCGCGCCCGGCGACACCGCCTGGACCTACCGGCTCGGCGCCGTGGAGGCGCGCCTCGCGCCCGACGACGTGCCCGGCCCGCCCCTCGTCCTCCAGGACTTCTCCATCGAGGGGACGTTCGACCCCGCGCGCAGCCTCCTCACCTTCCCGCGGGCCGTCGCCGTCGCGCCCCTCGGCGTCTTCCGGGCGGCCGGGTCGGTGGCGGTGGGGCCGGACGGGCCGACCTTCGCCGGCAGCGCGGACATCGCCGCCACCACGGTCGACACGCTGAAGAGAATCTGGCCGCCCGTCACCGCCCACGACGCCCGGGTCTGGCTCGTGAACGAGGTCCACGGCGGCGTCATCGAGCGGGCGCGCGCCGACTTCGCCCTCACCGCCGAGGACCTCGACGGGCTGCCGGAGACCGACTTCCACGTGCCGGGGGGCACCAGCGTGTCGATCGTCTTCCGCGGCGGCTCGCTGGCGATGCCGGGGGACATCCCGGCCCTCCAGCGCGCCCGGGGCACCGCGCGGATCCTCGACCGGGAGGCCCGTCTCGACGTCCGCTCCGGGGTCCTCGCCGTCGAGGGGCGGGCGCCCGTCGCCGTGGAGGCCTTCTCGGCGGTGGTGGAGGACATGGCGAAGCGGCCGCCGCCCGGCCGGATCGCCGCCACCGTCTCGGGCACCGCGGACGCCATCGCCGCCATTGCCGCGGGCGAGCCGGTGAACGCCCTCGACGCCCTCGACATCGCGCCGGACGACCTGTCGGGGACGGTCTCGGCCGAGCTCTTCCTCGCCGGACCTTTCGGCGACCCGATCGACCCGGACGCCCTCGACTGGCGCGTGGCGGCCACCCTCGAGGGCGTCTCCTCGAAGGCCCCCGTCGCCGGCCAGACGGTGAGCGAGGCCCACGTGGAGGTGACGGCGACGCCGCGGCGCTTCGCCGTCGCCGGCCGCGCCCGCATCGACGGCATCGAGGCGGAGATCAACTATTCGGGGCTCGCGGGCGGCGCGGGCACCAGCGGCAACGCCGAGATCGTCGTCACGGACGAGCTCCTCGCCGCCCGCGGGATCGACCTCGGCGGCCGCCTCGACGGGCCGGTGCGGGTGTCGGTGGGGCAGGGGGAGGACGGCCGGCAGACCGTCTCGGCCGACCTCACCGGGGCGCGCCTGTCCCTCCCCGAGGCGGGCTTCGGCAAGGCGAAGGGGGAGCCCGCCCGCCTCACCGCCACCATCGAGCGGAACGAGGACGCGGTCCTTGTCCGCGACGTGGTGCTGGAGGCGGGGGAGGCGCGCCTTGCCGGCAGCCTCGCCCTCGACGGCGAGGGGCGGCTCGTGCGCGCGGACGTGTCCGAGCTGCGCCTTTCGCGGGGCGACCGGGCGCGGGCCACCGTCACCCGGGCGAACGGGGGCTGGCGCGTGCGCCTCGACGCGGAGGAGATCGACGGGCGGCCCATCCTCACCGGCCTCGGCGACGGCGGCAGGGACGGCCCGCCGGGGGGAGGGGAGGGGCCGCGGGTGTCATTCGAGGGGACCGTCGCCCGTTTCGTCGGCCACAACGGCTTCGTGCTCGACGACCTGTCGGTGGAGGGCCTCGCCCGCGGCGGGTCGGTCGAGACGCTGACGGGCGCGGGCCGCCTGTCTGGCGGGGCGGGGGCGAGCGAGGTCGGGGTGTCGGTCACCCCCATCGGGCGGGGGACGCGCAAGGTGAACGTGCGGCTCGGCAACGCGGGCGATGCCCTGCGCTTCCTCGGCCTTTACGCGCGCATGCGCGGCGGCGAGGCGCGGATGGACGTCGCCCTCGACGGCGCGGGCGCCATGGACGGCACGCTGACGGCGCGCGACTTCACCATCACGGACGAGCCGCGCCTCGCCGAGCTGATCGCCCGGGCGAGCGACCGCCTGCCCGCGGGCCGGTCCACCGATCCGCGCCCGCTCGCCTTCCAGACCCGGGAGGGCGCGCCGCGGGAAATGCCTTTCGAGTCCCTCGGCATCGACTTTTCCGGCCGCGACGGCGTGGTGACGGTGAAGGAGGCGATCCTGCGCGGCCAGGTGATCGGCGGGACGGCGGACGGCACCTTCGACCTCGAGGCCGGCCGCCTCGCCCTCGCCGGGACGGTGATCCCGGCCTACGCCATCAACAACCTGTTCGGCCGCCTGCCGGTGGTGGGCGAGATCCTGGGTGCGGGGCGGAGCGGCGGCCTCATCGGCGTGACCTTCCGCCTCGCGGGGAGCCTCGAGGAGCCCGAGGTCTCCATCAACCCGATCTCGGCCGTCGCCCCCGGCATCTTCCGCAAGGTCTTCGAGTTCAACTGACCGCGCCGGCCCGACGGATGGCCGGCCCCTGCCGGGTTCCGCCGTCCGCTTGCCTGGTCGGAGGGTCCCGGTGGCGATGAAGGAAAGGTCATCTCGCCGGGTCGGCGTCCGGGATCCGGTCCTGGGCCGCGGTGGGAGAGGCCGGCTGTCAGAAGGCGAAGACGAACTGGTCCCTCCCCCGATCCGCCCGTCATGACGTCCTCCCCGGCGCCGCCGTCGAAGCGCTGGCGCGCGCCCCGGGGCGAGGCAGAGGCTGCCGCTGCCGAACAGCAGGACGTCCTCGCCGGTCTCGCCGAGGACGAGGCCGCCGTCGAAGTCGGAAACCGTGACGAAGAAGTCGTCGCCGCCGACCCCCTCTAGGGTTTGGTCGCCGTGCCGGCCGACGAGCATGTCGGGGCCGTCCGAGGCGGTGAGGCCGTCGTCGCCGAAGCCGCCCTTGCGGCAATCATCGCCGGCGAAGTCCGTGAACGTGTCGTCGTGGAAGGCGCCCGACGGGCGGTCGTCTTCGCTCCCGCGTCGATTCCGTCCCTTCTGTCGCCGCCCCGATCCGGTCGTTGCCCGCGCCGCCCGAGATCGTGCCGTCCCCGTTGCCGCCGGACAGGGCATCCTCGCCAGTGCCGTCGAAGGCGAGCTCGTCGCCGTCGTCCCCGTCGCCGGCCTCGATCAGATCGTCGAGGAAGCCGAGCCCGATTCGGCCTTCCTCGTCGGCCCGGTCGCCGTAAAGGACGTCGTTCCCGCCCGTGCCGAGGACGCGCCCGCGCGTCCGCTTGAAGCCGCCGAACGGCGTCACCGGGTCGATCGGCGAGACCGTCGGCAGCCCGTGACCGACTCCGACGTCGTCGCCATCCGGGGGGAAATGTGCGTCGGTCGAAACGATCATGGGATGCGGCACCCGCGGGAAGGGACCTCGCGGGCCGGCCGCCGGGACCTTTCCGGAAAACCGCCGGCCGGGCCGTGACAGGTGACGCTCCGGCAGGGGTGGCTGTGCGGGACGACGTGGGCGAGAGGGGGGCGCGGGTGCGTGCGCCCGGCCGCCGGTCAGGAGACCTTCGGCGTCCGGCCCGACAGGACCTCGCGGAAGAGGTCCGTGTCCACGTTGCCGCCGCACAGGATGACGGCCACCGTCCGCCCGGCGAGGCGCTCCCGCTCGGACAGCGCCGCGGCGAGGGGGGCCGCGCCCGCGCCCTCGGCCACGTTGTGGGTGTCGTGGAAATAGATGCGCATGGCCTCGGCCACCGCGTCGTCGGTGACGGACACGATGCGGGATGCCCCGCGCCGGTAGATCTCGAACGCCTCGGCGACGGGGACGCGCGTCGCCATCCCGTCGGCGATGGTGCGGGCGCTCGCCGTCTCCACGATGCGGCCTTCCTCCACGGACCGCTTCGCCGCGTCCGCCTCCGTGGAGACGACGCCCACCACCTCCGTCCTCAGCCCGAGGGCGTCGCGGGCGGTAATGATCCCGCAAAGGCCCGAGCCGCAGCCTATGGGTGCGTAGACGACGTCGATGTCGGGCACGGCCGTGAACAGCTCGAGGGCGTAGGTGGCGACGCCCCGGACGAGCTCCGGGTGGAAGGGCGGCACGAATAAGAGCCGCCGCTCCTCGGCGATCCGCGCCGCCTCGAGGCGCGCCTCGTCGAAGTCCCGGCCGTGGACCACGAGCTCGGCCCCGAAGGCGCGCATCGCCGCGTTCTTCTCAACGGAGTTGCCTTCCGGCACGACGATCACCGCCTCGAGGCCGGTCGCCGTCGCCGCCCGCGCCTGGCTCTGGCCGTGGTTGCCGCGGGTCGCCGTCACGACGCCGCGCGCCTCTGGATGGGCCCGCCGCAGCCAGTCCATGAAGGTGATGCCGCCGCGGATCTTGAAGGCGCCGGTCGGCGTGTGGTTCTCGTGCTTGACGATGACCTCGGTGCCGAGCCGCGCGGCGAGGAGCGGCCAGGCGTACTGGGGCGTCGGCGGCATCTGCCGGTGGACGAGGCGGGCCGCGTCCTCGAGCGACTCTTTCGTGAACATCAGTCCTCGATCACCTCCGGCTCCTCGAACACCTCCGGCACCGGCTTGGGCCGGGGGATCGGCTGCCAGTTCTCAGGGCGCTGGATGAGGCCCATCTCGTCCTGGGCGTAGGCCTCGACGTCGAAGCCGGGCGGCGGCGGCACGTCGGAGGTGACGGCGCAGTCCTCCAGCCACACGTCGTAGACGGCGTGGTCGACGGCGTTGAGGGCGGGGCTCGCGGCGAACATCCAGCCGGTGAAGATGCGGCGGATGCGGCTGTCGAGGGTGATCTCGTCGATCTCCACGAAGGCGATGGTGTTGGGCTCCTCCTCCGGCGGCTGGGTGTGGCAGGCGCGGGGGGTGACGCGGAGGGCGCCGAACTGGACCGTCTCGTTCATGTAGACGTCGAACGTGATGATCCGCGTGGTGATCTTGTCGAGCCCGGAGAAGACGGCGATCGGGTTCTTGATGGGCTCGGCCGCCCGCGCCGCGCCGGACAGGCAGGCCACGGCAAGGAGGAGGGCGAGCGTGAGGGTTCGCCTGGCACTCGTCGGCTTCATCCCGTCCACGGCGTTCTCAGGAGGGCTTTCGGGCGAGGAAGCGCAGGCGCACGTAGTCGGCCGTCCAGTTGCCGGCCCGGTCCCGCAGGCTCGGGGCGAGGAGCGCCTCCACCTCGTCGAGGACGGCGTCCTTCCGCGCGCCCGCGCCCTCGAAAAAGGGCTCGCGGAAGGTGGCGAGCCAGCCCTTGATGCCGGTCGGAAGGGGCGTCTGCCGCGGCACCAGGACGGCCCGGTCCACCGCGAGCCCGGCCCCCTCGAGGACGGCCGTGTACTCCTCGGCGGTCGGGAAATACCACGGGAAGGCGAGGCTCTCGTCGAGGCCGTGGCGACGGGCGACGGAAAGGAGGGCCGTCACGATGGAGGCGACGTTGAGGTGGCCGCCCATCTCGCCCACGAAGCGGCCGCCCGGCTTCAGCGCCGCCGCGACTCCGGCCGCCACCTGGTCCGCGCCGCGCATCCAGTGGAGCGCGGCGTTGGAGAAGACGGCATCGAACTCTTCGCGGAAGGGGAGGGCGTGCCCGTCCACCACGCGGGCGTCGAGGCCGAGGGCGCGGGTGGCCTCCACGAAATCCGGGCTCGCGTCGACGCCCGTCACCTCGGCGCCCGCCTCCGCGATCCGCTTCGTCAGGACGCCGTCGCCGCAGCCGAGGTCGAGGATCCGCTCGCCCGGCTTCGGCGCGAGCCAGTCCACGATCTCCCCGGCCATGGTGGCCACGAAGCGGGCGTTCCGCGCGTAGCCCTCGGGCGACCAGTCCTGCCGGGCGGGGGCCCGCGCCGGATCGTGCTCCAGGGTGGTCATGGCGGTCTCGTCCTTCCTCGGGATCGCGTCTTGCCCGCGCGGGGCCGTCAGGCGGCCTGGAGGCGGCTCAGCGCCTCGGCCACCTTCGCCTTCTTCGCCTCGGCCTCCTCGCGGCGCTCGCGCTGCTCCTCCACCACCTCCTCCGGGGCGCGGGCGGTGAACTTCGGGTTGGAGAGCTTGGCGTCGATCCGGGCGATGTCCGCGTCGATCCGGTCGAGCTCCTTTTCGAGGCGCGCGCGCTCGGCGTCGAGGTCCACGACGTCGCCCAGCGGCAGGCACACGGTCGCCGCACCGCGCACGATCTGGGCCGAGCGGGGCGGCGGCGCGTCCGCCGTCTCCACGGACGAGACGCGGGCGAGCCGCTCGATGGCCGCCTCGTGGGCGGCGAGCCAACCCTTCTCCTCGTCCGTGGCGTCCACCATCACCAGGGGAATTTTCGCCGCGGCCGGCACGTTCATCTCCACGCGGACGGAGCGGACGGCGGCGATGAGGTCCACGAGCCAGTTGATCTCGTCCGAGGCCGCGTTGTCGGCGACCGCCACCGTCGGCCACGGCGCGTGGGTCAGCAGCGTCTCCCGCTCGACGCCGCTGCGCTCGGCGACGAGGCGCCACAGCTCCTCCGTCACGAACGGCATGAACGGGTGGAGGATCTTCAGGATGCCGTCGATCGCGTAGGCGGTGGCAGCGCGCACCTCCGCCTTCTGCGCCTCGTCGTCCGACAACAGGACGGGCTTGGCGAGCTCCAGGTACCAGTCGCAGAAGGTGTGCCAGGTGAAGCCGTAGACGGCGCCCGCCGCGTCGTTGAAGCGGTAGGCGACGAGGGCGTCCGTCACCTCCTCCACCGTCCGCGACAGCTCCACCACGATCCAGCGGGCGAGCGTCGTCTCCGCGCACTCCGGGTCGAAGGCCGGGT
>CAZJNX010000162.1:0-11076 GCA_964547415.1 uncultured Hyphomicrobiales bacterium
TGGTGCGAGAGGGGGGACTCGAACCCCCATGCCTTGCGGCGCGCGATTTTGAGTCGCGTGCGTCTACCGGTTCCGCCACTCTCGCCTCGCCGGGCGCCCCCGGCGGCCGGGCCGGAGCGTCCCCGCGAAAATGCCCGTCGCCGCGGGCGGGACCACCCAACGGGGGGCGGCGAACTGGATCGCACGAACGCCCCTGGCGGGCAAGCGGCAGGTCGCGGCGGAGCGGCACCCGGCGCGCACCCGCCCACCGCCCCGGTCGCGGTCCGGCAGGTGTCCCCTCCCCCGGACCCGCCGCGGGCGGACGATGCGTCCCTTGACGGATGGATCGGCGGCGGGGATTGCTTGAGTGCAAACGATCACCCGTCACACGGTTGCCGGCAGTCGCGGGTCGGCCGGACATCGAGACGGGACAACCAGACTCGAGGGGAATGACATGGCGCGCATTCGGAACAGGGTCGCCGCGGCGGCGCTCGCGGTCGGCCTCGTGGGCGGGGCGAGCGGCGCCGAGGCGGCGGACAACTTCATCCTGTGCGGCGGCAGCCCGGGGGGCCTGTGGTCCCTCCTCGGTGCCGGTCTCGACGCCGTGGCGAAGGAGATCGATCCCAACGCCGCGGTGACCTACCAGACGTCCTCCGGCGGCTTCGCCAACATCGTCCAGGTGCTCCAGGGCAAGTGCGACATGGGCATCGTCCACGTGGGCGAGGGCGTCATGGCGCTGAAGGGCGAGGCGCCCTTCGAGGAGCCGACGGAAGGCTTCGCCACCGTCGCGGTGCTCTACGACTGGGCGCCCATGCAGTGGCTCGTGGACGAGAGCTTCGCCGAGGAGCACGGGCTCCAGTCGATCGCCGACCTCGCCGAGAAGAAGCCGCCCATCGACCTCATCGTCAACCGGCGCGGCATCCTGCCGTCGATCCTCGCCGAGGCCGCCCTCGGCCACGCCGGCGTCACCTTCGACGACATCGAGAGCTGGGGCGGGTCGATCCAGTACCAGGGCTCGCGCTCGGCGGGCGACGTGATGAAGGACGGCCGGGCCGACGCCTGGGTCAACGCCATGTTCATCGGGACCGGGGCCATCCGCAACATCGCCGAGACGGTGGAGCTCACGCTCCTGTCCGTGCCCGAAGACGTCGTCGAGAAGATGGGCGAGGCGTACGGATCCATCCCCTACACGGTGCCGGCCGACGCCTACGACTGGCTCGACCGGGACGTTGCGACCTTCGGCGCGCGGGCCGCCCTCGTCGTCTCGGAGGACATGGACCCGGCGGTGGTCGAGACCTTCACCACGGCGATGATCGATCACCTCGACAAGCTGCAGGGCGTCCACGGCTCCATGAAGGGGCTCACGGTCGACAAGATGAAGTCGGCATCGAACCTGCCCTATCACGCGGGCGCGACCGCGGCCTACGAGGCGGCCGCCAACTAGGGCCGCAAGAGCGGGGCCGCCATCGCGCCGATGAGGTCGGCGGCGGCCCGCCCCACCGGACGACCACGCCGAAGCGCCGGAGATCGACCAGATGGGTTTGCCGCGCATCGGCGCCATGATGTTTTCCATCGGCGTGCGGCGCCACCCGCGTGGCACGATGATGCGCGTCATCAACGTCTACGCGGCTGCGCTCGCCGTGTGGACTCTCTACAGCGCCACCCTGTCGCGGATCGACACGCTGGCGCTCACGATCATCTTCCTCACCCTGATGTTCGCGCCGGCCTTCCTGCTGGTGACGGCCTCGCCCCGGTCGGACCGGGAACGCATCCCCCTCTACGACTGGGTGCTGTCGGCCGCCGCCATCGCCGCGGCCGTCTACTTCATCTCCTCGATCGAGGACATCGCCACCCGGATCAGCCTGTTCCGGCCGCTGTCCGACGTCCAGGTGTTCTTCGCCGCCCTCGTCATCCTGCTCACCCTCGAGGTGACGCGGCGGACGGTCGGCCTCTTCCTGATGCTCCTCGTCCTCGTGTTCGTGGCCTACAACCTCTTCGGCCACCTGATCGAGGGGCCGATGGGCCACGGGCTCATCACGCTCAACCACTTCCTCGACATCAACATCTACACGACGGACGGGCTGTTCGGCGTGCCCGTGAAGGTGGCGGCGACCTACGCCTTCCTGTTCGTCATGTTCGGCACCTTCCTCGAGAAGGCGGGCGGCGGGGACTTCTTCTTCAACATGTCGGCCGCCCTCACCGGGCGCTCGCCCGGCGGGCCGGCCAAGGTGGCGGTGGTGTCGTCCGCCATGTTCGGGACCATGTCGGGGAGCCCGACGTCCGACGTCGTCACCACCGGCTCCATCACCATTCCCATGATGAAGCGCCTCGGCTATCGGCCCTCCCTCGCCGGCGGGGTCGAGGTGGCGGCCTCCACCGGGGGGAGCCTCCTCCCCCCGGTGATGGGCTCGGCGGCGTTCATCATGGCCGAGTACACCGGCATCGACTATCTCGACATCCTCTACGCCGCGCTCGTGCCCGCGATCCTCTACTACGTCGGGATCATGACGCAGGTGCACCTGCGGTCCCTGCGCCTCGACCTCGCGCCCCTCGACGCGGCGCGGGTGCCGGGCATCGGCCGGTCGCTGAAGGAGGGCTGGACCTACCTCATCCCCCTCGGGGTGCTCGTGGTGGCGCTGGTGGAGGGCTACTCGCCCACGATGGTGGCGGCGATCGGCGTCCTCACGGTGATCGCCGCGTCCTGGCTGAAGCCGGGCAAGCGGCTCGGGCCGCGGCAGATCCTCGACGCCCTGTCGGAGACGACGATCCGGATGCTCGGCGTCACCGGCGCGTGCGCGGCGGCGGGCCTCGTCATCGGCGGCATCACCATGACCGGCCTCGCCTCGAAGTTCTCCTTCATCGCCTTCGCCTTCGCAGGCGACTTCACCTTCCTCGCCCTCGTCCTCGCCGCCGTCGTCACCGTCATCCTGGGGCTCGGGATGCCGACGCCCTCGGCCTACGTGCTCGCGGCCGTCCTCATCGGGCCGACGCTGACGGGCGACTTCGGCATCGCGCTCCTCAACGCCCACCTGTTCCTCCTCTACTTCGCGGTGATGAGCGCCATGACGCCGCCGGTCGCCGTCGCCGCCTACGCCGCGGCCGCCATCGCCCAGGCGAACCCGCTCGCGATCGCGGTGACCGCCGTGCGCCTGTCCGTCGTCGCCTTCGTGATCCCGTTCTCCTTCG
Organism: uncultured Hyphomicrobiales bacterium; assembly: GCA_964547415.1. GTDB lineage: Bacteria > Pseudomonadota > Alphaproteobacteria > Rhizobiales > Amorphaceae > CAZJNX01. The sequence continues at coordinate 3,166 of CAZJNX010000162.1, forward strand.
TGTACGCGCCGGCCGTGCTCGCGCCCGCGCTCGCGGCGATCCCGGTCCTCCACGTCCTCACCGTGACGGCGGGGACGGTCGCGCTCGCCGTCGCCATCGAGGGCTACGTGGCGGGCCGGTCGATCGCCTGGCCGCTGCGCCTTTCCGCCGCGGCGGGGGCCCTTTGCCTGTTCTCCGCCTCGTTCGAGGCGGCGGCCATCGGCGTCCTGCTGGCCGGCGGCGCGCTCGCGTGGCATGTGCTGGCGCGGCGCGGCGGCGCCATTCCACAGACCGAGGGAGACTGACCCCGTGCTCGAAAGACGGCGCCTCGAACGCCTCGTCGACCTGTGGCTCGACGAGGACATCGGCCATTACGACCTCACCGCCCAGATCATGGTGCCGGCCGGGGCGACCGGCCGCTTCGACCTCAACGCCCGCGAGGCGATGACCGTGGCGGGCCTCGAGGTGGCGGCCACGATCTTCCGCCGCCTCGATCCGGACCTTGCCTTCGAGGCGGCCGTCGCCGACGGGGCGAAGGTCGACAAGGGAACGCGGCTCGCCCGCGTCGCCGGGGACGCCCGCTCCATCCTGACGGCCGAGCGCACCGCCCTCAACATCCTGCAGCGCCTGTCCGGGATCGCCACCGAGACGGCCCGCTACGTCGCCGAGGTGGCCCACACCAAGGCCGCCGTCGTCGACACCCGCAAGACGACGCCCGGCCTCAGGATGCTCGAGAAGTACGCCGTCGTGTGCGGCGGGGCGCGCAACCACCGCCTCGGCCTCGACAGCGGGGTGATGCTGAAGGACAACCACATCGCGGTCGCCGGCTCCATCGCCGCGGCCGTCGCCACCGCGAAGGCGAAGGTGCCGATCCTCACCCGCATCGAGGTGGAGTGCGACCGGCTCGACCAGGTGGCCGAGGCGCTGGAAGCGGGCGCCGACGTCATCATGCTCGACAACATGTCGAACGCCGACATGCGCACCGCCGTGGAGATGGTCGCCGGGCGGGCGCTGGTGGAGTGCTCGGGCGGAGTGCGCCTCGAGACGATCCGCGAGAAGGCGGAGACCGGCGTCGACTTCATCTCCGTCGGCCGGATGACCCAGTCGGCCCCGTGCGTCGACATCGGGCTCGACGAGGCGGCCTGAGGCGCCCCGTGCCCGGCACCCTGTTCCTCGTCGTCGGCCCGAGCGGGGTCGGCAAGGACACCCTGATCGACGGGGCGCGGGAGCGCCTCGCGGGGGACCCGGCCTTCGTCTTCCCGCGCCGGATCGTCACCCGGCCGGCCGGGGCGGGCGGGGAGGACCATGTGCCGGCGACCGCGGACCAGTTCGCGGTCATGGAGCGGGAGGGGGCGTTCTTCGTCACCTGGGCCGCCCACGGCCTGCGCTACGGCCTGCCCGCCTCGATCCGGGACGACCTCGCCGCCGGGCGCAACGTGGTCGTCAACGTCTCGCGGCGGATGATCGGGGAGATCGTCCGCCTCCACGATCCCGTCGAGGTCATCAGCGTGACGGCCGATCCCGAGACCGTCCGCGCCCGCCTCCTCGCCCGCGGGCGGGAGGATGCGGCGGCCGTCGCCGAGCGCATCGCCCGGGAGGCGCCGCTGCCGCGGGCGGGCGTCAGGATCGTGGAGGTGGCGAACGACGGGCCGGTGGCGCACGGGATCGGCTTCCTCGTGTCCGTCCTCCACGGGGCGGCCGACCGCCCGCTCGCCCTCAGGCGCGCCCCGCTCGACCTGTGGCGGGAGCACCTGTGCGTCCTCCATGCCGACAGCCCGGCCGTCGCGGCCTCCAACCTCGCCGGGGCGGCGATGGTGGAGGTGCGCGGCGGCGAGCGCGCGGCCTACGCCCGTCTCGCCATCGCGCAGGACGCGGCCGTCGTCGGCCCGTTCGAGGCCGCCCTGTCCGGCGCCGCCTTCGAGGCGCTCGGCCTTCGCGAGGGCGCGCCGGTCCGCGTGCGCCGCTCGCCCTCGCCGGCGAGCCGGGACGTCGTTCGCAAGAAGGTGGCGGGCGGGACGCTGACGGCCGGCGAGATCGGGCGGGTCGTCCGCGACATGGTGGAGGGCCGCTACTCCCAGGCCGAGCTCGCCGGCTTCCTCGTCGCCGCCTCCACCAACCTGTCGCTGGAGGAGATCGTCGCCCTCACCCGCGTGCGCGCCGAGTACGCCCACCGCTTCTCCTGGGGGCGGGACCTCGTCGTCGACAAGCATTCCATGGGCGGGGTGCCGGGCAGCCGCATCACCCTCGTGGTGGTGCCCATCGTCGCCGCGAGCGGGCTCGTGATCCCGAAGACCTCCTCCCGCGCCATCACCTCCGCGGCGGGCACCGCCGACGCCATGGAGGCCCTCGCCCGGGTGGACCTGACGCCGGACGAGCTGACCGGGACCGTGACGGCGACGGGCGGGGCGATCGCCTGGAACGGGCGCATCAACCACTCGCCGGTGGACGACGTGATGAACGCCATCAACCGGCCCCTCGGGATCGCCTCGGCCAGCCTCGACGTCTCCTCGATCCTGTCGAAGAAGCTCGCCATGGGCTCCACCGACGTCGTCGTCGACATCCCCGTCGGCCCGTTCGCCAAGGTGCGCGACCGTGCCCGCGGCGAGGGCCTCGCGCGCCTGTTCGAGACGGTCGGGCAGGGCGTCGGCCTTCGCGTCACGGCCCGCGTCACGGACGGGAGCCGGCCCATCGGCCGCGGCGTCGGGCCCGCGCTCGAGGTGCGCGATGCCCTCGGCGTCCTGTCGGGCGCGGCGAGCGCGCCCGCCGACCTCAGGGAGAAGGCGCTTTCCTTCGCCGCGCAGATCCTGTCGCGGGACCCGGCGGTGGGGCCGCACGGGGCGCGGGGCCGCGCGGAGGAGATCCTCGCCTCGGGCGCGGCCGCCGAGCGACTCGAGATGATCGTGAAGGCGCAGGGGCGCCGGGAGCCCGCCGTCCGCCCGGGCCCCTTTTCGCGGGTGGTGACGGCCGAGCGCGGCGGCCGGATCGAGGCCGTCGACTGCTTCCGCGTCGCCGGCATCGCCCGGGCGGCCGGCGCCCCGGCCGACAAGGCCGCCGGCATCGACCTCCTGAAGGCGGCGGGCGAGACGGTGGTGGCGGGCGAGCCCGTCATGCAGGTCCTCGCGGGGAGCGAGGCGAACCTCGAGCTCGCCGGGGTGGAGATCGAGGCGGGGCCCGTCTTCCGGATCGCCTGACAGCCCCCTTCCGCCGGACGATGGCCGCCCGGCGTGACGCTCCGGCCGGCGGCGCCCCGCCCGTCGGCCGGGCGGGGCGGGGCGGGGCGCAGCCGCGGCGGCCAGGAGCGCAGGCGGCGCGCGTCCCGCCACGGCGGGCCCCGCTCCCCGAGCGCGATCGGCGGGAGACGGTCGCGCGCTCCCCGCCCCTCGCGGCCGAAGACGGGGGGCTGGCCCGCACACCCCCTTGCTCGCCCCGCCGCGTCGTGCGGCCGACAGGATGGACCGGGCACGGGACGAGAGGAGCCATGGACGCCACTTCCGATCCGGCCGCGACGGATCCGTTCGCGCCGATGCCCTTTCCGCCGCTGGAGGCGCCGCCCGCGGCCGACCTTCTCGCGGGCGGCGAGGCGCGGCGCCGCTGGCTGCGCTACCACGTGCGGGACCCGATCGACGGGGCCGGGCTGTGGCTCGGGCACTACGCCGTGCGGGCGATGCCCCCCGCCCTCGCCTCCGCGATCGGCGGCGCCTTCGCCCGCTCGATGCCGCGCCTCGTCCTGAAGAACGCCGGCACCCGGCAGCGCCTCGAACGCAACCTCGAGCGGCTGATGCCGGGGGCGGGCGCGGCCGGGCTCGCGAACTGGTACGAGAACGTCGGGCGGTCGCTCGCGGAGAATTCGGTGGCCGCGCGCCTCCTGTCGGACGGCTTCGTCGCCTGGGAGGGCCGCGAGCACGTGGCGGCGGCGGTGGCGAGCGACCGGCCGCTGGTGTTCGTGTCGTACCACCTCGGCAACTGGGAGCTCGTGCACACGGCGGTGGGCGGGCGCGTCGGCATCGGCGCGGCGTACGGCCTGCGCGTCGCCTCGCCCCACGTGCCCTCGAAGAACCGGATCGAGCGGCGCCTCGCGGCGAAGATCCGGGCGCGGCACGGCTGGCTCGCCCTGCCGGCCACGCTGGAGACCGCGCGGCGCCTCCACCGCATCCTCGCGAGCGGGGCGGGCCACGCCTTCCTGATGATCGACGAGAGGCGGGAGAGGGGCATCCCCTCCCCCCGCTTCGGCCGGCCACACCCGCGGACGAGCAACCTGATCGTCGCCGCGAAGCTCGCCCGGGCGACGGACGGGCTCATCCTGCCCGTCTATGCCCGCCGCCTCGGGGGTGCCCGCTTCGCCCTTCGCTTTCCGCCGCCGATCGACCCGCGCGAGGCGCCCGACGCGAACACGCTGGCCGACCGCCTGTCGGACGTGTCCGAGGCGATCCTGCGGGCGAACGCGGACCAGTGGTGGACGCTGAGGATGATCGACCTGCCGCGCCGGCCGTGAGGCCCGCTCCCTCCGTGTGTCAGGCGGAGCGGCCTTCCTCGTCCGCGCCGCGGGCCGTCCCGGCCGCCGGCTTCCAGGCGGTTCCGAACACATGGTCCCACAGGGTGGGCGTGATGCCGAAGTTGGCCGTCTCGTCCCGGAAGTGGTGGATGGCGTGGTGCCGCTTCAGGCCGGCGGCCCAGGGATGGCGCATGGGCAGCTCGTGGCAGGCCACGTGGACGATGCGGTAGGCGACGTATCCCGCAAGGAGGCCCGCGCCAGCCCCCAGCACCGCCGACACCGCCGCCGCGTCCACGAACCATGCCCCAACGGCGGCCGGCCCGGCGAGGAGCAGCATGTTCCGGACGATGGCGAACGCCTGGCGCCCGCCCCTCTTGATCCGGATGTCCTCGAGGGGTGCCCGATGGTGCTCGAGGTGGCCAGCGTCGCGATGGTCGCAAAAGCGGTGCTTGAGGTACTCGAGCAGCGTCCAGATCACGACGCCCGCCAGGAAGGCGACGACGGTCACCGCCGGCGCGCCGCCGACGGCGACCGCGAGGAACAGGCCCACGATGACGAGGGCACCCGACGCCGCCACGACGGCGAGGAGACCGGTCGTTCCGAGGAAGTCCGTCGGTCCGCTTCGTTCCATCGTCGTCCCCTGGCCAGTCGGGCGATCGGGCTGCGGCCGCCGCGCGCCGCCCCCCTCCCGCGTGGGGAACGGATGTCACCGGCCCGCGAGGACCGCGGGCGCCACGGGGCCGCTCGGCAGGCGACCAGCCCCGTTCGGCGGCGCGGGGTAAATACTCCTAGGACAATTAACATAAGGCTGATGGATCGGCAAAAGCGGCCCGCGCCCGTCCCGGAACGATGGCCACGGCCATGCTCCGGGGCAGCTCGCGGTGCGGCGCCGGCCCTTCTTGCGGCCGTGCCGATCGGCCGGCGTCGGCCCGCGACGAGGCGGGCGCTTCGGCAGCGGGGCGGTGTGCGGAAGGCGGAGCGCCTGCCGGGCGGCCGGCGGCACCGCCACGGGCGGCGGGTGCGCTTCGTCGAGGCCGGAGCGTCCGTTCACCACGGCGCCCGCAACCTCGGATTTTAGGGGGGCGCGGACGCCCGATTTTCGTGTATAACATCTTTGCGAGCAGTCGAAAGCATATGAGCGTTGCAGTTGCCGTGCCCGGTTCGCCAGAAGGTCCCTCGGCCAGCCCCGCCCCGCCGACGGCGGCGCCGGGCCGCGCGCCCCGGGCCGGCGGCCGCGCTCGCCGCGCCTCTCGCCCTCCTCGCCCTCTTCGCCGCGGCGGGGCCTGCGGCCGCGGGCGCCTGGCTCCAGGAGAAGGGCCGCGGCCTCACCATCGTGACGGGCTCGTTCACGGCCGGCACCGCCGCCTTCAACGAGAACGGCAAGCTCAACCCGGTCCCCGAGTACCGGAAGTTCGAGCTGTCCACCTACAACGAGTTCGGCATCACGCCGTGGCTCACCGGCATCCTGTCGGGCGAGATGCGCACGGAGGCGACCGGGGGGCTGGTCGACCAGTCGACGGCGGCGGCGGCGGCCGGCGCGCGGGTGCGGATCCTGAAGCGCCACAACTGGATGTTTTCCGCCCAGCTGATCGCCGAGACGGGCGACTACGACACCATCGGACTGGGCACCGGCAGCACCGAGCCCGGCTTCGACGCGCGGCTCCTCGCGGGCTACGGCTTCGCCGTGCGCGGCATTCCCGGCTACGTCGACGCGCAGGCCGCCTACCGCTTCCGCACGGGCGAGGGCATCGACGAGGGCCGCTTCGACCTCACCCTCGGCGTCAAGCCGCTGCCCAACTGGGAATTCACGCTGCAGAGCTTCAACACCGTGTCCCTCGACACGCCGAACGACGCGGCGAGCTACCGCTACCACAAGCTGCGTGCGGCCGTGAAACGCGAGCTCCCGGGGGACTTCGCCCTCGAGGTGGGCGGCACGACCCTGTTCTTCGGCGAGAACGCGATCCAGGAATACGGGATCGACGTGTCGGTCTGGAAGCGCTTCTGACCCGCCCGCCCGGCCGCCCGGGGTCCGAAGCCGCCGCCGCGACCGCGGCGGTGCGCCGACGAGGGCAGGCGGGCCGGCACGCCCGCGGCCAGGCCGCCGCTCACGCGAAGGTGAACACGCCGTCCTGCCGCTCGGCGAGCTCGTCGAAGTGGAGCGGCACGAGGGGATGCTCGTCGAGGATCGTCGCCGGATAATGCAGGATGCCCGAGGAGCGGCGGACGAAGAAGGCCGCCCTCCAGGCACCGAGGAGGCAGCCGTCGCCGGCGCGCAGCTCGATGCGGTGACCCTGGAGGTTGCCGGGCCTGAAGCTGCCGGCCGCGTTTTCCATCTCCGCCTGGAAGGCGATCCGGCCGTTGGCGTAGAAGCGCCAGCGGACCTCGCGGAACGTGCATGGCCCGACCGTGCGCGGCTCCCTCCAGCACCATTCGCGCCAGACGACCGGCCCGGCGGCGCCCGGACCCGGCGCCGCCCCGCTGCGCGAGCCGTCGCTGCAGGCCGCGACGCAGAGCGCGCGGTTCACGAGATGCTCCTCGTCGCGCGAGAGGAACACGTGGTCCGGGTCGAAGCGACCTTTCAGGAACCGTGCGGCGTTGCGCTGCGCCTTCCTGGCGTCGAGGCTCATGACCGAGCGCAGCAGGAAGCCGTACATCAGCGAAACCACCGGCAGCATGCGGCCCGTCCCCTCGCCCGGCGCCGCCCCGCGCGCCCGGTCCGGGCCGAGCGGACGCGGCCGGTCCGTCGCCCGTGCGGACGAGCGCTCCCGGTCACGGCGCGCGCCGGACGATCCGTCCGCCCTTCATCACGAGGCGCAGCGTGCGAGCGGGATCGGCGAGGAAGGAGAGATCCCGCGAGGGATCGCCGTCCACCACGAGAAGATCGGCGAGTGCGCCCGGGGCGAGGACGCCGATCGGGCCGGTGTAGGGCGCGCGCGGGCCCGACAGGGCGAGGAGCTCGCCCGCGTTTCCGGTGGCGGTCTTCAGCGCCTCGAGGGGATCCATGAACCGGGCGAGCTTGGAGAGTTGCCGGCCCTGCGTGGCGGGCCCCGCGGGGTTCATCAGGACGTCTGTTCCGAAGGCGGTGCGGACCCCGTGCTTCTGGGCGAGCTCGTAGGCGCGGGTGGTCCCTTGCGCGATCATCGCCTGTTGCGCGCGCTGCGCCGGGTCCGCCTTCGGGTTGGCGTCCTCGTCGGCGAGGAAGGGCTGCAGGCTCCACCACACCCCCTCCCCCGCCATCATGCGGACCGTCTCCTCGTCGGCGAGCTGGCCGTGCTCGATGCAGCCGACGCCCGCACGGATCGCCCGCCGCACGCCCGCCGGGACGTAGACGTGCACGCACACGTAGGTGCCCCAGTCGGCCGCCGCCCGCACGCCCGCGGCGAGCTCCTCCTCCAGGAACTGCAGGGAATCGATCGGGTCCCACAGCGAGGCGACGCCGC
>CAZJNX010000163.1:0-10969 GCA_964547415.1 uncultured Hyphomicrobiales bacterium
CCTCCTCCCCGCCATTAGCACAAATGTCAGATCAGATAAAAACCTCTACACATGATGGCGTGCGTGCCGGCGCCGTCGGCGCTCATCAGCACGATCCTCGCCCGCCACACGTGCTTTCGCGGCGTGTTCCGGTCCGAGGCGATTGCCTCGAGCCGACGTCGGTCCCTCGTCGAGAGGGTGATGGAGATCCCGCTTCGCATGACCCACACTCGCATGCGCAGCCGCAGGACGGAATCCCCTCACGGACTCGTCCGTATCGGTCAGACCACTGGCCGGCATCTCTACACAAGGTCGGCGTGCTGCACACCCGGCAATGCTCGGATCGCGCCCACGAGCGGGGGTGTCACCCGGAAGTGTCGTCCGAGGTTGAGTTCTACCTCGCGTTTGCCCCCGTCGAGGCCGAGCACGACTTCGACCGCCGCATCCCCACCGCCAGTCAGAAGACGCTCGAGCGCTCCTAGCGGCCGCTCATCCTCCACGAAGATCCTCAAGGACCGACCCTCCCGCTGGGCTGCGTCGTCGAGGGCCTCGACGCTCTGTATTCGCACGCCGATGCCTTCCTCGCGCTCCTCCGCATGGACGTAGAGGAGGACCGACGTGCCCGGTTCCAGAAGATCCCGGCTCGCCGCCAGCGTTTCGGAGAACAGGACCGCTTCATACTGGCCACTCGGGTCCGAAACCCCGACGATACCCATCCGGCCACCGGTTCGCGTGCGACGCTCGGTGCGATGGGTTATCGTGCCCGCGAGGCGTCCCGCGCTCGCCCCGCGCTTCACGCCTTCGGCAAAGGTCGACCACCACCGCACGTTCATCCGCTCCAGGATCGACCGGTATTGATCAAGCGGATGGGCCGACATGAAGAAGCCGAGGGCCGCGTGTTCCTTCTGCAGGGCCTCGGTCGGCGTGAACGGCGCGACATCAGGCAGTCGCACCAGTTCCGCCCGTTCGCCGAAGATGTCGGCTTGGCCCGCCGCCCTTTCCTCCGTCTTGCGAAGGGCGATCGCGTGCAGCGCGTCGAGTCCGGCGAGCAGCCGCGCCCGGTTGTTCTCCCAGCAGTCGAGCGCGCCCGCACACACGAGCGCCTCTAGGCCACGTTTGGGGACGAGGCGTGGATCAAGGCGCGCCGCGAAGTCCTCCAGCCCTTGGAAACGCCGTTCTTCACGGAGGGCGACGAGGTGCTCGGCCAACGGGCGTCCGACTCCCTTGATGGCAGCCAACGCGTAGAGGATCCGCTGCTCGTGAACGAGGAAATCCACCCCGGACGCTTGGACGTCCGGGGCCCGCACCTCGATGCCGAGCCGTCTGGCCTCCTGCAGGAAGTGGTTGATCTTGTCGGTGTTGCCGAACTCGAGCGACATGGATGCTGCGAGGAATTCTATGGGGTAATTGGCTTTCAGGAATGCAGTCTGATAGGCGACCAGTGCATAGGCTGCCGCATGGCTCTTGTTGAAGCCGTAATTGGCGAATTTGGCGACCAGATCGAAAATATGCTCTGCGCTGGATCGCTCGACGCCGTTCTCGACAGCACCATCGACGAAGCGTACACGTTGGATCGCCATCTCTTCGCGGATTTTCTTCCCCATGGCGCGCCGCAGAAGGTCCGCTTCGCCCAGGCTGTAACCCGACATGATCTGGGCGATCTGCATGACCTGCTCTTGGTAAATGATGACTCCGTACGTCTCCTTCAGGACTGCCTCAAGCATCGGATGAAGATAATCTGGAACTTCCAGTCCATGCTTTCGACGGTTGTACGTGGGAATGTTGTCCATCGGGCCCGGTCTGTAGAGTGCGACGAGGGCGATGATGTCCTCGAAGCGGTCGGGCTTCATGCCGACCAGCGCCTTTCTCATCCCTTGGCTTTCAAGCTGGAAGACGCCGACCGTCTCACCCTTCGCCAGCATCGCATAGGTCGTCTCGTCGTCGAGAGGCAGTGTCTCGAGGTCAACGACGATCCCGCGCGCCTCGAGGAGATCGATGGCCTTCTGGATGACCGTCAACGTCTTGAGCCCGAGGAAGTCGAATTTGACGAGGCCGGCGTTCTCCACCCACTTCATATTGAACTGGGTGACCGGCAGCTGGGCGCGCGGATCGCGATAGAGCGGCACCAGCTCCTCCAGCGGCCGGTCGCCGATCACGATGCCGGCCGCATGGGTGGACGCGTGACGGTAAAGGCCCTCGAGCTTGCGCGCGATGGAGACGAGGCGCCCCACCACGGGATCGGCGTCGATCGCCTCGCGCAAGCGCGGCTCGCCTTCAACCGCTTCGCCGAGGGTGACCGGGTTGGCCGGGTTCGCGGGGACCAACTTGCACAGGCGGTCAACCTGACCGTAGGGCAGATCGAGAACGCGTCCGACATCGCGGAGGACCGCACGGGCCTGTAGGGTTCCGAAGGTGATGATCTGCGCAACCCTGTCCTCGCCATATTTCCGGGTGACGTACGCGATGACCTCGTCTCGTCGCTCCTGGCAGAAGTCCACGTCGAAGTCGGGCATCGACACCCGCTCCGGATTGAGGAAGCGTTCAAAGAGGAGACCGAAGGCGAGCGGATCGAGGTCGGTGATGGTCAGCGCGTAGGCGACGAGGGAGCCCGCGCCCGATCCGCGCCCGGGTCCGACCGGAATCCGCTTGGCCTTGGCCCATTGGATGAAGTCGGCAACGATCAGGAAGTAGCCCGGGTACTTCATCGCGTTGATGATGGACAGCTCGTGCGCGAGCCGTTCATGGTAGGCGCTTTCCGGAACGCCCGCCGCAGGCCCACCGACGGCGAGACGGCGCTGCAGACCCTCGGTGGCCTTCTCCTCGAGCAGCCGTGCTTCGGCTTCGAGCGCGTCCGCTTCGGATCCGCCCGCGAACCGCGGTAGCAGCGGGGGGGCCTTGCGCGGACGGACGGAGCACCGCCGGGCGATCTCCACGGTCGATTCCAGCGCCTCGGGCAGATCGGCGAAGAGGCTCTGCATCTCCTCGCGGGTCTTCAGATGATGTTCCGGCGTTAGACGGCGCCGGTCGACTTCGGACACACGGACGCCGTCAGCCACGCAGATCAACGCATCGTGTGCCTCGAAGTCGTCGCGGGCCGGAAAAAAGGCGTTGTTCGTCGCGACCAGGGGGAGGCCCGCCTCGTAGGCGAGATCGATCGTCGCCGCCTCCAGAGCGGCATCGTCGGGTGCACCGTGGCGCTGGATCTCCACGTACAGCCTGTCTCCGAAGATGCTCTCGAGGCGCCCGAGGCGACGACGTGCATCTTCAGGACGACTGCGCGCGAGAGCGGTGCCGAGCGGACCGTTCCGCCAGCCGGTGAGTGCGATGACGCCCTCGGACAGGCTGGCGAGGAGGTCCTCCGGGGCGGAGAGGTCCGCGCGCCCGGACAGGTACATCCGGCTGATGAGCCGCACGAGGTGGCCGTAGCCCGCGGCCGTCGCCGCCAGGAGGACGATGGTTCCGTCGGGCGAGCCCTCTTCGCCTGGCCGTCTCTCCTCCCCGTCGAGGCGAACGGCGATTTCGCACCCCACGATGGGCTGGAGACCGGCCGACGCCGCCTTCTCCGAGAATTCGAGGGCACCGAAGAGATTGGCAGTGTCGGTGACGGCGATGGCCGGCTGGCCATCGGCAAGCGCGAGCTCGATGATGCGCTTCAGCGGCAGCGCCCCCTCGAGAAGCGAGAACGACGAGTGGACCCTGAGGTGGACGAAGCCGGGCATTTTGTTCTCCTCTCCCGCGAGGCGACGTGCCTTCGCGCTGTGCGCGCTTGTCGATGGGGCGTCGACCCGAACGGGTTGTCGACTGCCGGAACGATGGTATCCACAGGCGAAGGGAGGGGGCCGTCACGTCAGGATGGAGGCGATACCCGACCAGACGAGAAGGCAGGCGACGAAGGTGAGGCAGGCGGCGAGGCCGGCGAGATCGGCGAAGAAATTGGACATGGGTCGGCTCCGTTCACGCTATGAGCGCTAGAAGGTCATTTTTTGTTCTCGCTGTCAAGCCGTCGGCGAAGGCATGTTCGGCCAAGAGGATTGCGGCCGGATCCGCGCCCATGCTCTCGCCGGCTTCGACGGAGGCCGCAGTCGGGGCAGGCCGACCCGGAAGGCCGCACGATGGGCGTGCCGGCAGGTGTCACGGCGGCGTTGCGCGCCGACGACCGAGGGCGCGCGGCCACATGGAGTGGCCGACACGGACCGACCTGTCGCGTTGCTGCCGCAGGGCGGGTCGTCGTCCCTGTCGAAGGGGGCGCGCGGCGGTTGCTGGGCAACGCCAACTGCTTCGTCCGCGGGGACCCTGGCCTTGGGGACGGGGCCGGATCGCTCGCACCCGTGGCGCGAGCGACCGCGGTGCGGTGCGCGATCCGTGTCCGGCGAATGGCCGATTGTCCATCCACGGCTTTGGTTTCAGGCGAGGGGAGCCTCCGAAAGGTCGTGCCCGGAAGGCCACGGCCAGGCGGACCGGTCCCATGGCTCGTCGGAGGGATGCTGCCGTGCCGCGTCCTCATTCGTGGCGATGCCGTCCGCCCCTGCGGCACCGTTCCAGCTGTTGTCGTTGACGGCGGCTCCCCGTAAGCCGGGGTGCGCGACGTCGAGGGTGCGCAGCCGGACGACGTAGTCGCCGGTTCCCTCGTCGTCGAATGTGCCGACGTCGATGAAGTAGATGCCGTCGTCGGGCGCAACGAACGGAGTGAGCGCGGCGTTGAGGCCACGGCCGCCATCGTCGTCGGACGCGAGGACGGCCCCACCAGCATCCCGCAGGACGAGGCCCGGATCGTCCAGCCGATCCCTGCCGACGCCGTTCACCCGGAGCGCATAGGCCTCGCGCGCTTCGAGTTCGACCGCGATCCAGTCCCGGTCGCCAGGTCGCTCGATGGAGCCGCGGTATCGGCCGCCGGCATCGACCACAGCTTCCGTTCCCGCGTCCGACGGCGCGTCGTCGACGATCCGGGCGCGGCCGCCCAGTTCCTGGACGAGGACGGTGTAGGTGCCCGAACCACGATCGCCGAAGGCGCCGGCGGACACGAAGACCTCGCCGCCGGTGCCGCTCGCCAGCACGAGCTCCGAGGAAAGGCCGCGGCCGCTGTCGTCGTCGCGGCCGAGCCCGCGCCCGTCGGTGTCGTGGATGCGCAGGAACGGGTCCCGCAGCGTCCCGCCGCCGCCGTGACGGCCGACAAGGGACACGACGTAGTCCGTTCCTGGCGCGAGGTCGAGCCGGTGCCAGTCCCGGTCGCCCCGTTCCTCCAGTTCCCCCGTCAAGGGCGTGCCGACGTCGATGCGGCTCGTGGTGGAGGCATCGTCCGGCACGTCGCCGCCCGGCTCGACAGGGTCGACCGGGTCCACCGGCTCGCCCGGGTCGACCGGCTCGTCCGGTCCGCCGTCTCCCGCCGACAGCGTCAGGCGGAAGCCGCCCGCGCCGGAATCGGCGAAGGCGGCCGCCTCGGCGTAGTAGACCCCGCTCTCGGCCGGCACGAAGCCCTCGATCAGGGAGTCGAGACCGGACGGTCCGTCGTCGTTGAACGCGACAGCGCGGCCCGCGGGATCGAAGACCGACAGGACGGGGTCGCGGAGGGGCCGGCCCGCACCGCCCGCGCCGTCGAGGGCGAGGGTGTAGCTGCTGCCCGCCTCGAGGGTCATCGCCACCCAGTCACGGTCTGCGGGACCGTCGATGGTGCTCTCGAGGCTCCCGCCCGGCGTGAGGCGGGCGGGCGTGGAGGCATCGGCCGGCAGGTCGCCCGTGACGCCGCCGCTCGCCTCGACACTGACGGCATAGCGGCCCGTCCCGGCGCCATAGGCGCTCGCCGCGAGGAAGAGCTCGCCGGTCGCGGTGGCGGTGTGGACGATGCGGGCGTCGAGGCCCGGCCCGCCGTCGTCGTCGCCCGTGACGAGCTGCCCGTCGGCCGTCAGGAGGCGCGCGAGCGGGTCCGCCAGGCCATCCGGCCCCCCCGCGCCCGCCAGGTCGATGGTGTAGGTGGTGCCCGCGGTCACCGACAGACGGTGCCAATCCACGTCGCCGGCGGTCTCGAGCGTGCCCGTTGCGTCGCCGCCGCCGGGGAGGAGCGTGGACGGGGTGTCAGGGCCAGCGGGCAGGTCGTCGTCGCGTCCAAGCCACTCGCCCGCGAGAACGTAGCTGCCCGTGGCCCCCTGAAAGGCCTTGGCGGAGAGGAAGTAGGTTCCGCCGGCATTGACCTGGAACTCGATGCGCGATTCGAGAGTGCCGCCGTGGTCGTCGTTCGATGCGACGGCCGCGCCCGACGGGTCGCGCAGGACCAGCACGGGGTCGGGCAGCGTGCCTGCACCCGAGGGCTGCCCCGACAGGGTGAAGGCGTAGCGCACGCCCGGCTCGAGGGTCACCGCGAACCAGTCCCGGTCGCCCGCCACCTCGATGGTGCCGCGGGCGGGGCCGTCGAAGGAGAGAACCGCACCGGTCGACCGGTCGTCCGGCACGTCGTCGGCCGGCGGCTCCGGCTCGGGCGTCGGTTGGGGCGAGGGCTCCGGCGTGGGCTCGGGGGCCGGATCGGGGGCCGGACCGCCGTCAGCCATCGCCATGATCGCCTCGGCGAGGGCCATGGCGTTCACCCGCGGCAGGGAGGCGCCGGTGTTCGCGACGTTGTCATCCTCGTCGTCGCCGTCGACGATGACGTCGGCGGTGGACCGCAACAGGTCCTCGAACTCGGCCGGGGTGAGGCGGCGGCCGAGATGGGTGTCGGCCATGTCCTGGGCGAGGGCGGCGATGCCCGCGACATAGGGCGTCGCCTGGCTGGTGCCGCTCATGCCGCCGCTGCCACCGCCGGGAAGCGCCCCGAGGATCGGCGCGCCGGGGGCGAACACCATCCCCACGTCGTCGCTTCGCTGGCTGAAGGAGGTGAGCCGGTCCGCGCCGGTGGTGAAGTCGCGCGCGCCGTCTCCCCAGCTGAAGCCGCCGTGGTCGCCGTCCCACACCGCGCCCACCGCGAGCGCGTTGGGATCGGCCGCCATCGAGGAGACGCCTTCGCGCTGGTGGAAGAAGTAGTCGTTGCCGGCCGCCGCGGCGACCACCACGTCGAGGCTCGCGAGCGCCGCGAACTCGTCCGCGAGGCCGCTGCGGTCCGGCCGCTCGCGGTTCACGTTGGACGAGTCGCCGAGGGAGAGGTTGACCGCGACGATGTTGTAAGCCGCCACGTTGTCGACCACCCACTGGAGGGCCCGTTCGATCCCGGCGATGGTGCCGCTGCCGTTGCGCTCGAGCGCCTGGAGGGCGATGATGTCGGCTGCGGGCGCCGCGCCGAGGCAGGCGCTCGCGGCCGAGCCCACGATCGAGGCGACATGGGTGCCGTGGCCGTTCTCGTCGTCGGCCGTGCCGTCCCACTCGTTCGTGAAGTCCTGGGCGTGGACGATCCGGTCGCTCACCCCGTCGCCGTTCGCGTCCGGCCCGAAGGCGGGATGGTCGAGGTCGATCCCGGTGTCGATGACCACGACGGCGTAGCCGTCCCCGTCGACGCCCGGCAGGCGCGGATCGGACCGCAGCTCGTCGAGGCCCACGAGGTCGCCCCCGCGGTTGCTCGCCAGGCCCTGATCGGCCGTCGCCGTACCGGCGATCGACACCTTCCGGTCCGACCCCTCGAAGGTGACCTCCGGCACCCTCTTCGCCGCGCCGTCGCCGGTGCCGCCGTTCCCCTCCTCGCCGAAGAGGAAGGCGTCCGCCCCGAGATCGTCGGCCTCGACGCCGCGCAGCACGATGCGGCCCTCGCCCGTGTGAACCACGGCATCGCCCCGCCGCGTCTCGCGGATCGCGAGATCCTCCGGCCCGTCGGCGATGGCGCCGAGGTCGATCACGTCGATCCCGACCGCGAAATCGCGGATCACGTCCCGGCCATGGTCCAGGCCGAAGCGGAAGGTGTCGGCCCCGTCGCCGCCGACGAGCCGGTCGCGGCCCGCGCCGCCCGACAGCACGTCGGCCCCGTCGCCGCCGACGAGCCGGTCGCGGTCCGCGCCGCCCGCCAGCATGTCGGCCCCGTCGCGGCCGACGAGCCGGTCGCGGCCCGCGCCGCCCGACAGCACGTCGGCCCCGTCGCCACCGACGAGCCTGTCGCGGCCCGCGCCGCCCGACAGCACGTCGTCGCCGTCATGGCCCGCGAGCCGGTCCGCGCCGTCCCCGCCGGACAGGCTGTCGTGGCCGGCCTGGCCGAGGAGCCTGTCGCGGCCCTCGCCGCCGTCGAGGTCGTCGTTCCCGCCGCGGCCGAACAGGCGGTCGTTGCCCGCGCCGCCCGCCAGCACGTCGTCGTCCCCGTCGCCGCGCAGCCGGTCCCGCCCGGGCCTGCCGACAAGCGGGAGCGGCGCGCTGGCCGCACCCCACGGGGCGTCGAACAAGAATGCATCGGGCCCTGCCGACCCGGTCTCTCCCGTCGTCGTCATCGCGTCCTCTCCTCGAGAGCAGCGGCCGCTCGTGCGGGAGAGAGGGACACCCGCCCCGTCCGGCGGAGGCGATCCGCCGGTCGCCCGGTCCCGCGGGCGGCGCTGCAGCTTTTGTCCGGATCATGAACGGGCGAGCTTGCGCGAGACTTGCACTCTTTGGTTGCAATGCGCTCCGGCACTGGCGCCCGCGGTCGCGGCACGCTATGGGGCGCGTGGCGCGGTCGCCGGCACCGCGGCGGGCGGATCGGGGATCGGCGCGCGTCCGCGCCAGCGGGGCGACGGGGGCGACGGTCCCCTGCGCCGCCGATGCCCGGAGGATCGCCGTGGCGCCCGGAGGCCGACCCCATGATCCCGCGCGAGACCGTCTGGCAGTTCATGCGCTTTTCCGCCGTCGGCGTGTTCGGGGCCGTCGCCCACTACGGGGTGCTGATCCTGGCGGTGGAGGCGGCGGGACTGTCCGCGGTCGTCGGGTCCATGCTCGGCGCGGTCTCGGGCGCGGCGGTCAACTACGCCCTCGCGCGGCTGTTCGTCTTCCGCACGCGGCGCAGCCACGTCTCGGCGATCCCGCGCTTCTTCCTGACGGCGGCGGGCAGCGCGGCGCTCAACGGGGCGGCGATGGCGCTCCTCGTGCCGGGCCTCGGCCTGCCGTACCTGCCCGCGCAGGTGGCGGTGACGGGCGTTCTCGTGCTCGTCAACTACGTGGCGAGCCGTCGCTTCACCTTCAGCGACCCGGGGCCGCGACCGCTGGCGCGGGCCGCAGCTCGAACGCCATCCGGCGCTGGTCGTGGCCGAGGTTGGGACGGATGCGGCGCGCCGAAAGGCCGTGGCGGCCCATGAGGGCAACGAAGCCGTCCTCGGCGTGGCGGGCGAGGCCCAGGCGGCCGCGCAGCCGCCGGTAGTCCGAGAACGCCGTCCGCGCGAGGCCGAGGAGAGCGGCGCCGAGGAAGCCCTCGCGCCGCGCGAAGGACAAGAGCGCCAGAGCATCCCCCGCCGCGCCCGCCGACGGGGGGATGACGTCCCCGATCACGATCCGCCCGTCCGGGGAAAGGAGCCGGCGGAAGGCCGCGAGCGCATCGCAAAGGGCCGCTGCGTCGAGGTACTGGATCACGGAATGGGCCACGACGAGGTCCACCGATCCCGCCGGCTGCGACGACAGGTCCGCCGGGGCGAGGACGACGATCCGCCCGTCGCCGCCGTGGCGGGCCGAAAGGCGCGTCCGCACGGCCGGCGCCGCATCGCACAGGAGGAGGCGACCCGCGGCCTCCGCCACGCGCCCGGCCGACAGCGCCTCGCCGCAGCCGTAGTCGAGGACCGTGCCGCCCCCGGGGGGCACCAGCGCGGCGATCCCCTCGGCCACCAGCGCGTAGTGGGCCGCCCGGTGACGGTCACAGACGTAGACCGAGGGCGCGCCGTCGAAGTAGCCGACCCAGTCCATCGGCCGTCCTCCCGTTCGGGGCCGGCGCGCCTGGCGCCGTTGTTCGCCGTTCACATCCATGATGGAAAATGGATCGTGACCGCAAGCGCGCAGGAGGACCAGGAATGCACGCGCCTTCCGCCCACGGCCTTCCGACCGCGGCCGGTGAGCCGGCCGACCCGCGGCGGCGACGGCTGACCCGCCCGTTCGTCTCGGTGGTGGTGCCGGCCCACGACGAGGAGCGGAACCTGTCGCCGCTCCTCGAGCGGCTCGAGGCGACGCTCGACCGCCTCGCCGGGCGATACGAGGTGATCCTCGTGGACGACCGCAGCCGCGACGCCACCTTCGCCGTCGCCCTCGCGCTCCGGGCGAGCCGGCCCTGGCTGAAGCTGATCCGCCTGTCGCGCAACTTCGGCAAGGAGGTGGCGCTCGCCGCGGGCCTCGCCGAGGCGCGCGGCGACGTCGTGGTCCAGCTCGACGCGGACCTGCAGCACCCGCCCGAGCTCGTCGGCGCCTTCCTCGAGGCGTGGGCGGAAGGGGCGGACATCGTGTACGGGGCGCGGGAGCGGGCGGGGGAGCGGGGCCTGCGCGAGATCCTCTCCCGTGCCTTCTATCGTCTCTACGACAACGTCGCGGAGGTGCCGCTCATGCCCGGCAGCGGCGACTTCGCCCTGTTCGACCGCAAGGTGGTGGACGTTCTCGTCGCGATGCCCGAGCGCAACCGCTTCGGCAAGGGGCTCTACGCCTGGGTGGGCTTCGAGCGTCGGGCGATCCCCTACGTGCCCCACGCGCGCCATGCCGGAACGAGCCGCTTCGACCTCGCCCGCCTCGTGCGCCTGGCCGTCGACGGGATTACCTCCTTCAGCGTGCTGCCGCTGCGGGTCTGGTCGGCGGTGGGGGCGGTGGTCTCGCTGCTGTCGTTCGCGGGCGGGGCGGTCATCCTCTTCCAGACGCTGGTCTGGGGCGGGAGCGTGCCGGGCTACCCCTCGATCATGGTGGCGATCGCCTTCCTCGGCGGCGTGCAGCTCGTCACGCTTGGGGTGCTCGGGGAGTACCTCGGGCAGGTCTACATGGAGGTGAAGCGCCGTCCGCTCTACGTGGTGGACGAGCGGATCGGCTTTGCCGACGCGTTCCCGCGGCGCACTGCCGGTCGGACGGCGGCGGGCGGCGAGACGGCCGTCGCGGG
>CAZJNX010000164.1:0-10966 GCA_964547415.1 uncultured Hyphomicrobiales bacterium
CTACCAGCTGAGCTACACCGGCGCGCGCGACGGCTGCGGGCCGTATCGATATTCGCTCGGGAGCGGAGAGGCAAGGGGAAAGCCGCCATCGCCATCCGCGACGGCCGGGGCGAGGGGCGGTCCCGTCCGGCGGCCATCGCCGGAACGGCACGGGCGAGACGGCTCAGGCGATGACGGGAAGGCGCGCGGGCGCCGGGTCGGTCAGGTGAACCGCGCCGCCCGCGCGGACCACCACGTTCTCCTCGTGGACCATCAGCCGGCCCGCAGCGGTCGAAACGGCCGGCTCCAGCGTCAGGACCATGCCCGCCCGCAACGGCGTGTCGTCGCCGGGCATGAGGGACGGCCACTCCGTCAGCTGCAGGCCGAGGCCGTGGCCGAGGCGGCCGGCGGGGACGGTCCCGCCGCCCCGCCGGATCGCCGCCGCCATGGCCGCGTGGACCTCGCTGGCGGTGGCGCCGGGGCGGGCCGCCGCGCGCCCGGCTTCCGTCGCCTCCACGAGGAGCGCGTGGGCCCTGCGGCACGCCTCGCCGACGCGGCCGACGGCGAAGTTGCGGTCGAAGTCGCAGAAGTAGCCGGCCCGGCTCGCACCCGTGTCGAGCATCAGGACGTCGCCAGCCCGGAGCGGCTTCGCCGTCGCGGGGGAGATCACGTCCGGGTAGCCGTCCGGGCCGGCGGCGCCGGCGAGGTAGGGGACGGCGTCGGCCCCCTCCTCGAGGAGCGCCGAGGAAAAGGTGCGGAAGACGGCCTCGAGCGGCAGCCCCGGGCGGGCGATCGCCGGCACGCGGGCGAAGGCACGCCCGGCGGCCGCGCAGACCGCGCGCACACGGTCGATCTCGGCCTCGGACTTCACCTCCCGCACGCGGCGGACCGCGTCGGTGGCGTCGGCGAAGGTGCGCGGGGCGATCCGTTCCGACAGGCGGAAGAAGTCGGCGAGCGGCATGCGCAGCACCGTCTCCGGCCCCATGGGCAGGCCGACGCGCCCGCCCGGCGGGACGCTGCCCGCGATCGCGTCGGCGAGGAGCGAGATCCCGTCATCGGCCGGGACGGGCGCGTCCCACGTCCGCACGTCGCCGATCCAGGTCGTCCCCATCAGGTGTGCGCCGATCGAGGGAACGACGGCGACGGGATCGCCCGAGGCCGGGACGAGCACGAAGAAGGGCCGGGTCGGGCTCTCGAAGAAGCGGGTGAGGAAGCCGGTGACGTAGAAGATGTCCGGCGCGGTCGTCAGCAGGAGGGCGGCGAGCTCCCGGCGGGCGAGCTGGCGCTGGAGCGCGGCGACGCGCGCGCGGTGTTCGGCCTCGCGAAAGGCGGCGGACGGCGCGCTCACCGGGCGGCGGAAGGAGGCGGGGCCGCCGCCGCCGCCCGGCCCTGCCGCCGGAGGGGAGCCGGAGCGGACCGGCCGCGCAAGCGCGGGAGGCGGGAAGCGGCCGGTGCCGGCCGGCCGGCCACGAGGCCCTCAGCGGCCGTCGGGCGTGCGCAGGCCGTACCACTTGTCGCGCACGGCCTCATAGTGCTCCTTCGGCTCGTAGCGGGCGACGCGCAGGGACAGGCGCTCGGCGCTGAGGCGGCCGACGGCGGACAGGAGGTTGTAGGCGGCCACGGTCGCGTCGCGCTCGGCCTGCACGAGGGTCAACTGGGCGTCCACCAGGTCGCGCTGGGAGTTGAGGACGTCGAGGGTGGTCCGCTGGCCGACCCGCTGCTCCTCGATCACGCCCTCGAGGGCGAGCTGGGCGGCGAACACCCCGGTCTGGGCGGCGAGGATCGACGCCTGCGCCGCCTTGAAGACCGCCCAGGAGGCGGCGACCGCCTGGCGCACCGCGTCGCGGTTGTTGTCCACCTGGATGCGGGCGGTGCCGAGATCCTCCTTCGCCTGGCGCACCTGGGCCGAGACGCGCCCGCCCTGGTAGATCGGGATCGACACGTTGAGGGAGACCTCGGCCGAATCCTGGCGCGTGACGTTGGAGTTCGGGAAGATGGTCGAGTTGGCCGATCCCTGGACGCTGACCTCGGGCAGGAACTCGCCCTCGAGCGCCTTGGCGTTGAACAGGGCCACGTCCACGTTGTGGATCGCCGCCTCGATGGCGGGATGCTCCGCCTGTCCGATCTGCAGGGCGGCCTGGAGCGTCTTCGGCAGGAAGCGCTCGATGGTGATGTTGTTGTTGAGGCTCTTCGCCTCGAGGCCCGTCACCTGGCGGAAGCGCGCGCGGGAGGCCTCCAGGTCGGAGACGGCGAAGTTGTAGAAGGACTGGGCCTCTGCGAGGCGGGCCTCGGCCTGGGAGACGTCCGTGCGGGTGCCCTCGCCCACGTCGAACCGGTCCTGGGCGGCACGCACCTGCTCCTCGAGGAAGCGGATGTCCGACAGGCGCAGCTCCACGAGCGCCTGGTTCTGGATCACGTCCATGAACGCGGTCGCCGCGTCGAGGAGGATGCTCTGCTCGGTGTTGCGCAGGCTCGACCGCTGGGCGCGCACCGCCGCCTCGGCCTGGCGGATCGTGTTGCGCACCGTGAAGCCCTGGAAGAGGGGCTGGGTCAGCGTGACGCCGATGTTGAGCGGGTTGGTGTTGACGGTGCTCGATCGGCGGTCGATCACGCGGCCGCCGAAGCCGGTGATGCGCTGGTTCACCGTGCGGGTGGTGCGGCCCGTGGCGGAGAAGTTGGCGAAGATCTGCGGGCGGTTGCCCGAGCGGGCGATGGCCACCCCCTCGTCGATGGAGCGCAGCTGGGAGCGGGCGGCGTTGAGCTCGGGGTTCTTGTCGTAGGCCGACGCGAGCGAGGTCGTCAGCGTCTGTGCCCGGGTGGGCTCCGCCGCGAGCACGACCGCGACGATCGCGGTGGCGGCGAGGAGGCCCTTGCCGAGGGCCCGGTGCAGCGGAATGGCAGGCGACACGAGCAAGGCGATCCCCGTCAATCGACGCGTGTGGCAACCGGGCCCGGCGATTAACCTTTCGTCAAGGTACCGGACGCCGGCTGAATCGGTCTTTCCGACGTGTTCTACAGTGCCTCGCGCCGCACCGACACCCGGGACCTTGCCCGCGGGCCGTGAGAGCCGGCCGTTGTGGCGCGAATGCTACACCCGGGCGGCCGGGCGGCGGCGGGGACGGGCGAGAACCACGGTGGGCCAGTCGTCGATGACGCCGCGCTCGGCACGCACGAGGCCGCGGGAAAGGTAGGGGCCGATCACCCGCCGCTCGTCCGCGGAGCGGAAGCCCGCGAGGACGAGGCGCCCGTCCGGGGCCACGCTCCCGGCGATCTCGCCGGCGAGGGCGACGAGGGGATTGGCGAGGATGTTGGCGAAGACGAGGTCGTAGGGCGCACGCGCGGCGACCGTGCGGTGGCGCAGCGCGTCGGTCGCCACGAAGGCGATCCGGCCGGACAGGCCGTTGAGGCGGGCGTTGCGCCGCGCGGTGGCGACCGCGACCGGGTCCACGTCCGTCGCGACGGCCCGCGGCGCGCCCGCCCTCACGGCCGCCATGGCGAGGACGCCCGTGCCGGTGCCGACGTCGAGCACCGTTTCCGGCCGCCAGGCGCGGCACAGGGTATCGACGGCGAGGAGGCAGCCGAGGGTGGTGGCGTGGTGGCCGGTGCCGAAGGCGCTGCCCGCGTCGACGAGGAGGTTGCCCCGGGAGGGCGGCAGCCGTCCGGCGTCGTGGCTGCCGTGGAGGGTGAAGCGGCCGGCACGCACCGGCTTCAGGAACAGGAGGCCCTCGCGCACCCAGTCCCGCGGCTCCAGCGGCTCCGCCTTCACGGGAAGCGACAGGCCGGCGGCCGACAGCGCCGCCCGCGCCCGGTCGAGGGGGCCGCGATCCCCCGCCGGGGCCGCCGCCTCCACGAGCGCCTCGGCGATCCAGGGGCCGTCCTGGACGATCTCGTAGGTGGAGACCGGCGCCCCCTCCCCGGCGAACGCCCGCTCGAAGGCGGCCATGGCGGCGAGCGCCGTCATCCGGTCCGCCTCCACCCACACCCGCATGGTCGCCATGGTGCCCCCCTTGTCCCCGCCGCGCCGGCCGGCTCAGCCGCGAGGCTCGTCCGGTCCGTCGTCGTCTCCGCCCTCGTCCCGGCCCTCGCCCGCGCGGGGCGCCGCCCCGCCGGGCCGCTCCCCGGGGGCGTCGGCCGCCCGGCGCCCCCTCGCCTGGGCCTTCCGCTTCCTGAGGTTGTCCCTGAGCGCGGCGGCGAGCCGCGCCTTCCTGCCATCTTCCGTCAACGCGCCCTCATCTCAAGGTGCCCGGCAGCCACAGGACGATGCCGGGAAAGACCGTCACCAGCGCCACGAACGCCACCATGATGAGACAGAACGGCGCCGCCGCAAGGGCGATCCGCCCGATGGGCTCGTCGGTGAGGGACTTGATGACGAACAGGTTGAAGCCGACGGGCGGCGTGATCTGGGCCATCTCCACCGTGACGATCAGGAAGACGCCGAACCACACCGGGTCGAAGCCGGCCGCGACGGCGAGCGGCAGCGTCACCGGCAGCGTCATGACGATGGCCGACATGCCGTCGAGCACCATGCCGAGAAGAAGATAGAAGACGAGGAAGAGGGCGATGAGGGCCGCCGGCGACAGCTCCAGCGCCTCGATCATGCCCGCCACCTCCACCGGCACGCCGAGCCGCGCCATCGCCTTCGACAGGAACAGGGCGCCGATCAGGATGAGCCCGATCATGGAGGTCGTGCGCACCGCTCCGAGGAGCGCCCGGGACAGGGTGCGCGGGGTCAGCGCCCCTTGCGCGGCGGCGATCAGGAGCGCGCCGAGGACGCCGACGGCCGCCGCCTCGGTGACGCTCGCGAGCCCTAGGTACATGGAGCCGAGGACGAGCGCGATCAGGAAGGTGACCGGCAGGAGGGCGAAAAGCGCGGCGACCTTGTCCCGCGCCGGGACGGGCGGCTCGGGCGGCGGCAGCGCGGCGGGCGAAAGGCTCGTCCTCACGCCGAGGTAGAGCATGTAGAGGAGCGCGAGGAGGAGACCGGGCACGACGCCCGCGAGGAAGAGGTCGAGGATGGAGACGTCCGCGAGCACGCCGTAGACGATGAGCGGGATCGACGGCGGGATGAGGAAGCCGAGCGTTCCCGCCCCCGCGAGGGAGCCCATGGCGATCCGCCGGTCGTAGCCGCGGGCGAGGAGCTCCTTCAGCGTGATGCGCCCGACCGTGGCGGTGGTGGCCGCGGAGGAGCCGGAGACGGCCGCGAACAGGGCGCAGCCGATCACGTTGACGTGGAGGAGGCGCCCGGGCAGGCGCCGCGTGAACGGCGACAGGCCGCGGAACAGGTCGTCCGACAGGCGGGTGTGGTAGAGGATCTCGCCCATCAGGATGAAGAGGGGAAGCGTCACCAGCTCCTGGGCGGTGGCGCTGCCCCAGATGTCGCCTGCGAGGAACCGGTCCACCCGCATGGAGCGGAACGCCTCGAGGCTGAAGATCCCGATCGACATCAGCGCGACGCCGACCCAGACCCCCGCCCCCAGGAAGACGACGAGGAGGACGAGGACGAAGGTGCCGGGCCCTGCCATCAGCCGCGCCCTCCCGCGTCCTCCGGGGCCGCCTCGTCCACGGGGAGGGCGGCATACGGCACCTCCGCGGGCTGCCCCAGGGCGAGGCGCACCACCCGCGCGAGGAAGGCCAGCGCGAGGAGGACGAAGCCGGCCGCGAGCAGGGCCTGCGGGTAGAGGAGGGGCGTGCGCGAGGGGAAGTAGGAGACGGAGCCGAGCTCGGCCGTCCTCAGCGCCTGCCCGACGAGGGCCCAGGCGGCGAAGGAGACGACGCCGAGGGCGAAGGCGCTGCCGCAAAGGTCGAGGAGGCGCGCGGCCCGCCCGGGCAGGAGGGCGAGGAGGATGGAAACGCGGATGTGCCCGCCCGTGCGCAGGGTCCAGCCCGAGCCGAGGAACAGGGTAAACGCCAGGAAATAGGTGGAATACTCCACCGCCCAGGGCTGGGACCAGGCGAAGAAGGAGGTGGCGATCACCTCCACGATCAGCATGACCGACAGGAGCGCGAAGGCGAGCGCGGCCCCCGCCGCGCCGACGACGTTGAGCCCGTCGACGGCCTTCAGGACGGCTTGGATCATGGGTGGTCCGGTCGGGCGGGCGGGTGGATCGGGGCGCCGCACGCCGATGGCGCGGCGCCCGGCGGCCATGGCGTGCGCGGTCAGCTGCCCGAGCCGGTCTTCTCCCGGTAGGCGTCGATGATCTCGCCCGAGCCGTCGACCCGGTCCGCGAAGTCGCCGGCCATGTGGGCGGTCGCCTCGCGCATGGCCGCCGCCACCTCCGGCGCCGGCGCCTCGACCGTCATGCCTTCCGCCTTCAGCTGGTCCATCCGCATCGCGTGCTCGGCCTCCGAGACGGCCCAGAAGTCCGGCTCCATCTCCGCGGCGATGGCCTCGATGGCGGCGCGGTGCGCCTCGGGAAGGTCGTTCCAGGTGTCGAGGTTGATGACCAGCGCGTTCGACGCCCACAGGTGGTTGGTGTTGTAGGTGTGGTTCAGGAATTCCCAGTATTTCTGGGCGACCGCCGTGGTGCCGGAGGTCATCACCGCGTCCAGCTTGCCCGAGGCGAGCGCGGGCATGATGTCGAGGTTGTTCATCTGCAGCGGCACCATCCCGAGGTTGGAGACCATCTCGGCGGTGTTGGCGTCGTAGGTGCGCATGCGCACGCCCTGCATGTCCTCCGGGGTCTCGATCGGCTCCTTGGTGAAGAAGTTCTGGCTCGGCCAGGGCACCATGTAGAGCGCCTTCTGGTTGCGACGCTCCAGCGCCTCCTCCCAGGTGGGGCGCACGAGCTCGTGCATCACCTTCAGGTCGTCGTAGTCGGCGATGAGGAAGGGGATGCTCTCGATGCCGAGGATCGGCAATTCGCCCACGTTCTGGAACAGGGCGTACTCGGCCATGGGCACGGCCCCGTCCTCCACCGCGCGCAGGCTCTCGTTGGCCTTGATGCCGAGCGCCCCGCCCGGGTGGAAGATCATCTCCACCTCGCCGCCGGTCTCCTCGGCCACCCGCTGGGCGAACGCCATCGCGTTCTTGGTGTGGAACTCGCTCGCCCCCCATGGGATCGAGACGTCGAGCACCGTCTTCGCCTCGGCCTTTCCGGCGAGGAAGAGGGCGGCCGCGGCCGCGAGGGCGAAGGCGACGGGTCGTTTCGTCATGCCGCTTGGTCTCCCGTGTTCCCGCAGCGCCGGCGCCGGCGCGTGCCGGCCCCACAATGCCACAGGACGCCCGCACGCCAAGCCGGAATCTCCGGCTGTCGCCGCCCGCCCGATCGCCTATACCGGGTCGCGAGGCGCAAGACGGCGAGGGAGGCGAGAGGATGGCTCAGAGCGCGACGGCGACGGGATCGGCGGGCGAGGGGGCCGCGGGCGGCCGCCTCGTGATCGAGCGGGACGGGGAGGTCGCGCGCATCCTCCTCGACAACCCGGCGGCGCGGAACGCCATCTCCGCCTCCATGTGGCGGTCCCTCGTGGCGGCCGTCGCGGGCCTCGACGCCGACCCGGCGGTCAAGATCGTGATCGTGGAGGGTGCGGGGCGGGAGGCCTTCTCGGCGGGCGCGGACATCTCCGAGTTCGCGGAGGTCTACGCGACGGCCGAGAGCGCGCGGGCCCAGAACGACCTCGTCCGCGCGGGCCAGCAGGCCCTCCACGACTGCCGCAAGCCCACGGTCGCCGTCATCCGCGGGCCCTGCGTCGGCGGGGCGCTCGGCCTTGCCCTCCACGCGGACCTGCGCTTTTCCGGCGAGAGCGGGCGGTTCGCGATTCCGCCCGCGAGGCTCGGCACCGTCTACTCCTTCGCCGACGCCCGCCGCCTCGTGCAGCGGGTGGGCGAGGCGCGGGCGGCCGACCTCCTCTTCTCCGGCCGCACGGTGGAGGCGGCCGAGGCGCTCGCCATCGGCCTCGTCGACCGCGTGGTGCCGGACGAGGAGCTCCATGGCGCCGTGGAGCACTACGCGACGGGCCTTTGCCGCCTCTCCCAGCTGTCGCTGAGGAACCAGAAGGCGATCCTGAGGGAGATCGCGGCCGGCCACGCCGATGAGACGCCGCGCGCCCGGGCCCTCTTCGACGAGGCCTTCGCGAGCGAGGACTTCCGCGAGGGCTACAACGCGTTCCTCGAAAAGCGCCGCCCGTCCTTCCCCTACCGGTGACGGGCGGCCGGCCGCATCAGGCCTTCCTGAACGTGTCCTCGTAGGTCTTGCGCAGCTCCGCCTTCTGGACCTTGCCCATGGTGTTGCGCGGCAGGGCGTCGACGAAGAAGACGCGCTTGGGCTGCTTGTAACGGGCGAGCCCGCCCGCCACGGCCTCGACGATCCCCGCCTCGTCGATGGCCGCGCCCGTCTCGCGGACCACCACGGCCGCGACCCCCTCCCCGAAGTCCGGGTGGGGCAGGCCGATGACGGCCGATTCCACGACGCCCGGCACGTCGTCGATCGCCGCCTCGATCTCCTTCGGGTACACGTTGTAGCCGCCCGAGATGACGAGGTCCTTGGCCCGGCCGACGAGGTTGAGATAGCCTTTCCCGTCGATCATGCCGAGGTCGCCGGTGATGAACCAGCCGTCGTCGCGGAATTCCTCGGCGGTCTTCTCCGGCATCCGCCAGTAGCCGGAAAAGACGTTGGGTCCCTTCACCTCCACGATGCCGATCTCCCCGTCGGGCAGGACGGCCCCCTCCTCGTTCGCCACGCGGATGGAAATGCCCGGCAGCGGGAAGCCCACGGTCCCCGCCCGGCGCTCCCCGTCGTAGGGGTTGGAGGTGATCATCCCCGTCTCGGTCATGCCGTAGCGCTCGAGGATCGCCTGGCCGGTGATCTCCTCGAAGCGCTTGTGGGTCTCTTCCAGGAGCGGCGCGGAGCCCGACACGAACAGGCGCATCCCCCGCGCGGCCTCGGCAAGGCCCGGATGGTCGAGAAGGCGCACGTAGAAGGTGGGCACGCCCATCATGGCGGTCGCCCGCGGCATGGCCGCGATCACCGCGTCCGCGTCGAACTTCGGGAAGAACAGGGTACGGCCGCCGACCGCGAGGATCACGTTGGAGGCGACGAACAGGCCATGGGTGTGGAAGATCGGCAGGGCGTGGACGAGGACGTCCTCGGCCGTGAAGCGCCAGGTGGCGACGAGCGCCTCCGCGTTGGAGGCGAGGTTCCCGTGGGTGAGCATCGCCCCCTTCGACCGGCCGGTGGTGCCGGAGGTGTAGAGGATGGCGGCGAGGTCCTCCGCCCCGCGGGCGACGGGCTCGAAGGCGTCGGACGCGGCGGCGGCGGCCTCCGTCAGGGTGCCGGTCCCGTCCGCGCCCACGTCGAGGACGGCGCGCGCCCCGGCCTTTTCCGCGATCGGCGCCTGGGCGGCGCGGCGGCCCGGATCGCACACGAAGACGGCGGGCTCCGCGTCGGTCAGGAAGTAGTCCACCTCCGCGTCCGTGTAGGCGGTGTTGAGGGGCAGGAACACGCCGCCCGCCATCACCGTCGCGAGATAGGTCTGAAGGACGGGGAGCGACTTCTCGGCCTGCACCGCCACCCGGTCCCCCGGGGCGAGCCCGTGCGCCACGAGGACGGAGGCGATGCGGCGCGCGCCCGCCCACATGTCGCCGTAGGTCGTCACCGCCCCGTCCGGGGTCTCGGCGAAGGTGGCCCCGTCCCGGCCGGCCGAGCCGGCGGCGAGACGCGAAAGAAGGTGGTTTTCCGTCATCGTCGGTCTTCTTCGTCGTGGTGATCGGCGGCCCGCCCGGCCCGTGGCGCCCAACTCGCGCGGCGGCGCGCGCAAAGTCAATCGCGCTCCCGACCCGGGCATGCCCGTGGGACGGGACATGCCGCTGCCCGCGCCGCTGATGCGACCACCCGTTGCCGCCTCGACGACGCCGCCCGACGCGAACGGCAGACCGATGCACGTGCCGCCGGCAGCCCGATCCCGGTCATCACCATCGCCGACGTCAGCCGTGCGGACGGCAACGCGGTCGATCCCCGACCGTCGAGCCCGTCCTCGCCCTCCTCGCCGGGGACGGCGTCGTTGCCGTTCCCGGCGTCGCCTCGACCGGCGCCCCGCCCGAGGAACGGGACGCCGCCGCCGAAGCCGCCGGTGGCGATGTCGTTCGCGGCATCGCCCGGGAGCTCCTCCTGGCCGCGGCCGCCGATGAGAAGGTCCTCCCCGTCCCCGCCCTTCGGGTTGTCGCGTCCACCCGGCCCCGCAGGGGGAGAGTCGGGGTGGCGATGACACCCGAATGCGCGCGGCCGGCAAGGATCGCCGTGACGGCGGTCATGCGGGAGGGGGGCGAGGCGGCGGCGACGGCACGGCGGATCGCCGCCCGCAGCGCGGCGAGCCCGTGCCATCGCCAACCGGGCGGAGCGGCCGCGCCTTGCCGGGCGGTGCGCCTCACAGGAAGCCGAAGGCGATGACGGCGAGGGAGATCGCCGCGACCCAAAGGGCGAGCTGGCGCGAGAGGGTGGGGCCGGTGCGCACCGCCACCATGCGCGAGATGGTCTCCGGGGAGAGGTCGATGCCGCGCTCGCCCATCCGCTCGAGGTCTGCCGACAGACGCTCCACGCGGCCCGCGAGGACGGGAAGGTCCGCGATCAGCCGGCCGACGGCCTGCACGCTGTCGTTCGCCGTGCGAAGCCGCGCCGCCGGCCCGAGCTCGCTCGCCATCCACTGGCCGACGACGGGCTCGGCCGTCTTCCAGATGTCGAGCTTGGGGTCGAGAGTGCGGGCGACGCCCTCCACCACCACCATGGTCTTCTGCAGCATGATGAGCTGGGGTTGCGTCGCCATGGAGAAGAGCTCGGTCACCTCGAACAGCTGGGTGAGGAGGCGGCTCATGGCGATGTCCTGGGCCGTCTGGTCGCGGATCGGCTCGCCGATGGCCCGCAGCGCCTGGGCGAACAGGTCCGGATCCCGGTCGGCCGGCACGTAGCCCGCCTTGAAGTGCACCTCGGCGACCTTCCGGTAGTCGCGCTTGATGAAGCCGTAGAGGATCTCGGCGAGGAACCCGCGCTCGGCCTTC
>CAZJNX010000165.1:0-10960 GCA_964547415.1 uncultured Hyphomicrobiales bacterium
GGACATCATCAAGATCGGGCGCACCCACACCCAGGACGCGACGCCCGTCACCCTCGGGCAGGAATTTTCCGGCTACGCCGCCCAGGTCGCCCTCGGCATCGAGCGGGTGAAGCGCAACCTGCCGGACCTTTATGCCCTCGCCCAGGGCGGCACCGCCGTCGGCACCGGCCTCAACACGAAGGCGGGCTTCGACCGGACGGTGGCCGGCCACGTCGCCGCGATCACCGGCCTTCCCTTCCGCACGGCGGAGAACAAGTTCGAGGCGCTCGCCGCCCACGACGCCTTCGTCGCCATGCACGGGGCGCTCGACGCCGTGGCCGCCTCCCTGTTCAAGATCGCCAACGACATCCGCTTCCTGGGGTCGGGCCCGCGTTCGGGCCTCGGCGAGCTCGTCCTGCCGGAGAACGAGCCGGGCTCGTCCATCATGCCGGGCAAGGTGAACCCGACCCAGGCCGAGGCGCTGACCATGGTGGCGACCCGCGTCTTCGGCAACCAGACGACCATGGCCGTCGCGGGCAGCCAGGGCCACTTCGAGCTCAACGTCTTCAAGCCGGTGATGGCGGCGACGATGCTCCAGTCGGTCCGCCTCCTCGCCGACGGCGCGCGCAGCTTCACCGACAACTGCGTCGTCGGGATCGAGGCCAACCGCGAGCGGATCGGCGAGCTCATGGAGCGCTCGCTCATGCTGGTGACGGCCCTCGCGCCGAAGATCGGCTACGACAACGCGGCGAAGGTCGCCAAGGCGGCCCACGCCAACGGCACCACCCTCAAGGAGGAGGCCGTGGGCATGGGCTTCGTCACGGCGGAGGAGTTCGACGCGGCTGTCCGGCCGGAGCGGATGATCCGGCCGGGCTGAGGCGGGGCGAGGGAGGCTCGACCTTGGGCGACGTGATCAACCTCAGGCGGATGCGCAAGGCGCGCCAGAAGGCCGAGGAGAAGGCGCAGGCGGCGCGCAACCGCGCCCGCCACGGCCGCACCCGCGCCGAGCGGGAGGCGGAGGCGACCCGGGACGATCTCGCCGCGCGCCGTCTCGACGGCCACCGGCTCGACGAGGCCGGACGCCCCGGCGACGACGGGGCGGGGGCCTGAGCTGCCCGGCGGGCTCGTCAAGCGCTCGCTGACGCTCGCCGGCCACCGCACCAGCGTCGCGCTGGAGCCGGAGTTCTGGGCGGCGCTCGAGGCGATGGCCGCGCGGGAGGGGTCGTCCCTGTCCGCCCTGTGCGCCCGGATCGACGCCGGCCGCGAGGACCGGCCGCTCGCCTCGGCGCTGCGGATCGCCGCGCTCGCCGACGCCGCACGGCGGAGCGTGGGCTAGGTCCTGGCCCCATAAACCGAACATCAAGATTGGTCGGGTCTGCTCGCTCTCGGTGAGGCGAGGAGGCCGAGATGGACCGTCATGATCTGACCGATGCGGAGTGGGCCGTCATCCAGCCGCTCCTGCCGACGAAGGTGCGGGGCGTTCCGCGGGTCGACGACCGACGCGTGATCAACGGCATCCTGTGGCGCTTCCGGGCCGGGACGCCGTGGCGCGACGTGCCGGAGCGGTACGGGCCGCGGACGACGCTCTACAACCGCTTCGTCCGGTGGCGGGCGGCCGGCATCTGGGACCGCATTCTCGACGCTGTGTCAGAGGCTTACGACGGCGACATCGTGATGATCGACTCCTCCTGTGTGCGCGTACACCAGCACGGCGCGACCGGCAAAAGGGGGGCGAGGACCATGGCGGCATGGGCCGCTCCCGCGGCGGCCTGACGACCAAGATCCACGCTCTCGTCGACGCCGAAGGCCGCCCCGTCCGCCTCGCGCTGACGCCCGGTCAGGCCGGCGATGCGCCAGCCGCTCGCGAGCTGATCGGCGAGCTCGGCAGAGGCTCCATCCTGATCGCCGACCGCGCTTACGATACCGACGCGATCCGGGAACATGCTGCGGCCTCAGGCGCGTGGGCGAACGTGCCGCCTCGCGTCATCCGCAAACGGGCGTACCCGTTCAGCCGCTTCGTCTACCGCCAGCGCAATCTCCTCGAGCGCTTCTTCAACCGCATCAAGCACTTCCGCGGGATCGCCACCCGCTACGACCGCCGGCCTGACAATTTCCTCGCCGCGCTCAAGCTCGCTGCAATCCGCATTTGGCTCAGCGGCAAATCAGTCCACGTCCTAGCCGGTCCGGCCGCTGCTCGGCTCAGCCCGTCTGGGCGACGCCGCAGCGCGCCCGGTGCGACCAGTTCGCCCGGCCAGCGGCCGGAACGGGCGTCCTGTTCCGGCCGGGTCCGGTCGCCGGCGGCGGCCTGCGAGGGGTGTGCGGGGGCCGGTACCGGAAGCGGCCCGAGACGTCAGCGACCTCGAGGTGTCCTCGGACCGACCCCGCGCGGGCGCGAGCGTGTGAGTGGATGAAAGGACATGCTGTTCGAGGACGCCGCATCAGGGGGCATGAATCCCGTCATGAAGAGCCTCGTCGCGCGTTCGGCTTGCCCGACTGGTGTGGCGAAGACGTGGTTGCATTTCGGGATTGCCTGACCAGCGATATAGACATTCCCTGTGAAGTTGTTTGGTTTGATTTTCAAGCATCCCGTTCCAGAAAGCCTCACGAGATCGATGCCGTGCCTGAAAAGTTTGGGGAGGTCGAGGCCATGCGGCCTTCGTGCCGATAGCGGATCGGATTGTCAGTCGAGGCGCCAGCGCGCCGGGAGATCGGCTCAGGCCGTTCCGAGGATGTGTCCGGCAAACAGGTTGACGCCCTGGTCCGAAGGCCGGCTGCCAAGTGTTCGGTAAGACGAGTCGTTGTCGAGGTCGAACGTGTTGTCCTCGAGCGTTTGCCGCACCTTCCCCTCGCCGGTGTCCCGCGGCCCCACCGCCATGACCGCCCCCGATCCCCTGGAACCGGGCCGCGCACGGCAACGCCGCCGCCACGGCGACACCATCGCCGGTGGTCCGGGAACGCTTCCGGGCGCCGTCGGCCTCGGCCGAGGCCGGCGAGATGGCCGGTCTTGATGAAGACCCGCACTTCGTCGGGGCCCGCGAGGGCCTCGGGCGCTGACCCCGGCGGCAGGCGCAGCCAGTCCCGGGGCCCGAGCGCGTCCGGGTCCTCCTCGAAGCACCCCTCGAGGACGAACGCCTCGAACCCGCCCGGCGCGGGGATATGGGCCCGCGCCCCGGCGCCCAGCGCGCGATCCGGACCTCCTCGCGCCCGTCCGGGAACAGCGGCGTGACCGCCATGCCCGGCCGGTCGGCCGGGGCGACCGGAGTCGCCTTGCCGGTCGCGATCCTGACGAGGGTGGGCGGGATCGGACATCCTCGTGGGGAAGGCGTTCGCCTTCCTGCCCTTCCTCGACCACCATCACCATCCCGCCGATCCGTCCCTTCCAGGGCTCCGTCGTGGTCACGCAGCGGGAGGGCGACGGCGACTGGCGGCAAGGCGGCGGCGGTCGACTTGCGCCCGTGGCGCGGCCGGCGACGGTGGTGGCGGGTGGCGCCGGTCGGCAGCGCCCCTGACGCGCTGGAGGACAGGGACGCGCCCCGCGTGGGGCCGGCGTCCCGTTTTTCGGTGCGGCGATGACGCGCATCGGGTCTGCCCGGACGGCCGGCCGCCGGGTGGCGGCGGCGACCCCATGACCCTCGTGAAGCGCTCGCTCACGGTCGCGGGCCGTCGAACCAGCGTGGCCCTGGAGCCCGAATCCTGGTCCGCCCTCGCAGCGATGGCGGCGCGAAAGGGCGCGCCGCTGGCGACCCTCGTCTCCCGCGTCGGATGCGGACCGCGGATGCCGGTCCGCTCGCCTCGGCGCTGCGCGTCGCCGCACTGTCCGACGCCCTCGGGAACGAGGGGCCCGGAAGCAGCCTGCGAGTGGCCGTGCGGGCTGCGCGGCCGTGCGGGCCGCCGCCCGCGGGCGGCGGCCCGGGGAGGGGCTAGTGGCGCGCCGCGCCGTTCCGGCGGTGGAGGCGCTCGATCTCGTCCTTCAGCTTCAGCTTCTCGCGCTTGAGATGCGTCACCTCCGATGCGTCCGCGCTGGGGGAGGCGGTGATCTCCCTCAGCTGCGCATCGAGGTCCTGATGGCGCTTGCGCAGGGCTTCCACGTGGGCTTCGATCGGCATGCGGCCTTCTCCCTCGTTTAGGTGGCGAAGGGAGTGTGGCACGGGAGCAGGCGGTTTCCAAGCGTCTCGCCGATGATTTTGAGAGATGAAGGTGCAGCTTTGTTAGGATCTGCCTTCACTTTGTTGAACTTCCTGTGTCGGCCGCAAGAACGGGAAGGCGAATACGTCGCTCCTTTGCAGCACGGCATCGCCGCGGCCGTTCGGCGGGCGCGCGCCGGGCCCCTCGCCCCCGGCGCGCGCGGTCTGCTATAAGGGCGGCCGAACAGCTGGAACCGCGTCGCCCATGGATCTCGACCCGACCCGCGAGCAGGAGACTGTCCTCGCCGAGCTCGCGCGCCTGCGCGAGGAGCACCAGGACCTCGACGCGGCCGTGACGGCGCTCACCGAGGCGGCCTTCCGCGACCAGCTCCAGATCCAGCGGCTCAAGAAGCGCAAGCTCCAGGTGAAGGACAGGATCCGCCACCTCGAGGATATCCTGATCCCCGACCTGCCCGCCTGAGACCGACGCCGATGATGCGCCGCCCCGACAGCCGGAGACCCCCTTGGAAGGACAGCCCGTCGCCGTGATCATGGGCAGCCAGTCCGACTGGAGCACCATGCGCCACGCCACCGAAATCCTGGCCGAACTCGCCGTCGGCCACGAGGCGTTCATCGTGTCGGCCCACCGCACCCCGGAGCGGCTGTTCGCCTTCGCCCGCGGCGCGCGGTCGGCGGGCCACCGGGTGATCGTGGCCGGCGCGGGCGGGGCGGCGCACCTGCCGGGCATGGTGGCGAGCCTCACCACGCTGCCGGTCCTGGGCGTGCCGGTGGAGAGCCGGGCGCTGCGGGGCGAGGACAGCCTTCTGTCCATCGTCCAGATGCCGGCCGGCGTGCCGGTCGGCACCTTCGCCATCGGGACGGCCGGCGCGGTCAACGCGGCGCTGCTCGCCGCCTCCATCCTCGCCCTCACCGACGGATCCCTCGCCGGGCGGCTTGAGGCCTGGCGCCGCGCCCGCACGGAGGCCGTCGCCGAGCGGCCGTCGGACGATGCCTGAGGCGCCGGGCCCGGTCCTCGAGCCGGGGGAGGCGATCGGGATCCTCGGCGGCGGACAGCTCGGCCGGATGATGGCGACAGCGGCCGCCGAGCTCGGCCTGACCGTCCACGTGTTCTCGCCGGACCCGGAGAGCCCCGCCTTCGCCGTCGCCGCCGAGGCTACCTGCGCCCCCTTCGAGGACGGCGAGGCGCTTTCCCGCTTCGCCGCGTCCGTCTCCGTCCTCACCTACGAGTTCGAGAACGTGCCGGTGGACGCGCTCGCCGCCCTCGGCGGGCGGCACGCGATCCGGCCCGGGATCCGCTCCCTCGAGGTCGCCCAGGACAGGCTCGCCGAGAAGCGGTACCTCGCCTCCCTCGGCATCCCCGTCGGCCCGTTCGCGCCGGTGGACGGGCCGGAGGACCTTGCCGCCGCGATCGCGGTCACGGGCCTTCCCGCGATCCTGAAGACCCGCCGGCTCGGCTACGACGGCAAGGGGCAGTCCAGGATCGCCGCGGCCGGCGACGGTCCGGCCGCGTTCGACGCGCTCGGCCGGACGCCCGCGATCCTCGAGGGCGTCGTCCCCTTCGCCTTCGAGACCTCCAGCGTGATCGCGCGGGCCGCCGACGGGACGACGGCCGCCTACGACATGCCCTTCAACGAGCACCGGGACGGGATCCTCAAGTGGTCTCGCGTGCCCGGGCCGGAGGACCCCGGGCTCGCCGCCGAGGCGAGGGTGCACGCCGTCCGCCTCGCCGAGGCGCTCGGCCACGTGGGCGTCCTCACGGTGGAGTGGTTCGCCGTTCCAGGCGGCGCGGGCGGCCACGTCCTCCTCGCCAACGAGATCGCGCCGCGGGTCCACAACTCCGGCCACTGGACCCAGGACGGGGCGGCGACCAGCCAGTTCGCCCAGCACGTCAGGGCGGTGGCGGGCTGGCCCCTCGGCGCGGCGGACCGGACGGCCGCGGTCGCCATGGAGAACCTGATCGGCGAGGAGGTCCACGCCTGGCGGGTGGCCCTTGCCGATCCGGCGGCGCGGCTCCATCTCTATGGGAAGAGCGCCGTCAGGGCGGGGCGCAAGATGGGGCATGTCAACCGGGTGATGCCCGGCTGACGGCCCCGCGTGCACCGCCGTGGACTTTTCCGAGCGGAGCTGTTAACTCGGTCGCCTGCCGTGGCGTGCGTCGCCGCGGTGGCCGCTGTTTTTCGGGCTGGCCTTCCGGGGCCGCCCGGGACCATTTACTCGATCAACGGCTTCGGCCGGTCCGGCTTGGGACCGGGGGCGTCGGACCCCGGCCGCCGACAACATGGAGCGTGAGGCTACGTGCAGGTTCTCGTTCGCGACAACAACGTCGACCAGGCGCTGAAGGCTCTCAAGAAGAAGATGCAGCGCGAGGGCATCTTCCGGGAGATGAAGATGCGCAACCACTACGAGAAGCCGTCCGAGAAGCGGGCGCGCGAGAAGGCGGAGGCGATCCGCCGGGCACGCAAGCTGGCCCGCAAGCGGGCGCAGCGCGAAGGCCTCATCCCCGGCAAGAAGCGCTGATCGCACCACCCCGCCGGGCCGACCGGCGGGCGCGTTCCGCAGCCTTACCCCTCCATCCTGGGTGACCGGCTCATCCGGCGCCTCGGCAGCGGGAGCCGGCATTCACCGCGCGAGCTGGCCCGCCGCCCGATCCGAGCGCGGGTCGCAATGCTGCCGGCGCCGGCGGCCGTCTGGGCGGGTCGTTTCCCGCTTGCCGGTTGGCAAGGGGCGACGGGGCTTCGTGTGTGGAGCCGGCGAAGACGACGACCGGCCTGGTGAGCTGGCGTCGCAGCGGCGGTCCGGGAATGCGCCGGGTGGATGGCGCGCGGGTTGCGCGGCGCCTCGTCGGCCCTCCTCCGGGGCGACGTGTCACCCGCCCCCGACGACGCGAGACCGCGGGCGGTTGGCCGCCAGGCGACCACGGCCGGCGCGGCCTGTGCAAGATAAGCGCGTCGCCCCGGAGACCGGGTCGGCGGGCGCTGCGAAGACCCTGCCCGGACCGTCCGGGCGGGAACCGATCGTCCGCCCACGACCCATGACGCGCCGTCGGACAGCTGTCGCCCGGACGGCGTGCGCCGCCCGCTGCCAGGATCCGCGCGCGCCCGTCGCACCGGGTCGTTCCAGGGCGCGCGTCGCCGCGGAAACCGGGTCGGCGGGCGTCGGATGGCGGGCGCTGCGAAGACCCTGCCCGGACCGTCCGGGCGGGAACCGATCGTCCGCCCACGACCCATGACGCGCCGTCGGACAGCTGTCGCCCGGACGGCGTGCGCCGCCCGCTGCCAGGATCCGCGCGCCCGTCGCACCGGGTCGTTCCCGGGCGTACGCCTCGCGGCACGGCTCGCCGATCGGCCCAGCGAGGCGGCGCCGCTGCCCGGTCGCCTCGCGCATCGCCGTTGCCGAGCCCGCCGGCAGGTGGCAGCTTCTCCGCGACCCCAGCCCGCCCCTCTCGCCCGCGGACCCGATGCAGCGCGCCCAGCCCGGCCCCCTCTCACGACTTCTCGAAACGCTCCGCGAGCGCGAGCGAGAGAGCGATCTCACCGTCGGGGACCTCGTCTCGGACCTCGGTCGCAGCACGTACGGCATGGTGCTCGCCGTCCCGGCCCTCATCTCGATCCTGCCGGTGGTCGGGGCGCTTCCCGGCGTGTCGCTGGGGATGGGCGCGATCGCCCTCGTCCTGTCCGCCCAGATGCTCGTCGGTGCGCCCGCGCCCTGGCTTCCGCCCTTCCTCGCCCGGATCGCCCTGCCCGCCGACAAGGTGGACCGGGCGATCGAGAGGGCCGGCCCGTGGGTGCGGCGCCTCGAACGGCTGTTCCGGCCGCGCTGGTCGTTCCTGACCGAGCGGCCGCTCCTGTGGCTCGACGCCGTCCTCGCCACGGGGCTGTCGGTGCTGATGCTGATCGGGGCACTCGTGCCGGGCGGGATCGTGCCGCCCGCACTCGCCCTCCTCGTCCTGTCGATCGGCCTCGCGACGCGGGACGGGCTCCTCATCGCCCTCAGCCTGGCGGGCATGATCGGTCTCGTGGCCGCCGGCGCCTGGTTCTTCCTGTGAGAGGTGCGCCGCCCGCCCGGCCGAGGGTCTGCCGCGCCCGCGCGCCGTCCGCGGGATCGCTCGCGGGCGGGGCGCGCCGGGACCGGCCGCGCGACGGGCCTTACCGCGCCCGTCCGCGGTCGGACGATGTCGTGGAGGGACCTCGCCTCTTCCTCGAGCGGTAAGCCGCCGCCCCCCTCGCCACCACTGTGATGGTCACCGGCGTGCCGAATGCCTGCAGATGATTGACGGAGACGCTGGAGGCGGCGATCGCCCCGGCGAGGTCCGCCGAGCCGTAGGCGGACAGGTCGATCGCGACGCCGGCCTCCTCGCCGAGGAGGGTGGTCCCGATACCGTCCCCCCGGGCGGTGGACGACCACCGTGTCGGGCATCTCGCCTTGCGCCACCGCGTGCAGTTCGATCTCGCCACGGCCGCGCCGGCCGTCAGGACGTCGTCGCCGGACCAGCTCACGAGGGTGTCCTCGCCCGCTCGGCCCGGACGGCCGCCTCGCCGGAGACGGCGCCCCGGACATCGTCGCCGCCCCCGCTGCAAAGCTCCCCTGTGGCGCCGCTCCGGTCGGGCGTCGTCTTCTCGCCCTTTCCGCCGCCGAGGCGGTCGCGGCCGGCGCCGCCGGAAAGACGGTCGTTGCCGTCGCCGCCGATCAGCCTGTCATTTCCACCCGCAGCGACCAGCTGGTCCGCCCGGCGTCCGCCGAAGATGAAGGCGCTGCCGCGATAGCCGACACGGACGTCGGAGCCGCCCCGATCTGGCGGTTTCACCACCGAGGGCGGCGCGGGCGACGACCGGATGCGCCGGTGACGACACGCTGGGGCCGGCGCCGGGGACGGCTGCCAGCAGCCGCGCTTGCGAGGCAAGGTCGTGGCCCCCGGCGCTGAAGGGGGCGACGCACGGTCGTCGCCGCCGCCGCCCTCGATGGCGTCGCGGTCCGCGCCGCCGCGCCCCGTATCGCCGCCGCCGAGCGTCCCGATCGTATCGTTGGCCGCCGTTCCCTCGATCTCGTCGCCCCTGCTCGTCCCGTGGATCGCGTCGGGATGGACCTGGCCGGGATGGTCGGTCCTGGCCCGACGAGCTCGAGCCCGTCGCCGATGGCGATGGGTTCGCAGATGATGGGCGCGATTGCAGCGCGTCCGGCCCCCGGGGCGGCGGCTTCATCCGCGATGGCGGATCGCCGCCGCCGGACCCCGTGAGGGGTGTCACCCGACGCCGGATCCGCCGGAGCGAGGGCGTACCGGTGTTCGCGGCGCGCCCGCTCGCCCGACCGGAGGTGGCGCGGGCACGCCGGAACCCGTGCGGCGGAAGTGACCGCACACGGCAGCCGACGGGCGGTCCGGGTGTCGTGTGCCGCCCGCATCCTGCAGGAGGGGACCGGGCCTCGGGAAGGGGCGGGGCGGCGCGGCCGCCCCGCGCATGCGGGTGCCGAGGCGCCGTCAGCCCGCGGCGGCCGCACCCGTCCCGATCGGGCAGGCGACGCCCGTGCCGCCGAGGCCGCAATAGCCGCCCGGGTGCTTGTGCAGGTACTGCTGGTGATAATCCTCGGCGTAGTAGAACGGGGCGTCGCCGCGTATCTCCGTGGTGATCGGGCCGAGCCCACGGGCCTGCAACGCCGCCTCGTAGGCCGCCTTCGCTTCCTCGGCCTTCCGCAACTGCTCGTCCGTGGTCGCGAAGATGGCCGAGCGGTACTGCGTGCCCACGTCGTTGCCCTGGCGCATGCCCTGGGTCGGATCGTGACCTTCCCAGAAGGTCTTGAGAAGCGCGTCGAAGGACACCTGTGCCGGATCGTACACGACGAGGACGCCCTCGGTGTGGCCGGTGCGCCCCGTGCAGGTCTCCTCGTAGGTGGGGTTCGGCGTGTGGCCGCCGATGTAGCCGACCGCGGTGACCTTCACGCCGGGCAACTTCCAGAACAGCCGCTCCGCGCCCCAGAAGCAGCCCATGGCGAACACGGCCCGCTCCGTCCCGTCCGGAAAGGGGGGCTTCAGCGGCGTGCCGAGGACGGCGTGTCGCTCCGCCGTCGGGATCGGCTCGTCTCGCCCCGGCAGCGCCTCATCCGCGCTCACGGGCTTCGTCTTCTGGCCGAACAGGGCGAACAGGTTCATGGGGTGCCTCCTTGCGCGGGCGGCTGCGCGCCGGCCCCGACTTATCTGGGGCGATGGACGAGACGTGCAACGAGGCCGAACAGGACCGACAGCAGGAGGAGCGAGACGACGGCCGGCCAGGCGAGCAGCGTCATGATGATCGGGTCCCACAGGACCGGCGACACGTAGCGCTGCACCAGCGCCTGGGCGAGGTTGAGCGTTTCCGGCGAGATCTCGAACCACAGGCTGCCGAGCGGCGACAGCCGCACCGCGCCTGCCTCGAACGAACGGAACCCGTCGTAGACGGCCGCCGCGCACAGGAGCACGAAGAAGGCGAACCCGAGGAGGCGGAACGGGAACGCGAGGAGCCGTGTGAACAAGCGCATTCGGGGCTTTCCGATCGGGTGCGCGAGCGCGGGCGGACCATGCGACGGGTCCGCTGCCGGCGCAATCCCCCGTCGTCCCGTGCGGGCGGCGTCCCCGCCGCGGGCACCGGCGCGCGGCGCTGATGGCGGGCCGGTGCACCGCCTCGGCGGTCGGGGCGGCGCGGTCGCGGCGGGCGCGCGGGTCGCGAGGCTTGAACGGCGGCGCTCACCCGTACTATGCAAGCGTCCTCGCCTTGACCGGATGGGTGGCCGAGTGGTCGAAGGCGCACGCTTGGAACGCGTGTAGGCGGGAAACCGTCTCGTGGGTTCGAATCCCACCCCATCCGCCA
>CAZJNX010000166.1:0-10920 GCA_964547415.1 uncultured Hyphomicrobiales bacterium
GACGAGCCGGCGCCGCGGACGGAAGCCTTCCGCACCTCCGCCCGCTACGCCGACTTCTGCCGCGACACGTCCGCCGCCCTCGGCGCGGCGATGGAGCGGTGAGGGCGGCGGGGCACGGGTCCGGGAGGGGAAGGACGGCCATGACGACGACGGACGGCACCATGGCCGCCCCGGGCGAGGCCACGCCGGCCGCAGCGCCGGGCACCCCGCCCGCGACGGCGGCCCGCCCGGCGCTGGCCCCGACCCCGGCGGAGCGGCGGGAGCGGATCCTGAAGATCGTGCTGCCGCTCGCCGTCTTCGTCATCGTCCTCGGCATCTGGGAGGCGTACGTGCGCCTCGACGACGTGCCGGTCTACATCCTGCCGCCGCCGAGCCTCGTCATCGCGACCATCTTCAGCGACTGGAACGTCCTCGGCCCGGCACTCTGGAACACCATGGTCATCACGCTCCTCGGGCTCCTCATCGCCGCCATCGGTGGCGGGGCGCTCGCCGTCCTGTTCACGCAGGGCAAGTACGTGGAGTACTCCTTCTACCCCTACGCCATCGTGCTTCAGGTGACGCCGATCATCTCGATCTTTCCACTCATCAACATCTACATCGAGAACATCTACGCCAAGCTGCTGTTGGCTGTCTGGATCGTCTCGTTCTTCCCGATCCTGTCGAACACCACCGTCGGCCTCAGCTCCGCCGACCGGAACCTCGCCGACCTCTATCGCCTCTACGGCGCCTCGCGGTGGCAGACGCTGCGCTACCTGCGCCTGCCGTCGGCGCTGCCCTGGTTCCTCGGGGGCCTCAGGATCGCGGGCGGGCTCGCCCTCATCGGCGCCGTCGTGGCCGAGTTCGTGGGCGGCACCTCGGGGCTCGGCTCGGGCCTCGCCGCCCGCCTCATCGAATCGGCCTACCGCCTCAACATGCCGCGCCTGTTCGCGGCCCTGTTCCTCATCTCGCTCGCGGGCATCGCCATCTACGTCGTCCTGTCGTTCGTGACGTGGGTGTGCCTGCGCAAGTGGCACGAGAGCGCCCTCGCGGGCGGGGGCCGGCGGTGACGCCCGCCGGAGCGGGGCCGTGAGCTGGCTCGACCTCTCGGCCGGGGAGCCCGTCGCCGAGATCCGCAACGCCCGCATTCCAGAGGCCGTCCTCGCCGCCGACGTCCCGGCCACGGACGCGGCGGACGGTCTCACGCGCCGCACGGTGCGGATCGCGGGCGGGCGCATCGCCGCCGTGGAGACGCCCCGGGACGGCGCGCCGCCGCCCGGCCAGCGCCCGTCGGTCTCCCGCAGCGACGGGAGGACCGTGGTGGACCTTGCCGGCGGCATCCTCCTGCCCGCCTTCACGGACGTGCACACCCATGTGGACAAGGGCCACATCTGGCCGCGCACGCCCAACCCGGACGGCACCTTCGCCAGCGCCCTCGCGGCCACCGGCGCCGACCGGCAGCGGTCGTGGACGGCCACCGACGTGCGCCGCCGGATGGACTTCTCGCTGCGCTGCGCCTTCGCCCACGGCACGCGCCGCCTCAGGACCCACATCGATTCGATCCCGCCCCAGGACCGGATCTCCTGGCCCGTGGTGGCGGCGGCGCGCGAGGCCTGGGCCGGCCGAATCGACCTCCAGGCAGTGTCCCTCGTGGGCATCGACGGCCTGCCGGCGGGCGGGACCCTCCTCGACTTCGCGGCCCACGTGAAGGAGCACGGCGGCATCCTCGGCGCCGTGCTCTACCCCACCGACGGGCTCGAGGCGGGGGTGGAGCGGATCTTCGAGGCGGCCATGCGCCTCGACATGGACCTCGACTTCCACGTGGACGAGAACGGCGACCCGGCCTCCCGCTGCCTCGACCTCGTGGCGCGGACGGTCCTCGCCACCGGCTTTCCGGGCGGGCGCGTCACCTGCGGCCACTGCTGCTCGCTCGCCCTGCAGCCCGCCCCCGTCGCCGCCGCCACCATCGAACGGGTGGCCGAGGCGGGCCTTTCGGTGGTTTCCCTTCCGCTTTGCAACATGTACCTGCAGGACCGCGCGGCGGGCGCGACGCCACGCTGGCGGGGGGTCACCCTCCTCAACGAGCTCGCGGCGGCCGGCGTGCCGGCGTGCGTGGCGAGCGACAACACGCGTGACCCGTTCTACGCCTACGGGGACCTCGACATGCTGGAAGTCCTGCGGGAATCCGTCCGCATCCTCCACCTCGATCACCCGGCCGGCCCCGCCGTCGCGGCGGCCACCACGATCCCCGCCCGGATCATGGGCGCGGAGGCGGACAGCCGCGTCGCGCCCGGCGCCCCGGCCGACCTCGTCCTCGTCACGGCGCGCAGCTTCGGCGAGCTGTTCGCGCGGCCCCAGGCGGACCGGGTCGTCCTCCGGGACGGGCGGGAAAGCCGCGCCGCCCCGCCCGACTACCGGGAGCTCGACGACCTGTTCGCGCCCGCCCGCCCCTGACCCGCGCCGACCCGCCGCCGACGGCACGACCGCCCGCCCGGGAGAGAGCACCATGATGATCAGGCGACCCGACCTTTCCGGCCTCAAGACCGACCTTCAGGGAATCGCGACGGAGGAGAACCCGCGCCTCGTCAAGCAGAAGAGCCGGGACTTCTTCTGGTACTCGCCGGTCCTGAAGCGCCAGCTCGACCATCTCGCCGCCGACATCGTCGCCACGCCGCGGACGGTGGACGAGGTCCTCGCGGTTCTGGCCGCCTGCCACGCCCACGACGTGCCGGTGACGCCGCGGGGCGCGGGCACGGGCAACTATGGTCAGGCGATGCCGCTGGACGGCGGCCTCGTCCTCGACCTGTCCGCCCTCGACAAGGTGCTGTCCGTGACGGCCGAGACGGTGACGACCGAGCCGGGCGCCATCATGGAGGCGATCGACCGGCGCACCATCGAGGAGACGGGTCGGGAGCTGCGCATGTTCCCCTCCACCTACCGCACAGCCTCCATCGGGGGCTTCGTGGGCGGCGGCTCGGGCGGGGTCGGCTCCATCCGCTGGGGCGGCCTGCGCGACCTCGGCAACGTGACGCGGCTCAAGCTCGCCACCATGGAGGCGAGCCCGCGGATCCTCGAATTGTCGGGCGACGAGATCCAGAAGGCCGCCCACGCCTACGGCACGACGGGCATCATCGTCGAGGTGGAGGTGCCCCTCGCCGACGCCCACCCGTGGGTCGGCGTGATCGCCGCCTTCGACGACACCATGACGGCGGCCACCTTCGCCCACGACCTCGCCCACCAGGACGGTCTCCTCATGAAGGAGGTCGGCGTCGTCGCGCCGTCCATCGCGGCGAGCTACTTCCCGCGCTACCGCCGCTACATCCCGGACGGCCGGGCGGTCGCCCTCCTGATGGCGGCGCCCTCGGCGGTCGCGGGGGTGGAGACGCTGGCGGTGCGCCACGGGGGCGAGGTGGTCTTCCGCGCGGA
This sequence comes from uncultured Hyphomicrobiales bacterium, assembly GCA_964547415.1. Lineage (GTDB taxonomy): Bacteria > Pseudomonadota > Alphaproteobacteria > Rhizobiales > Amorphaceae > CAZJNX01. The sequence goes on from CAZJNX010000166.1 coordinate 3,403, forward strand.
CCAGGTGGCGCCGGCCGATCTCGCCGGCCTGCCGCCCGTCTACGAGCTCACCTGGAACCACACCACCTTGCGGGCGCTGCGGGTGGACCCGGCGATCACCTACCTCCAGGTCCTCTATCCCCAGCCCGACATTCTCGGCCACGTGCGGCGGATGGCGGACCGCTTCGGCGAGGAGGTGCCCGTGCACCTCGAGTTCGTGCGCTTCAACGGCGCGGTCGGCTGTTTCGGCCTCCCCCTCGTCCACTTCACCACGGAAGAGCGGCTCGAGGAGATCATCCGCATCCACGACGCGGAGGGGGCGCCGGTCTTCAACCCCCACCGCTACACCCTCGAGGAAGGCGGCATGAAGAACACCGACCCGGTGCAGCTCGCCTTCAAGCGGGAGGCTGACCCGAAGGGTCTCCTCAACCCGGGCAAGATGGTCGCCTGGGAGGACCCCGACTTCGACTTCGCCTCCGACCGGCCGTACCTCTTCCGCAGCCAGAGCGGGTCCGCCCACACCGGCGTCGCCTCCCGATGAGGCGCGCGAAGGACCGCCGGCGCCGCGCGCCATGAAGGTGCTCCTCGTCCACGCCCACCCGAACCCGGAGAGCCTCAACCGCACCCTCGCCGACGCGGCGGCGGCGGCGCTCCGGGAGGGCGGCCACGAGGTCCGCTTCCTCGACCTTTACGCAATCGGCTTCGACCCGGTGATGGGCCGGGAGGAGCGCGCCCGCTACCACACGCCCGGCGAGAACGAGCGGCCGGTCGCCGAGCACCTTGCGCACCTGAAATGGTGCGAGGCCCTCGTCTTCGTCTATCCGACCTGGTGGTTCGGCCTGCCCGCGATCCTGAAGGGCTGGCTCGACCGGGTGCTCGTGCCCCACGTCACCTTCACCCTGCCGACGCGGGAGCGGACGATCCGCCCGCTCCTCACCCACATCGTCAGGATCACCGTCGTCACCACCTGCGGGGCGCCCAAGTTCTGGTCGATGGTGGTGGGCGAACCCGGACGGCGCACCCTCCTGAGGGGGATGCGGGCGATCTGCGCCCCGTCCTGCCGCACCCGCTACATCGCCCTCCACAGGATCGACAGCCGCTCCCGGGACGAGACGCAGGCCTTCGTGGAGAAAGTGCGCCGGAAACTTCGCGATCCCTGAGAGGCCGGCCGGAAAGGCGCCCCCCTGTCACGGCGCTGTCACACGGTGCCGCTACACCCGTGAGTATGCCGATGAAGTATTCGAAGCTCGCCGTCTACCGACTCGCCCAGGCGGCGAAGGCGAACCGCGTGCGCTCCGGCGCCCACCTGTCGCGGATCGGCCTGCACCCGGGCCAGGAGTTCGTCCTCAAGTGCCTCGACGAGGAGGACGGGCAGACCATGAGCCAGCTCGCCCTCGCCCTCGCGGTCCAGCCGCCGACCGTCACCAAGATGGTCACGCGCCTCGCCGCCCACGGCCTCGTCATCCGGCAGACCTCGCAGCAGGACGGGCGGCTGGCCCGCGTCTTCCTGACGGAAGAGGGCCGGGCGCTTGTGAAGGACATCGACAAGTTGTGGAGGCGCCTCGAGAAGGAGGCGCTCGCGGGCATCGAGGACAAGGACCGCAAGAAGCTGAGGAAGCTCCTGCGCGTCATCGAGAAGAACCTCGCCGGCGCCGCCGCCCGCCCCGACACCGGCGACGTCGAGGAGGAGGACGACGAGGAAGGTGCCCTCGAGCCGGCGTGATCCGCCCCGCGCCCGCGCTGGCCGACGCCCCGCGGTCGACCCGATCGGCGCTCACCTTCCGGCCCGGTTTGACGGGACGGCCCGGGTAGGCTTGGTTTCCCCGTTCGCCGGGAAAACCGGCTCGAGGGAGAGCGCAAGCCGAGATGTCCGTTTTCGTGACCCATGCCGACGAGCGGGCCGTGCCGGCCCACCTCGTCACCCCCGCGACCCTGTCCGACATCGCCCATCGCCTGCCGCCGGCCGCCCGCACCTTCATGGAAGCGGTCGGCTTCGAGGCGGAGGACGGGCGCGTGCTGCCCGTGCCGGGCGAAGGGGGAGAGGTGGCCGCCATCCTCGTCGGCGCGAGCGACGACGCGCCCGACCCGTTCGCCGCGGGCCGCCTCGACAAGGTGATGACCGGCACGCTCCGCCTCGGGGAGGGATGGGTCGATCCGACCCTGTCCGCCCTCGCCTTCGGCCTCGCCTCCTACCGCTTCGGCGCCTATCGCAAGACGCCGCCCCGCCGCACCCGCCTCGTGGTTCCGGACGGCGTCGACGGGGAGGAGCTGGAGCGCACGGTCCAGGCCGTCTTCTTCACGCGGGACCTCGTCAACACGCCGGCCAACGACCTCGGCCCGGCCGAGCTGGCCGACAGCGCCCAGGCCCTCGGCCGCCGCCACGGCGCGAAGGTGACGATCACCGACGGCGAGGCGCTGGAGGCCGGTTTTCCCATGGTCGCCGCCGTGGGGGCGGCGAGCCCGCGCCAGCCCCTCGTCATCGACCTCGTTTGGGGCGATCCGGCCGCGCCCAAGGTGACCCTCGTCGGCAAGGGGGTGGTGTTCGACACGGGCGGGCTCAACCTGAAGCCCGACCGGGCCATGAGCAACATGAAGAAGGACATGGGCGGGGCGGCGAACGCCCTCGGCCTCGCCTCGCTCGTCATGGGCTCGGAGCTGCCGGTGCGGCTGCGCGTCCTCGTGGGCGCGGTGGAGAACGCCGTCGGCGGGGCCGCCTTCCGCCCGGGCGACGTGATGCGCAGCCGCAAGGGGCTGACGGTGGAGATCGGCAACACGGACGCGGAGGGCCGCCTCGTCCTTGCCGACACCATGGCGCTCGCCGACGAGGAGGCGCCCGACCTCATGATCGACTTCGCGACGCTGACGGGCGCGGCCCGGGTGGCCCTCGGGCCCGAGATCCCGGCCCTGTTCACCCCGGACGACGGCCTCGCCGCGGCCCTCGCGGAGGCGGCCGAGCGGGTGGACGACCCGGTGTGGCGCCTGCCCCTGTGGCCGGGCTACCGGGGCTGGCTGAAGTCGAAGGTCGCGGACGTATGCCACATCTCCAGCCAGCCGTTCGCCGGCTCGGTGACGGCGGCGCTGTTCCTGGAAAAGTTCGTGGAGCGGGCGGCCGAGTGGGCCCATTTCGACCTGTTCGCCTGGAACAGCGAGGCGCGGCCCGGCCGCCCCGTGGGCGGGGAGGCGCAGACGATCCGCGCCATCCACGACTACCTGAAGCTGCGGTTCGACGCATGAGCGAGGCCCTCGACCCGCGCCTCCACGCCGCCCGCCCGGACCTCGCCGACGCGCGCCTGAAGGGCCGCGTCTCGGCCGAGCGGTTCGTGGAGGGGAAGCCCGCCCGCTGCCGCGCCCCGTCCGCGCCGCTGCGCCGCCGGCCCGCCCCGACGGCGCCCCTCGATACCGAGCTCCTGTGCGGCGAGCCGGTGCGCGTGTTCGAGCGGGACGGGGAGGGTTTTGCCTTCGTCCAGTCGGAGACGGACGGCTACGTGGGTTACGCCCCCTCGGACGCCGTCCTGCCGGGTGCCGCGCCGACCCACCGGGTGACGGCGCCCGAGACGCTCGTCTTCCCCGAGCCGGAGATCAAGGCGCCGCCCGTTTCGGCCCTTCCCCTCGGCGCGGCGGTGCCGGTCGCGACGGTCGTGGAGGGGCGCGACCGTCCGTTCGCGCGCCTGCCGGACGCCACCTTCGTGGTCGCCGCCCACCTCTCCCCCCTCGGCGGGCCGCCGGCGGCCGACTGGGTCGCCTTCGCCGAGGCGCTCGTCGGCACGCCGTACCTGTGGGGCGGCAAGACGCGGCGGGGGATCGACTGCTCCGGCCTTGTCCAGGTCGCGCTCCAGGCCGCGGGCCGCACGGCCCCCCGCGACAGCGACATGCAGGAGGCGGGGCTTGGCGTCCCCGTCCCGTTCGCGGGCGGGCCGCCGCCTTCCCTCGTTCGGGGCGACCTGTTGTTCTGGCGGGGCCACGTGGGCGTGATGGTGGACGGCGAGCGCCTTCTCCACGCCAACGCCACCCACATGCTGACCGTGATCGAGCCCCTGTCCGAGGCCCTCGCCCGCCACGAGGCGGCCGCCCTCCCCCTCACGACGGTCCGCCGCCTTGCGGCATGACGCCGTGGCACGGGCAGGTGGGGCGATGCGATCGGTCCGGAGACGATGGCGCACCCGTCAGGATTCGAACCTGAGACCTCTGCCTTCGGAGGGCAGCGCTCTATCCAGCTGAGCTACGGGTGCCCGCGACTGTTCAATAGCCCAAAGCCGTCGCCACTGCAAACGGGCCGCACGGGGACGCGCCATCACCCGAGGCGGGACAGGGAGATGGTGCGGGCGGCGAGCTCCTCCCGCGTGAGGCGCTCCACCGTGAGCCCGCCACGGATGCCGCCCCGCCGCGTGAGGTACGGGCCGAGCGCCATCGCGAACGCCTCGTGGAGGTCGTGGAGGGTGTCGTCGTCGAGGCCCTCGATGGTGCTGCCGTCGTTCGGGTCCCGGTGGCACCAGGTGCGCAGGTCCACGTACCAGAAGATGTGATGGACGGCGGCGAGGAGCGAACACGGGACGACGCCGTCCGCCGCCTCGCCGACGCCGAGGGCGGACACCGCGGCGCCCAGACGGCGCCCGCGCGGGACGATCCACCGGTCGCGCTCGTGGAGGACGGCGATGAAGGAGGCGTCGAGATATTCCTCGCACCCGGTCGTGTTCTGGAGGATCACGGTCACGAGGATCGCGACGCGCTCCGCTTCGGAAAGCCGCGGCTTGCGGCGCATGTCGCGGGGGCGGAGCGCCTTCAGGAGGTCGACGGCGCCGAAGGCCGCGAGGATCCGGAACGGGCTCTGGCCGAGGTCGTCGGCCGCGTGGAGGTCCGCGCCCGCGTCCGCGAGGAGGCGGACGATGTCGTCGTCGCCGTGGCGGGCGGCGAAGTGGAGCGGCGTGCGGCCGCGCGGGTCGGCGAAGGCCGCGTCGGCGCCCGCGGCGAGGAGGGCACGGGCGGCGCCCGTGCGGCCGTGGGCGACCGCCTCGAGGAGGGGCGTTTCGCCGGCCTGCGAGACCGCGTCCACCGTGGCGCCGGCGGCAATGAGGCGCGGGATCGCCGCCGCGTTGCCGTCTTCGGCGGCGTCGTGGAGCGGGATGCGGCCGAAGCGGGGGTCGCGCGCGTCCGGGTCGGCGCCAGCGGCGATCAGCGCCTCGACCAGCCGTGGCGAGCCGGTGCCCGCCGCGTGGTGCAGCGGCGTCATGTCGTAGAAGTCGAGGCGGGTGACGTCGGCGCCAGCGGCAAGGAGCGCGAGCGCGGCCGCCTCCGTGTCCGCCCACCGGCCGCCGCGGCAGGCCTTTGCGAGGGCGGTGTCGCCGCGGGCGCCTTCGGCGGGTGGATGGTCGAGGGCGTCGACGTCCGCGCCCCACGCGATCAGCCGTTCGACGATGTCGACCCGGCCGGCGAACGCGGCCGTGTGAAGGAGGGGGCCGACCGTGTGGAAGGGCTCCCCGAGGTCCGGCCACACCCGCGTCGCCGCCATTCGCCGCCTGTCCGGCGCAAGGCCCCCGAGGGCCGCGAGACCTTCCGCGATCGGCGCGTCCTCGCCGCGGTCGATCGCCCGCTCGAGGCGGCCGAGCGTCTCGACGAGCGCCTCGTCCCCGATCCCCATGAGCCCCTCCCGCCCCTCGACATGGAGGCGAGGTGGTGGCCTCGCCGGCCCGGCGGAAGTGTCGCGCGTCACGGCGCGGGCCGCGCGGCGCGCTACTCGGCGGGCGAGGCGACCGCTCGGCCGGAGCGGATGTCGGCGAGGACGCGGCCGAACGCCTCGGCGAAGGTGCCGCGGTCGGCCGGGTTGAGGAAGGCGCCGATGTGGACGGTGCGCCCCTCCCCCGTGAGCACGAGGCGGACGACGCCCTCGTCCTCGAGGCGGGTCACGTGCAGGCGCGTCCACAGCGGGTTGAAGAGGTGCTCGCGCGCCCGCCCGTTGGGCGCCACCTGCCGGACGACGAGCCGGTGGGGCCACACGTGGACCTCCTCGAAGGCGCGGCCCGAGCGGTAGCTGAGGCGGAACGCGCCGTAGAGGAGGAGGACGTCGAGCGCCATGAAGATCGCGACGGGCCAGGCGCCGAGCACGGCAAGGCGCAGGGACGCGAACGCCGCCGCCGCGCAGACGATCGCCATGACGAGGAGGAAGCCGCGGGGCCCGAGCGAGCGATGGGGCGTGAGAACCGCGGAGAAGACCGCCGGCTCCGCCAAACCGTCGTGACCGTCCGCCGCGGGCGCCACGCCGCGGCCGGCGGACCGGCCGCCCTCACTCGAATTGTCGTCGCTCATCATGGGCAGTATAGAGCGCTTTCCCGGCGGGACGAAACGGGCGAGGGGCGCCCCGCCGGCGCGACCGATCGCTGCGCTCCGGCGCGATCCGGGGGCGGGCCCGGGCGGGGTCCGGCGGCCGTGTCCCGGGCACGCCGCGCATGCCACGTTCCCCTCCCGTCGAACGCCGCGGCGCCCGGCCCGGGTTCCGCCGCGGCGCCCGGCCGGAGAAAGCGGAAGGACGACCGGATGGACGAGGCGGCATCCGCCGGACGGGCGAAGGCCCGGCGCCCGGCCCGCGACCGGAAGGCGCCGGGGGCCGGGGACGAGCGTGCCCCGGACGCGTCGGCCGACGGGGAGAAGGCGAACGGCAAGGCCGGCACGCGCCGCGCCGCGGGGGCCGCGAAGGGGCGGCCGGCGGCGAAGGGCCGTGCACGTTCCCGCTACGGACGCGCGGAGGTTGAGGCCATCTTCGCCCGCCTCGCCGAGGCGCTGCCCGAGCCGAAGTCGGAGCTTTCCTATACCAATCCGTTCACCCTGCTCGTCGCCGTGGTCCTGTCGGCCCAGGCGACGGACGCGGGCGTCAACAAGGCGACGGCGGGCCTGTTCGCCGAGGCCGACACGCCGGAGGCGATGCTGGCCCTCGGCGAGGAGCGGGTGCGCGAGCACATCAAGACCATCGGCCTCTTCCGCAACAAGGCGAAGAACGTGATCGCCCTGTCCCGCACCCTCGTGGAGGAGCACGGCGGCACGGTTCCGGCCGACCGCGCCGCCCTCGAGGCGCTGCCCGGCGTCGGGCGCAAGACGGCGAACGTGGTCCTCAACGTGGCGTTCGGCGAGGAGACCATCGCCGTCGACACCCACATCTTCCGCGTGGCGAACCGCATCGGCCTGGCGCCGGGCCGCACCCCGGACGAGGTGGAGGAGAAGCTCCTCGAGGTCGTGCCGAAGCCCTACTTGCGCAACGCCCATCACTGGCTGATCCTCCACGGGCGACACACCTGCAAGGCGCGCCGCCCCGCATGCGAGACCTGCATCATCCACGACCTGTGCAAGAGCCCCGAGAAGCGCCCGAAACCGGCGGACGACGACGCCTCCCCGCCGGAGCCCGGCGCGTGAGACGCCGCCCGCCCCCGTATCCGCCCGAAGGCGAAGGACGCCCATGAACGAGGCCGAGATCCCGCCCCCGCCGCTCCCCGAGAACGCGGCCGTCTTCCTCGACTTCGACGGCACCCTCGTCGAGATCGCCCCGACGCCCGA
>CAZJNX010000167.1:0-10754 GCA_964547415.1 uncultured Hyphomicrobiales bacterium
GATTTCCGCTGCACCTCCTCGGCGGAGCGGATCATCGTCTTCACTCCGGCGATGAAGCCGCTGCTCGATTCGATCACCCGCCTCGCCCGCGCCTACAACACCGTGGTGCCGTCCTCGGGCAAGGTGCTCACCGGCGGCGTCGACGCCAACGCCCTGCAGCGGCCCAAGCGCTTCTTCGGCGCGGCCCGCAACATCGAGGAGGGCGGGTCGCTGTCGATCATCGCGACCGCCCTGATCGAGACGGGCAGCCGCATGGACGAGGTGATCTTCGAGGAGTTCAAGGGCACCGGCAACTCCGAGATCATCCTCGACCGGAAGATCTCCGACAAGCGCGTGTTCCCGGCGATCGACATCCAGCGCTCCGGCACCCGCAAGGAAGAGCTGCTGGTGCCGTCTGACCGCCTGAAGAAAATGTTCGTGCTTCGGCGTATTCTCAACCCGATGGGGACGGTGGACGCCATCGAGTTCCTGCTCGACAAGCTGAAGCAGACGAAGAGCAACGACGAGTTCTTCGACTCGATGAACACCTGACGGAGCGAGCGGGTCGGCTCGTCCGGACCGGGCCGGCGGAAAGGGGCCGACCGCGGGTCAGGAACCAAGCGGACGGGCGGGCGCTTGATGGCCCGTCATGTCCGTCTTCCAGTCCCTTTCGCTGCTCCCGGCCATCGGCGTGTTCGCCGTCGCGGCCTTCGTCATCCTCGTGGTGGGCACGCGGCTCACGACCCTCGCCGACGTGCTGGCCGACCGGACCGGCCTCGGCGAGGCCGTTACGGGAGCCGTCCTCCTCGGTGCCACCACGTCCCTGTCCGGCACCGTCACCTCGGTGACCTCGGCCTACGCCGGAAACGTGGACCTGTCCTATGCCAATGCCCTCGGCGGGATCGCCGCCCAGACGGCGTTCCTGGCGATCGCGGACATGGTCTACCGGCGTGCCAACCTGGAACATGCCGCCGCCTCGGCCGCCAACCTGAGCCAGGCGAGCCTCCTCATCCTTCTCCTGTGCGTCCCCCTCATCGCGGCGATCCTGCCGCCGGTGACGGTCTTCGCGATCCACCCGGCCTCGATCGTCCTCGTCGCCGTCTACGTCGTCGGGGTCCGCCTCGCCATGCGGGACCGGGAGGAGCCGATGTGGGAGCCGAAGGACACCCGGGAGACGCGGACCGACACGCCGGACGAGGACTCCTTCGCGGGTCCGACGACCGGCGGCCTGTGGGTGCGGTTCGCGGTCTACCTCGTGCTGATCGGCTGCGCGGGCTGGGTGGTGGCCCGGACCGGGGCGGTGATCGCCGACCGCAGCGGGCTGTCGGGCAGCGTCGTCGGGGCCTTGATGACCGCCACGGTCACGTCCCTGCCGGAACTCGTCACGACGGTGGCGGCCGTGCGCCGCGGGGCCCTGCAGCTCGCCGTCGGCGGCATCATCGGTGGCAACACCTTCGACGTCCTGTTCCTGTCGATCTCCGACGTCGCCTACCGGGACGGGTCGATCTACAACGCCATCGGCGACGATGCGAGGATGTGGGCGATCGTCGGCATCCTGATGACGTCCATCCTGCTCCTCGGTCTCATCCGGCGCGAGCGTCACGGTCCGGGCAACATCGGGGTCGAGAGCGCGTCCCTCCTCCTCGTCTATGTCGGAGCGGCGGTCGCAGCCTTCTTCGTGGTCTGATCGGGCCGGTCTCGCCGGGGGCGGCCGAACGGGCTAGCGTCCGCCCGGCCCGTCCGTCCGACCCGAGGTGACCCGTCATGGCGAGAGGAGAGACCATCGCCGCCCTGTCCACCGGCGCTCTTCCGGCGGGAATCGCCGTGGTGCGCGTGTCGGGGCCGCAGGCCCGTTCGCTGGCCGAGGCGCTCGCGGGCCGTCCCGTTCCACCCCGCCGGCCGCTCCTCGCCACCATCTGCGATCCCGAGACGGCCGAGGCGCTGGACCGGGGTCTCGTCCTCGTGTTCCCGGGCCCGGGCTCGGCGACCGGCGAGGACGTCGCGGAGTTCCACCTCCACGGAAGCCGGGCGGTGGTCGCGGCGGTGCTCGATGCGGTGTGCCGGCGGGAGGGCGTGCGGCTCGCCGAGCCGGGGGAGTTCACCCGCCGCGCCTTCCTCGCGGGCCGCATGGACCTCACCGAGGTGGAAGGTCTCGGCGACCTCCTCGCCGCCGGCACGGACGCCCAGCGCCGCCAGGCCCTTCGCCTCGCCACCGGGGCCCTGCGGGAACGGGCGCTCGCCTGGCGAGAGCGGCTCGTGGCCCTGCGCGCGCGGGTGGAGGCCGAGCTCGACTTCTCCGACGAGGAGGACGTCGCCGGGGACCTCGCTCCCGTGTTCGACGGCGTCCGCTCGCTCTCCGGGGAAATCGGGGCAACCCTTCGGGGAAGCGCCACGGCCGAGCGGCTGCGCGACGGGGTCCGGATCGCGGTGGTCGGCCCGCCGAACGCGGGAAAGTCGAGCCTCGTCAACCTGATCGCGCGGCGGGACGTGGCGATCGTCACCGAGCATGCGGGCACGACGCGGGACGTGATCGAGGTGGACCTCGATCTCGGCGGCTATCCCGCCACCCTCCTCGACACGGCGGGCCTGCGGGACGCGGCCGATCCCGTCGAGGCGATCGGCGTGGAGCGGGCGCGCCGCGCGGCGGGCGAGGCCGACGTGGTCGTCGCCGTCCTCGATGCGCTTTCCTCGCCCGCGCCCGTTGCCTGGCCCGATCCGGGGGAGCGCCCGCTCGTGCGGGTCGTGAACAAGGTGGACCGGCTGGGAGATCGCCCGGCGCCGGCGGCGGACGTCCGCCTGTCGGCGCTGACGGGCGAGGGGTTGGAAGAGCTGGTGGAGCGGTTGAAGACCGTGGTGGCGGGGATGCTGGCGCCGGCCGAGAGCGCGGTGGTGGCCCGCTCCCGCCAGCGCGAGGCGCTCGAGGGGTGCCGGCGGGCCCTCGATCGCGCCGGGTCGCTCGGCGCCGATGGCCCGCTCGTCCTCGTCGCCGAGGAGCTGCGCCTCGCGGGCGACGCCCTGGGCCGCCTCACGGGCGCGATTGACGTGGAGGACGTCCTGGACAATGTGTTCGGCACGTTCTGCATCGGGAAGTAGGGGGCTTTCCCGGCGTTTGCGTTTCACGTGAAACGACGCCGGGCCGGCCGACGGGGTGCCATGGGGATGGATTTCGACGTCGTTGTGGTGGGTGGAGGCCATGCCGGGTGCGAGGCGGCCGCGGCGGCGGCCCGGGCGGGTGCGTCCACCGCTCTCGTGACGCTGGATCCGGCCACGATCGGGGTGATGTCGTGCAACCCGGCCATCGGCGGCCTCGGCAAGGGCCACCTGGTGCGGGAGGTGGACGCCCTCGACGGCCTCATGGGCCGGGCGGCGGACCGGGCCGGCATCCAGTTCCGGCTCCTCAATCGACGGAAGGGACCGGCCGTGCAGGGCCCACGCGCCCAGGCCGACCGGGCCCTCTATCGCGCCGCCGTCCAGGATCTCGTGATGGAAACGGGCGGGCTCGCGGTGGTGGCGGGAGAGGCCGACGACCTTCTCCTCGAGGCCCGCCGTGTCGCGGGGCTCCTCCTCGCCGATGGCCGCACCCTCCGCGCCCGGGCCGTGGTGATCACCACGGGCACCTTTCTCAACGGGCTCATCCATCTGGGCGACCGCTCCTGGCCCGCCGGGCGGCTGGACGAGCGGCCGACCGCGGGTCTCGCCCGCACCTTCCGTCGGCTCGGCCTCCCCCTCGGCCGGCTGAAGACCGGGACCCCGCCCCGCCTCGACGGCCGGACCATCGCCTGGGACCGCCTGGAGGAACAGCCCGGGGACGACCCGCCCGTCTTCTTCTCGACCCTCACCACAGGCACGACCACGCCGCAGGTCCCCTGCCACATCACCCGCACGACCGCGGAGACCCACCGGATCGTCCGTGAGAATCTCGGCCGCTCCGCCATGTACTCGGGCCGGATCGACAGTACCGGGCCCCGCTACTGCCCTTCCATCGAGGACAAGATCGTCCGGTTCGGTGACCGGGACGGCCACCAGATCTTCCTGGAACCCGAGGGGCTCGACGATCCGCTCGTCTATCCGAACGGGATCTCCACGTCCCTGCCGGAAGAGGTGCAGGCCGCCCTCGTCGCCTCCGTTCCCGGTCTCGAGGCGGCGCGGATCGTGCGCCCGGGCTACGCCATAGAGTACGACCACGTGGATCCGCGCTGCCTGTCAGCCGCCCTCGAGGTGTCGGTCCAGCCCGGCCTCTTCCTGGCGGGGCAGATCAACGGCACGACCGGCTACGAGGAGGCGGCCGCCCAGGGGCTTCTCGCCGGTCTCAACGCCGCGCGCCGGGCCGGGGGTCTCGCTCCGGTCGTCGTCGGACGGGACGAGGGCTACCTGGGGGTCATGGTGGACGACCTGACCGTCCGCGGGGTCAGCGAGCCCTACCGGATGTTCACCTCCCGCGCGGAGTTCCGCCTGTCCCTCAGGACGGACAACGCGGACCGGCGGCTGACGCCGCGGGGCATCGCCTGGGGCGTCGTCGGCCCGGAGCGGCAACGCCTTTTCGAGGCGCGCCAGCGGGAGCGGGAGGCGGGCCGCGCCCTCCTCGAGGGCCTTTCCCTGACGCCCACCGCGGCGCGGGCCCACGGGCTGAAGGTCAACCTCGACGGGCAGCGGCGTAGCGCCTGGCAGCTCCTCGCTTTCCCGGGCATCGACCTCGGGCGCCTTTCCGCGATCTGGCCGGAGCTGTCCGGTCTCCGCCCGGACGTCGCCGCCGAACTCGAAGTCGACGCCGCCTACGCCGTCTACCTGGACCGGCAGGCGGCGGACGTCTCGGCCCTGCGCCGGGCGGACGCAACGCCGTTGCCGCCGGACCTGTCCTTCCGGAACGTGCCTGGCCTTTCGGCGGAGATCCGGGAGAAACTCGAGCGGGTCCGTCCGTCGTCCGTGGGCGAGGCCTCCCGGATCGACGGGATGACGCCGGCGGCGCTCGCCCTTCTCCTCGCCCATGCCCGGCAGGCCGGTCCGGTGGCCGCGTGAGCCGGGTCCGCGGCGTCCGGGCAAGGCCCCGTCGGCCGGGAGAAGAACTGCCGGTCCCGGCTGAAGGCCCGAACGCGATCGCCGCCGCCCTCGCCAGCGTGGCCGAGCGGGCCGGCGTGGACCTTTCACGGGAAATCTGGGAGAGGCTGGGGACACACGTGCGCCTGCTCGCGGAGTGGCAACCGGTCCAGAACCTGGTGGCGCCGGCGACGCTTCCCGCCGTCTGGACGCGCCACGTCCTCGACAGCGCCCAGGTGATCGCCGTTCGTCCACAGGCGTGCCGCTACGTGGATCTCGGATCCGGTGCCGGCTTTCCGGGTCTCGTCGTCGCCAGCCTTCTCGCGGGCCGTCCCGGAACCCGCGTGCATCTCGTCGAGTCGAACCTGCGCAAGGTGGCCTTCCTGCGGGAGGTGAGCCGAACCGCCGGGCTTCCGGTGACGGTGCATCCGCGGCGGATCGAGGACGCGCTCCCGCCGCTCGTCGGCGAGGTCGAGGTCGTGAGCGCCCGGGCCGTGGCGGACCTGTCCCGCCTCCTGGCCTGGTCCGGGCCGCTTCTCGAGGCCGGCGCGGTCGCCGTCTTCCACAAGGGCCTGCGCCACGACGAGGAGGCGGCGGCCGCGGTGTCTCACGGCACCGTCTTCGATATGGTAGTGCATGACAGCGTGACCGACCGCGACGGACGGCTTCTCGAGATCCGCAGCCCCGTCGCGCCCGGCAGAGACGGAACCGAGGAATGAGCCTTCCGGCAAGACCGCGCGTTCTGGCCGTCGCCAACCAGAAGGGCGGCGTCGGCAAGACGACCACCGCCATCAATCTCGGCACGGCCCTTGCCGCCATCGGCGAGCGGGTGCTGCTCGTCGACCTCGACCCCCAGGGCAACGCCTCCACCGGTCTCGGGATCGACCACGACCGCCGCAGCCTCTCGATCTACGATTCCCTGGTGGACGGGGTCGACCTCTCGGCCGTGGCGGTGGAGACCGCGGTCCCGCACCTGTCGGTCGCGCCTGCGACCCTCGACCTCATCAGCCTCGATCTCGAACTCTCCGGCGCCTCCGACCGCCAGTTCCGCCTGCGCCAAGCGATCACCGGCTACGCCGCCACGGTCGCCGGCGCGGACGACGGCTACACCTACGTCATCGCCGATTGCCCGCCGTCCCTGACGCTTCTCACCATCAACGCCTTTGCCGCGGCGCATGGGGTCCTCGCCCCCCTCCAGTGCGAGTTCTTCGCTCTTGAGGGCCTCAGCCAGCTGTTGCGGACCATCGAGCAGGTGAAGGCGACGCTGAACCCGGAGCTCACCATCCACGGCATCGTCATGACCATGTATGACGCCCGCAACAACCTCGCGCGGCAGGTGATCGAGGACGTGCGGGAGAACCTCGGCGATCTCATGTACGAGACCCTGATCCCCCGAAACATTCGCCTGTCCGAGGCGCCATCCTACGGAAAGCCCGCGCTGCTCTACGATCTCAAGTGCGCCGGCAGCCAAGCCTACCTGAAGCTGGCGTCGGAGCTCATCCGGCGGGAGAAGGCCTTCCTGGCACCCGAGGCGAGCCCGGCATGAGCGAGGAAGGCGGACGGCGGAGACTGGGCCGGGGTCTGTCTGCCCTCCTCGGCGAGGGGGAGGCCGGCCCGGCTGCCGAGCCGGGCTCGCGGGGCGAGCGGTTCGTTCCGGTCGAGTCGCTGCGGCCGAACCGGTTCAACCCGCGCAGGCAGTTCGGGGAGGAGGCGCTGTCCGAACTCGCCGATTCCATCCGCGAGCGCGGCATCGTGCAGCCCATCGTCGTGCGGGAGACGGCGGGCGGCGGCTTCGAGATCATCGCGGGCGAGCGACGCTGGCGGGCCGCCCAGCGCGCCGGCGTCCACGAGGTGCCGGTGGTCGTGCGGGCGGTCGACGACCGGGCGGCCCTCGAGTTCGCGATCGTCGAGAACGTCCAGCGGACGGACCTCACCCCGCTGGAGGAGGCGGGCGGCTACCGGCGGCTCCTCGACGAGTTCGGCTACCGCCAGGAGGACCTGGCGAAGGTGATCGGCAAGAGCCGCAGCCACGTCTCCAACACGCTGCGCCTCCTCAACCTTCCCGAAAGCTGTCAGGCGCTGCTCGCCTCCGGGGCGATCTCGGCCGGCCACGGGCGGGCGCTCCTCGCCAGCGACGACCCGGAGGGTCTCGCCCGGCGCATCGTGGACGGCAAGCTGTCGGTCCGTGCGGCGGAGGCGGCCGCGCAGGATGCGCCCGCCCGCGAGCGGCGGGACAGGGCCGAACGCCGCCCCCGGGAACGGGATGCCGACACACTCGCCCTCGAGAAGCGCCTGTCCGACCACCTCGGCCTTGCCGTTCGGATCGACCACCGACCGGACGGCAGCGGGGCGATCACGGTCTCCTACCGCACGCTCGAACAGCTCGACGACGTGTGCCGGCGGCTCGGAGGCTGAGTCTCTCCGGTCCGGGCGCTGGTGTTTCACGTGAAGCGCAACGAGCGGCGCGGGACGGCGGTGCGCCCCGGCCGACCGCGATCCTCCACCCGTCGACGGCGTGAACGCCTGCCGGGTCCGGGTCCCGACCGGGGTCGAGGCGATGGCGC
Source organism: uncultured Hyphomicrobiales bacterium (assembly GCA_964547415.1). Classification (GTDB taxonomy): domain Bacteria; phylum Pseudomonadota; class Alphaproteobacteria; order Rhizobiales; family Amorphaceae; genus CAZJNX01. The sequence continues at coordinate 7,578 of CAZJNX010000167.1, forward strand.
GCGGTGAAGCGACGGGTCCGGTCAGCCGCGGCGGCGCTGCCTGGCGGACGGGGCGCGGCGGCAGATGGCGTGGAGGGTCGTCGAGACGCATTCGGCGGCGAGGTGCGGGCGGCGCCGCGTTTCGAGAACGGCACGGTCGAGGGCCCGCGCCGCCTGCTCGAGCGCGGCGAGCGACCAGCCGGACAGCATTCCCGTCACGGCCCGCTCCCGCTTGAAGTGGACGCGGGGAACCATCGCCTTCACGGCGCGGGCGGGATCGGTCCCCCTGTCCACCTCCACCGCGGCCCGGGCGAGGGCCTGGGTGTGGCGCAGCCCCGTGCCCGCCACGACGGACGGGTGAACTCCCGCGAACCGCAATTTGTGGAGTTCCCGTTCCAGCGCGGGCGCGTCGCCGAGGAAGGCGGCGTCCACCGCCTCCTGGGCGCCGAAGGCGGAGACGTCCCCGACGATCTCCCGGACGTGGTGCGGCTCCACCGTCCCCTCGTCCCGGGCATAGAGCATGAGCTTCACGATCTCGCCCCTCGACGCCAGTCTGTCGCCGCCGAGGAGGGCGTGGAGCATCTCCTTCGCTTCCCGGTCGATCGACAGGCCGAAGGCCCGCGCTTCCTCGTCCATGAGGCGGTCGAGGTCGGCCGCCGTATCCGGGTAGCAGGCGACGACCACGGCCGCGGGATGCTTCTCCCACGCCTTCACCAGCGGCGCCGTTTTGCGGAGGTCCCCGGCCTCGATGACCACGACGGCGTCCGTCGGCGGGTCGTCGGTCAGCGGCCTGACCATGGCGGACAGGTCCTTGCCGCCCGTGTCCCGCAGGTGCACCGCCCGGCGCCCGCCGAACATGGAGATGGTCCGGGCCTCATCGACGAGGCGGGACGGGTCGGCCGACAGGTCCTCGAGGGTGAGGGAGACGAGGGCGAAGGGATCGTCTCCCTCACCCGCGACGGCGCGGACCACCGGTTTCGCCGTCTCGTTCACGAGCCCACGGTCCGGTCCGTAGACGAGCCAGAGGGGCGGGATCGAGGCGGCTTTCGCGATTGTTTTCGCGACCTCGCCCGGGCGGATGGCGACCACGGCGGCGTCCGTTCGCCTCAGGCGGCGCGGGCGTCGAAGAAGGCGGCGAGGCGCGTCGCGATGTTCTCGGCGACCGCCTCCGCCGCCCGCGTCTCCGCGTCCTGCAGGCCGCGCACGTTGGCGAAACGCTGGGAGGAGAAGGTGTAGGAGGCCGTCTGGAAGGCGGTGCCGGTGAGGAGGGTTCGCCCGGTCGCGATCTCCTCCAGGATGAAGGTGGCCCGCAGCGTCACCAGCACGGTGGAGGGCAGGTTCCCCTCCCGCTCCACGGCGAGCGCCTCGGAATCCTGATCGGTGACGAAGCGCAGCCGGTACAGGGGCGGCGGCGCGTCTCCGCCGCCGGTGAACAGGAAGATGAGCTTGTTCCGGAGCACCTGGTCCACCCGATCCTCCGGCGGATCGACGGCGATGGCGGCGAGCTGGGCGGACGGGCCCGGGCGCATCGTCCCGTCCGGCGCCGCGCGCTCGGCGTAGAGGGGCTGGAATTGGCAGCCCGCGAGCGCGAGGCCCACCAACAGGACCGCCGCGAGGCGCACGCCGTCACCCGACCACATTCACGATCCTTTCCGGCACGACGATCACTCGCTTCGGCGGCCGACCGTCGAGGTGGCGCTTCACCTCGTCGAGCGCGAGGACCGCCGCCTCGATCTCCGGCGAGGGCAACCCCTTCTCGACGGTGATCTCGGCCCGCTTCTTGCCGTTCACCTGGACGGGGAGGGTGATCGTCTCCTCCACGAGGAGCGCCTCGTCCACCTCCGGCCAGGGCGCCTCGGCGACGAGCCCGGGAAGCCCCAGCTTCTCCCAGCAGGCCTCGGCGAGGTGGGGCATCATGGGCGAGAACAGGGTGACGAGGAAGCGGGCGGCCTCCTCGAGCGTCTCCCGGGACAGGGCAGTTGCGCCCGACGACAGGGTGCGGCCGATCACGTTGACGAGCTCGTAGATACGCGCGACGGCCCGGTTGAAGGCGAGCTGCTCGATGTCGCTCTCCACCGCGCGGGCGGCCGCGTGGCACGCCTTGCGCACCGCGAGTGTGGCCGCTTCGTCCGGCGTGGCCTCGCCGGTGGCGTCCATGCGGGCCGCCATGTCGTCCACCAGGCGCCAGACGCGCTGCACGAAGCGCCAGGCACCGTCCACGCCCGCGTCCGTCCACTCGATGTCGCGCTCGGGCGGCGTGTCCGACAGCATGAACCAGCGGGCCGTGTCCGCACCGTAGCTTGCGATGATGGTGTCCGGATCCACCACGTTCTTCTTGGACTTGGACATGGATTCCACCGGACCGACCGTGATCGGCGCGCCGGTCTCCACGTGGACGGCGGCGCCGTCCTTCGTCACCACGTCCTTCGGGAAGACCCAGTTGCCCGCCGCGTCCTTGTAGGTCTCGTGGGTGACCATGCCTTGCGTGAACAGGCCCGCGAACGGCTCGTCGAGGTCGGCGTGCCCGGTGCGCGCCATCGCCCGCATGAAGAAGCGTGAATAAAGGAGATGGAGGATCGCGTGCTCGACGCCGCCGATGTACTGGTCCACCGGCAGCCAGGCGTTGCAGGCCGCCCGGTCCGTCGGCCGGTCGTGGCGCGGGGCGGTGAAGCGGGCGAAGTACCACGAGGAATCGACGAAGGTGTCCATGGTGTCCGTCTCGCGGGTCGCCGGCTTGCCGCAGGACGGGCAGTCGACGTGCTTCCACGTGGGGTGGCGGTCCAGCGGGTTGCCCGGTGCGTCGAAGGTGACGTCGGCCGGCAGCTCCACGGGCAGCGCGTCGTCCGGGACGGGCACCACCCCGCAGGTCTCGCAGTGGATGACCGGGATCGGGCAGCCCCAGTAGCGCTGGCGGGAGATGCCCCAGTCGCGCAGGCGAAAGTTCACCTGCCGCTCGCCCTGGGGCCGGCCGTCCATGTCCCGGCCCTCGAGCGCGGAGGCCACGCGATCCTTGCCCTCGGGCACGGACAGGCCGTCGAGGAAGCGGGAGTTCACGAGCCGCCCGTCGCCGGTGAAGGCTTCGTCCCCGACCGAGAAGGTGGCCGGGTCCGCGTCCGGCGGGCAGACCACCGGCACGACGGGCAGGCCGTACTTGCGGGCGAAGTCGAGGTCGCGCTGGTCGTGCGCCGGGCAGCCGAA
>CAZJNX010000168.1:0-4852 GCA_964547415.1 uncultured Hyphomicrobiales bacterium
GTGGATCGACCTCGCCTTGGTGAGCCCGAGCTCAAAAAACACAGTTGCCCCCCGGCTGCTCGCCGTCCGCCGCAGCCTGCAAACGTCCCGATCGCCGGCCGCGGTCGGGCCATCTCGCCGACGCACGCCGTCCAGCTCGCGGCGCTGCCGCGTCGCCGGTCCATTCCGCTGGTGGGACGACTCTGCCGACATTCCGCCGGAGCCGACCCTTCCCAAACCGCGCCGGGCGTGGGCCGGGTCAAGGCCAACGAGCCGAAGGCGTGCCTTGACGCGGCCCACGCCCGGCGCGAGCCTCTCGCATGGCTGTCGGCCGAGTAGCCGCCCTCGCCCGGTCAGCGGCGCCAGCGGGCGGCCGCCGCGTCGTCCGCGGCCTTCGCCTCCACCCAGCCGCCGTCCGCCCCGTCCACCGGGTGCTCCTTCTTCCAGAACGGGGCGCTGGTCTTGAGGTAGTCCATCAGGAAACGGGCGGCCTCGAAGGCGGCCTCCCGATGGCGCGAGGCCGCCACCACGAGGACGATGTCCTCACCCGGCCGGATCGGCCCGTGGCGGTGGACCGCGACGAGGGCCGTCAGCGGCCAGCGCTCCGCCGCCTCCCGGGCGATGCGGCCGATCTCGGCCTCCGCCATGCCCGGGTAGTGCTCGATCTCGAGGGCGGCAAGGCGCCCGCCCTCGTCCCTGCACAGCCCCGTGAAGGTGACGACGGCGCCGACGTCGTGCCGCTCCGCCGTCACCCGCGCCACCTCGGCGGCGAGGTCGAACGGCTCGCCCGTCACGCGGACATCGACGAGGGGGCCGGCCGCGCCCCCGTCCATCGCCCTCAGCCCCCCGTCATGGGCGGGAAGAGCGCGACCTCCCGCGCCGCCCTGACGCTCGCCTCCTGGGGCACGTGGGCCTGGTCGACGGCCACGCGGATCGCCTCCGGCCGCTCCAGCGCGTGGGCGTACCCCTCCCCGCGGCCCGCGAGCCAGCGGATGAGGTCGCCCGCCGTCTCCACCTCCGGGGGAAGGTCCACCTCCTCCTCCGGCAAACCCACCCGTTCGCGCACCCAGGCGAAATACTTCAGCTTCATTCCGTCCGTCCGTCTCCGCCGGCCGCGCTGGCCGGCATCAGGTGCTTGAGGCTGCCGCGCAGGTAGTCGACGCCGGTCGCCACCGTCACGAAGGCGGCGAGCCACAGGAGCGTGACCCCGATCCACCAGGCGATGAAGGCGCCGAAGTTCGCCACCGGCGCGGCGATCAGGAAGCCCGTGGCGACGAGCTGGAGCGTCGTCTTCCACTTGGCGAGCCCGCTCACCGCGATGACGACCCCGGACCCGCCGAGATACTCGCGCAGGCCCGAGACGAACACCTCCCGCGCGAGGATGAGGGCGACGGCGAGGGCGTGAACGGTGGGGATCGTCCCGTCGGCCACCAGCATGAGGAGGGCGACGGCCACCAGCATCTTGTCGGCGATCGGGTCGAGCATCCGCCCGAGGTCCGAGCCCTGGTCGAGCTTCCGGGCGAGGTAGCCGTCGAGCCAGTCCGTCGCCGCCGCCGCCACGAAGAGGGCGAACGCCGTCCACCGCGCCCAGTCGGCCGGCACCAGCAGCGCCAGCGCCACCAGGGCGACCGCCGCGATGCGGGCGACGGTGAGGTACGTCGGTAGGGTCATGGCGCGCGTGGCGGTCCGGTCGGTGTCCGAGGGAGGCGGGAGGCTGGCACCGGCGGCCCGGCTTGTCCAGCCGTCTTCCCGCAGGACGGACCGCCGACAAACGTCAACGTCCGCCGGAGGCGGAACGGCTATCGTGCATGCGGGTCGCGCCCGCGGCACCGGCGGGCCGCTTCCTGCCGCCGCACCCCATCCGGGAGAGAACCTGATGAGACCGTCCCCCACCATCCGCCGCCGCGCCGCGCGCGGCCTCGCCGCCGCCCTCGCCGCGGGCGCCGTCGCCCTCGCCGGGCCCGCGGGCGCCCAGGACAGCCTCACCGAGGCGGAGGTCCGCGGCTTCCTCGAGCCGCTCGCGGACCGGGCGCAGGAGGCCGTCGCGGACGGCGACTGGCGCGGCATCATGCAGTGGTACCGCACCCACATCGCCCCGCGCGCCACCTTCGCCGTCAGCGGCTCGGTCATCGCCGGGCGCGGTCCCGTCGTGAATTACCAGGCCACGTTCGACCGGCGCGACCTCGCGCGCTTCATGGGCATGGGCATGATGCGCCCGGCCGGCATGGGCCGCGGCCCGGGCCGCGGCGGCGGCCGCAACCGGGACGGGGGCGGCGCCGGCCCCATGGCCGCCATGGGCCTTTCCGACTACGACGCCTCCATGGAGGTCCTGCGCGTCACCATCCTGCCGAACGGCGAGGCGAGCGCCAGCGTGGTGGTGGAGGAGAGCGGGATGGTCCGCATGCCCCGCCGCGGGCCGGGCCGCAGGGCCGGTGCCGGCGGCCAGCGCCGGGCCGCCGACGCCGGCGAGGTCTTCGACGAGGACATGGCGCTCGACGACGAGGACGCGATGGAGGCGGACGAGGCGACGACGCCGGCCGCGGGCGAGGGCCCGGGAGAGCGGCGGCGAGCGCGCGGCCAGCGGCGCCGCGGACCGGTCGTCTTCCACTCGACGAGCCGCTGCGACCTGCGCGTCGCGCCCGGCGGCGAGAACCAGGACGGCGAGCTGCAAATCACCCTCGCCGCCTGCGACATCGTCACCACCATGTGACGGCCGCCGTGGCCTCCTCACCGGCCGCCCCGGCGGAGGCGGCCGATACCCGCCGGATCGCCCTGCCGGACGGGCGCGCCCTCGGCCTCGCCACCCTCGGCGAGCCGTCGGGCGCGCCCGTCGTCTTCCTGCACGGCTTCCCGTCGAGCCGCCACGAGGGGCGCCTCTACCACGAGGCCGCCCGTGCCGCGGGCGTGTGCCTGCTGGCGCCGGACCGGCCCGGCGTCGGCCTGTCGGACCCGCTCCCCGGGCGCGCCGTCACCGATTTCCCGGCCGACGTGGCGGGCCTTCTGGACGCCCTCGGCATCGGGACGGCGCGCATCCTCGGCGCCTCGGGCGGCGCGCCCTATGCCCTCGCCACCGCGGCCCTCCGGCCGGAGCGGGTGGCGGCGGTCGCGACGGTGGCCGGGCTCGGACCGCCGACGGAGCGGGCGGCGATCGACGCCATGAGCCCGACCGCCCGCCTCGCCTTCGCCCTCGCCCGCCGCGCCCCCCGGGCCTTCCGGATCGGCTACGGCACCCTCGCCCGCGTCGTGGCCCGCCGTCCGGCCCTCGCCTTCCGCCTCGGCGGCACGGCGCCGCCCGACGCCGCCGTCCTGAAGCGGCCGCACGTTCACGCCACCATGCTGGCGGCGATCGGCGAGGCGTTCCGGCAGGGCCCGCCCGCGGCGGTGGAGGAGCTGTCACTCGTCGCGCGGCCCTGGGGCTTCTGCCTGTCGGAGGTCTCCCGCCCCCTCACCGCCTGGCACGGCACGGCGGACGAGACCGTGCCCGTCGCCATGGCCGCGGCGATCGTGGACGCCGTGCCGGGCGCGCGGCGGCGGACCGTGGAGGGCGAGGGGCACCTGTCGCTCCCCGTCCGCCACGGCGAGACGATCCTCCGCGCGCTCCTCGCCGCCGGGTGAGGCGCCGGCGGGGCGAAAATCAGCCTGACGGGCATGGCGCGGGCTTGCCCGCCGGGCACGCCCGCGCGCATCGGTCGGACGATGGGTCCGGCGAAGGGAGGATGACCGTGGCACAGGACTACAGGATCGCCGTCCTGCCCGGCGACGGGATCGGCACCGAGGTGACCCCGCCCGCCCTCGCGGTCGCCGAAGCCGCGCTCGCGCGCACCGGCGGCGGGCGCCTCGCGACCCGCGAGATCCGGGCGGGCGCGGGGCTCTACCGGGAGACGGGCGTGGCGCTGCCCGAGGCGGGCCTCAGGGAAGCGGAGGCGGCGGACGCGATCTTCCTCGGCGCCATGGGCCTTCCGGACGTGCGCACCCCCGACGGCACGGAGGCGAGCCCCCAGCTCGACCTGCGCTTCGCCTTCGACCTCTACGCGGGGCTGCGGCCCGTCAGGGCGATCCCGGGCGTCGCGCCCGTCCTTTCCGACCGGCGGGCGCGGGAGATCGACCTCCTCCTGGTGCGCGAATCGACCGAGGGCCTGTTCGCCTCCCGCGGGCGCGGCACCGTGGAGGACGACGCCGTCGCCCGGGACACCCTCGTCATCACCCGCCCGGTGTGCGAGAAGCTCTTCGACCTCACCTTCCGGGAGGCCGCCCGCCGGCGCGGCGAGGGCCGACCGGGCCGCGTCGCTCTCGTCGACAAGGCGAACGTCTTCACCTCCTTCGCCTTCATGCGGAAGGTGTTCGACGAGGCGGCCGCCCGCTTCCCCGAGACGCCCGCCGACCGCGTCTACGTGGACGCGGCCGCGCTCCTCCTCGTCACCCGGCCGTGGGACGTGGACGTCCTCGTCACGGAGAACATGTTCGGCGACATCCTGTCGGACCTCGCCGCCGGGCTCGTCGGCGGCATGGGCTACGCGCCGTCGGCCGACGTGGGCGAGGCCCGCGCCGTCTTCCAGCCCGCCCACGGCAGCGCGCCGGACATCGCGGGGACGGGCCGGGCGAACCCGGTGGCCGCGATCCTGTCGGCCGGCATGATGCTCGACTGGCTCGGCCGGCGCGCGGGCGCGCAACGGACCGTCGAGGCGGGCCGCCTCGTCGCCCGCGCGGTGGATGCGGCCTTCGCGGGCGGGTCCCTGGTGACGGCCGAGCGGGGCGGGAGCGCGGGGACGCGGGCGGTGACGGACGCGGTGCTCGCCGCCGTCGAGACGGCCTGAGGCGGGGGCGATGGGGACCGAGATCCGCGTCGCCACCGTCGGGGCGGGCTACTTCGCCC
>CAZJNX010000168.1:4862-10702 GCA_964547415.1 uncultured Hyphomicrobiales bacterium
GGATGCCGCGGGCGCGCCTCGTCGCCGTGTGCGACCGCGACCGGGAGAAGGCGGAAGGGTTCGCGCGGGCGTTCGGCGCCGAGCGGGCCTACGCGGACGCCGCGGAGATGGTGGCGCGGGAGCGGCCGGACCTTCTCGACATCATCGCCCCGCCCGCCGCCCACCGGGAGCTCGTGGCCCTCGCCGCCGCCGAGAAGGTGAACGCGGTCTGCCAGAAGGCCTTCACCCGCTCCCTCGCCGAGGCGCGGCAGGCGGTGGCGCTCGCCCAGGAGGCGGGGATCGTGCTCGCCGTCCACGAGAACTTCCGCTTCCAGCCCTGGTACCGGGAGATCCGCCGCCTCCTCGACGAAGACGCCTTCGGCGAGGTCTACGGCCTGTCCTTCCGCCTGCGCCCGGGCGACGGTCAGGGCAAAGACGCCTACCTCGACCGGCAACCCTACTTCCAGACCATGGAGCGCTTCCTCGTCCACGAGACGGCGATCCACTTCATCGACGTCTTCCGCTTCCTCGCGGGCGAAGCCGCATCCGTCTACGCGGACCTTCGCCGCCTCAACCCGGCGATCGCAGGGGAGGACGCGGGCGTCCTGGTGCTCGCCCACGAGGGCGGGGTGCGGTCCGTCTTCGACGGGAACCGCCTGTCGGACCACGTGGCGGAGAACCGCCGCCTCGTGATGGGCGAGTTCTGGCTCGACGGGTCGGCGGGCGCGATCCGCCTCGACGGGGACGGGCGGCTCTTCCGCCGCGCCTTCGGCTCCAACGAGGAGCGGGCCCACCCCTACCCCTGGGAGAACCGCGGCTTTGCGGGCGACGCCGTGTTCGCTCTCCAGGCCCACGTCGTCGCCCACCTCCTCGACGGGGCGCCGCTCGAGAACGACGGGGCGGCCTACCTTCGCAACCTCGAAGTGGAGGACGCCGTCTACCGCTCGGCCGCCGAGGGCCGCCGCCTCGCCCCCTGAAGCGTTCAGGCGGCGGTCTCGCGGGCGGCGCCGACGCGCGAGCGGTGGGGACCGAAGAGGCACGCGAGGGCGAGGAGGACGCCCGAGACCGTGGCGATCATGCCCGCCGCGCTCACCGCGTCCCGCCCGCCGAGCCAGAGCGGCCCGTAGCCCGCGAGGACGTAGCCGAGGACGGCCGAGACCACCGCGAAGGCGACGGACCACAGGATCTGCCGCTCGAGGCGGTTGGTCATCAGCCGTGCCGCCGCGGGCGGGCAGATGAACATGGCGATGACGATGATGGAGCCGACCGCGTCGAAGGCGGCGACGGCCGCGATTGCCGACACGACGACGAGGCAGAAGCCGATCATCCCCGTCGGCAGGCCCAGCGCCTCGGCGAAGCCCTCGTCGAAGGTGGATATCTTGAGCGGGCGCCAGAACAGGACCGCGAGGACCGTCACGAACAGGGCCGCGAGCGCGATCCGGCCGAGCTCGGGCGGCAGGGCGGCGAGCGCTTCCGGGTTGAGGAGGGAGCCCCACCCGTCCGCCTTCAGCCACACGAGGCTCTCGAGGTTGCCCATGAGGGCGTGCTCCACGTCGAGATGGACGCTCGATGTGTCGCTTCTCTCGAGGATGAGGACGCCGCCCGCGAACATCGCCGTGAAGACGACGCCCATGGCCGCCCCCGGCTCGATCCGGCCGAGCCGCTTCACCGCCTCGATGAGGACGGCGGCGACGACGGCCGCGCCCGCCGCGCCGAGGAGCATCGGCACCGCGGCGACGGAGGCGGTCACGAGGAAGGCGACCACGATGCCCGGAAGCACCACATGGCTGATGGCGTCGCCGATGAGGGCCTGGCGGCGCAGGACGAGGAAGTTGCCCGGCAGCGCGCAGGCGACGGACGCGAGGACCCCGATCAGGATGGGCGTCAGGCTGAACTGGACGAACTCTGCGCCCATCACGCTCCCTCCCCGGCGACGAGGCGGGGCGGACCGAGGCGCGCGTCGAAGGCGGCGATCTCGTCCCGGGTGAAGACCGCCTCGATGGGGGTGAGGCCGTCGTAGCGGCCGGTGAGGGCGGTGTCGTTGTGGACCTCCCGCGCCACCTGCCAGCGCCGCTCGTCCCGCGCGGCCTTCGCCGCCTCCGCCCGGCCGGCGTCGGTCGCGACCCCATCGGGGCGGATCAGGCCCGCCCGGCGCAGGACCTTCAGGGTGAGGGCGTCGTGGATCGGCTCGCCCCGGGACAGGGCGAGGAGGCCCTGCCGGCGGTGGACCCGCCGCTCGAAGCGCACGCGATGGACGAGGGCGGCGAGGACGCCCCGGCGCGGCGCGAACAGGAGGGACAGGACGAACAGCGCCGCCGCGACGAGGACGATGATCGGCCCCGTCGGGAGCGCGGGCGCGGAGGCGGAGATCGCCGCGCCGAGGTACCCCGACAGGGCGCCGAGGCCGCCGGCCGCCCACATGACGCGGCTCGCCCGGTCGGTCCAGAAGCGGGCCGTCACGGGCGGGATGATGAGGAGGGCGACCACGAGGACGAGGCCCACGAGCTTCAGCCCGATCACCGTCACCGCCATCACGAGGCCCATCATGACGAGATCGACCTTGCCGACGTCGACCCCGCTCGCCGCGGCGTATTCCGGGTCGAAGGCGACGAGGGTCATGGGCCGGCGGAACAGGAAGGCGACGGCGACGGCGAGGGACCCGCCGAGGGCGATCACCACCGCGTCCTCGAACAGCATCCCGGCCGTCGCCCCGAGGAGGAAGTCTTCCAGCCCCGCCTGGCGGCCCGCGGACATGGTCTGGATGACCGTGAGGAGGACGACGCCGAGCCCGAAGAAGACCGACAGCACCGCCCCGATCGCCGCGTCCTCCGACAGGCGGGTGCGGCGGGCCATCCACTCGACGGCGAGGAGGCCGGCGAGCGCCGTCGCCGCCGAGCCGAGGAGGAGGCCGGGCAGGTTCCGCCCGTCGCCGCCGAGGCTCACCATGACGATGAAGGCGAGCCCGACCCCCGGCAGGGTGGCGTGGGCCATGGCGTCGGAGACGAGGGCGCGCTTCCTCAGGAAGAGGAAGGTGCCGGACGCCCCGGCGGCGAAGCCCAGGAGGCTCGCCCCGATGGCGACGAGGGCGGCGTTGTAGCCCGCCGACAGGAGGAGCGGGTCGAGGAGACCCGTCATGCCGCTCCGCCCGGGAGGGCGAGTTCCTCCACGTGGGCGGTGGCGAGGCGACCGCCGTAGGTCGCCTGGAGGTTCTCGGCCGTGAAGGTGGTGGCGACGGGCCCCTCGGCGATCCGCCGCACGTTCACGAGGAAGACGTGGTCGAAATAGGCGGGCACCGTCGACAGGTCGTGGTGGACGGCGACGACCGCCTTCCCCTCCGCCTTCAGCCCCTTCAGCACGTCGATGATCGCCCGCTCGGTGGCCGCGTCCACGCCCGCGAACGGCTCGTCGAGGAGGTAGAGGTCCGCGCCTTGCGCGAGGGCGCGGGCGAGGAAGACGCGCTGCTGCTGCCCGCCGGACAGCTGGCCGATCTGGCGGGCGGAAAAATCCTCCATGCCGACCCGTTCCAGGCACGCGAGCGCCGTCGCCCGCTCCCGCCGGCCGATGCGGCCGAGGAGGCCGACGCGCCGGTAAAGGCCCATGAGGACCACGTCCATGACGGTGGTCGGAAAATCCCAGTCGACGCTCGCCCGCTGGGGGACGTAGGCGATCCGCGCCCGCGCCTTCCTCAGCGGGCGGCCGTGGACCGTCACCTCGCCCGACAGGCGCGGCACCACGCCGAGGCACGCCTTGAGGAAGGTGGACTTGCCCGCTCCGTTCGGGCCGACGATGGCGGACATGGCCCGGTCCGGGAAGGTGGCGTCGACGGAAAAGACGGCCGGCTTGTCGCCGTAGGAGACGGTGAGGCCGCGCACGGCGAGCGGGCTGTCCGCGGGGGCGGGCGCGCCGAAGGCGCGCCCGTCCGTGGCGGCGAGGTCTATGGCGTCGGCCGTCATCCCGGTCATGGTCAGCTGCCCGCGAGGCGGCCGGCCATGCCGCGCTCGGGCGCCTCGCCCCCGAGGGCGTTGGCGATGACGGTGGCGTTGTGGTCGATCATGCCGAGGTAGGTCCCCTCGTAGGTGCCGGGCTCGCCCATCGCGTCGGAGTAGAGCTCGCCCCCGACGACAACCTCGTGGCCCCGCGCCGCGGCGCCCTCGATCAGGGCGCGGACGTTGCGGTCCGACACGGAGGTCTCGACGAAGACGGCGCCGATGTCCCGCTCCACCAGCATGTCGACGAGCGCGGCGATGCGGGCGAGGCCCGCCTCGCTCTCGGTCGAGATGCCCTGGATGCCGACCACCTCGAAGCCGTAGGCGGAGCCGAAGTAGTTGAAGGCGTCGTGGGCGGTGAGGAGGACGCGGCTCTCCGCGGGCACGGAAGACAGGACGTCCTGCTTGTAGCGGGCGAGGTCGCGCAGCTCCGCGAGGTGGGCCTCGGCGTTCGCCTCGTAGGTGGCGGCGTTGTCCGGGTCGACCTCGACGAGGGCGTCCCGCACCACGAGGACGACGCGCGCCCACAGGTTCGGGTTCATCCACACGTGGGGGTCGTACTTGCCCGCGTAGTCCTCGTGCCCGATGAGGAGGTTTTCCGGCAGGGCCTCGGCCACGGCGACGACCTCGTTGTCCTCGGCGAGCTCGAGAAGGAAGTCCTCGAGCTGGGCCTCGAGGTAGAGGCCGTGCCACAGGACGAGGTCCGCGTTGGCCAGGGCCACGATGTCCGACCGGGTCTGGCGGTAGGAATGGGGGTCGACGCCCGGGCCCATCAGGGCCTCGACGGTGACGAGGTCGCCGCCGACCTCACGCGCGGCGTCGGCGATCATGCCGGTGGTCGTCACCACCTCCACCGTCTCCTCCGCGGCCTCGTCCGCGACGCTGGCCGTCGCGGCGGCCGTCATGGCGAGGCCCGCCGCCAGGGCGAAGACAGTCCGTCGGTTCAGCATCCGCTTGCTTCCTTTCCGCTCCCCTTGGACGGAACGGCCCGTTACCGGGGCGACGCCCGCCGTCCGTCGTCCATCGTCCATCGTCCATCGTCCATCGTCCATCGTTCATCGTCCGTTTGGAATGATTATGGGAACCATTCGCAACCAGTCAAGCCTCTTGCAACTGGTTCGCAATCGCGTTCGCAGGAGGGCACGCCGCCCGCGCGACCGGGTGCCGGTGCAGGGGCGCCGGAAGGGGCGTGATCCGCTTGTCTTTCCGCGGCGCGCCGCCGCCGTCCGGTGACCGGCGCGCGCGCCGCCCGCCGCATCGCGGACGCCCGCACGCCCGGCCAGGGCAAGGGCCGCAAGGTGCCGAAGATCCGCGACGGGGCAGTCCCCGGGACGGCGGACGGCACGCCGCCGTGGCCGCCCGGCCGCCGAAGGTCCAGGCCGCCGATGGGACGAAGAGGCCGACATTCCGCCGGAGCCGACCCCTCCGGGCCGGGCGCGAGCCTCGCGCCTCCGACACCGGGCCACCCCCGCCCGGCCCTCCCGCCGTCCGTTGAGGGTTGTCAACGCCTGTCGGGTCGATCAGGTGTCGGCTCGAACGGGACAGCGCGCATCGGGCGCATGGGAGGCGACATGGCGAGAGGATCCTTTCTCCTGGGGGCGGCCGTCGCCGCGGCGGCGGTGATGCTCGTGCCGGGCCTCGGCCGCTCGCTCGCCCGGGCGGGCCGGCCCCTCACCCGCGCCGCCATCGCGACGGGGGCCACCGCGTGGGAGGAGTTCCGCCGGGCGGGCGCGGAAGCCTACGAGCACTTCGAGGACCTCGCCGCCGAGGTCCGCGCCGAGATGGCCGAGCGCGCCGAGAAGGCCCGCCACCAGGGCCACGCGGCCGACGCCCAGGCCGATGCCGGCCGAGGGGCGGCGAACGATCCCGGCCACG